>LJUC01000105.1 GCA_001303695.1 Phycisphaerae bacterium SM23_30
CAAGGCGGTTTTTTCGCCGATCGACGTGATTGAAGAATATACGCGTCCGGCCCGATTCCGGGAGAACGGGCGGCTGCTGGTAAAGCCGGCGCTGAGCGAGGTGGAACTTTTAGACTTTGCGGGGGTGGGCACGCTGGAGGCGTTCAACAGCGACGGTCTGCGGACTTTGCTAAAGACCATAGAGGCCCCGACGCTCAAGGAAAAGACGCTGCGTTATCCGGGCCATGCGGAGAAGATGAGGCTGCTAAGAGAGACGGGATTTTTCAGTCAGGAGGAGGTCGAGATTGACGGACAACAGGTTCGGCCTTTAGACCTGACGGCCAAGCTGTTATTTGCCCGGTGGAAGCTGAAGGAGGAGGAGGCGGATCTTACGGTGATGCAGGTTATCGTAGAAGGTAAAAAAGACGGGGAGAGATACCGGATTGGTTATAATCTTTTGGATAAATACGATCCGGCGACACAGACGCATTCGATGGCCCGGACGACGGGTTATACAGCTACGGCGGCGGCGCGAATGATCGGGCAGGGATTATACACGAAAAGGGGCATATCGCCGCCGGAATTTATCGGTCGCGAGCCGGGGTGCGTTGATTTTATATTAAGAGAGCTTGAAACGAGAGGCGTTATTTATCAGGAAACCAGAGAGAAGATCGAATAAGAAGAAGGCAGGATTTTTAAGGTACCTGCAAAATTGAGATCAAGCATACTTGAGAGAGAAAAAAATTTTTTCATTTTTTCTTTTCAAACTGCAATTTCTTATTTGACAGATTATTACGGCATTATTTAAAGAAAATCAGGAAATAGATTTTCTTAAATAATAAATGCTTGACTGCAATTTTGCAGGAGTCATCAGGATTTTTTGAATAAGGAGACTGCGATGCCGCCGGACGCCGCCCAACTATTGAAAAAGATCGACTATACCTTACCTTTGATCGGTTTTTACGATGCGCCGGATACATCTTTTTTTGCGCCCTTGGTGAGGCCGCCGCGGGGCAAGTATAAATGTATTTTTGACTTTTACATCAACTGGCTCAACGGGGAGACGCTTCATTTGACGCGGGATAATTTCGGCTGCGGGGGTTGCGGGAGCTGGATTTTCGAGGTGCAGACCCGAAGCCGAGAGGATTATCTGAAATTTCTGGTCGATGGGGAAGGTTTGAAGGCGTCGCACGAGTTGATGAATCAGTGGCTGGATTTCCATAAGCCCTACCAGCAGGAACACGAGCACATTTTTATTGGTCCATTACGAGAGGAGCAGTATCAATATTTAAAGAGCATCACCTTTTATGTGAATCCCGATCAGTTGAGCGTGCTGATGCTGGGGGCGCAGTATAATAATTCGCCGAATGATCCGGCGCCGGTGCTGGCGCCTTTCGGGTCGGGCTGCATGGAGTTACTGCCCCTGTTTGAGGACCTGGAGATTGCCCAGGCGCTGATCGGGGCGACGGACATCGCCATGCGTCAGTTTTTGCCGCCGGAGATTCTGGCCTTTACCGTGACCAAGCGGATGTTCGAGCAGCTTTGCGCACTGGACGAAAGAAGTTTTCTTTATAAGCCGTTCTGGCAGAACCTGCGTCAGGAGCGGGGCCTGGACAAGAAGGGATAAGGCGCTGTTTTGCGGCACCAGATAAAGGAAAGGAAGCGAAAAGCCCATGGAGCAAAAAATTCTCCGCCAGGCGGAATCCTATCGGGATGAGGCGGTAAATTTTCTGCGGGAGATCATCGCCATTGCCTCGCCGGTGGGTCGGGAAGGAGCGGTGGTGGAGCGGATAAAAGAAGAGATGGTGCAGGGGGGATATGATGAAGTTAAAGTTGATCCTCTGGGCAATCTTCTGGGGCGGATCGGGTCGGGTGAGCGAATCTTGGCGATTGACGGTCACTGCGATACGGTGGAGGTGGGCAATCCCCGTTTATGGAAGATTGATCCGTTTGAGGGCGATCTGCGGGAGGGGATTGTTTTCGGCAGGGGGGCAAGCGACCAGAAAGGGGGGGTGGTTTCGGCAGTATATGCCGGCAAGATAATCAAAGAGTTGGGCATTCCCGACGATATGACGTTATGGGTGGCGGTCTCGGTCCTGGAGGAGGGTTACGAGGGATTCAACTGGGAATATATCATCAAAGAAGACCGGATTGTTCCTCAGGCGGTGATCTTAACCGAACCCACCGACATGAAGATCAGCATCGGCCATAAAGGCAGGGCCGACGTGAGGGTGCAGACCGCGGGTCACTCCAGCCACGGCAGCCGGCCCGATCTGGGCGTTAATGCCATTTATAAGATGATGCCGATCGTGCAGCAGATCGAACAGCTTGATGCGACCCTGCCCGGGAGCGATCTTTTAGGCAAGGCCAGCATTACCGTTACCGAGATTCGCTCGACATCGCCGAATCTCAACGCCGTCCCCGACAGTGCCCAAATCTTCATAGACCGGAGGCTGACAGAGGGCGAGACCGTCAGCGGGGCCGTGGAACAGTTAAAAAATCTCTCCTCGGTTAAAGCGGCGCAGGGCCGGGTGGAGGTGGCTCAATTCGAGGTAAAAAGCTACACCGGTTTAAGATCCAAAACCACATCTTCCTATAATACCTGGTGGATGGAACCGGAGCATCCGCTGGTTCAGTCGGCGGTTGAAACCTATGAAGCGCTTTTCGACGACAAGGCGGCGCTGCGGACCTGGGATTTTTCCACCAACGGCGTGACCACAAAAGGCAAGTATAATATCCCGACTATCGGTCTGGGTCCCGGCGACGATAAATACGCCCACACCCCCGAGGATCAGGTGCCGGTGGAACACCTGGTGAAAGCCATGGCGTTCTATGCGGCGTTTTTGTATCGGTGGAAAGTATAGCGCGGGGGGCAAAGGGCCACCCGACAGGCGGCCACCGGTGGGAAGGGCGGTTGATGACAGAGCACCTCTCCGGCTGCGCCAGAAAGGTGCCACCCGATGTTAATTTATAATGACGAATGACGAAATTTGAATGAATGATGTAAGATGGATGCCGGCGCGGCGCCGGCGGTAGATGTTTTCGGTAAAGAATCCCCCGATTTTGCCATGGGGGCTGGTAGATGAGAGGTAAAAATGGATTTTCACGAATTGTCTTTTGCCGGGGCGCCTTTGATCAAGGCGTCGCCGCCGGGTCCGAAATCGAGGGAATATCTCGATTTTCAGTTTAGTCACGAAGGTTCGGCGGTTTCTTATTCGCGGGGGCTGCCGATGGCCCTGCGGCGGGGGCGCGGCGCGACCGTGGAGGACGTGGACGGCAACGTGTATATTGATTTTTTCGGGGGCGCCGGGGTGATGAACGTCGGTCATGGCAATCCTGAGGTGATACAGGCGGCTCGGGCCCAGCTTGATGAGCTGACCCATGCCCTGGACATACCTTTTGGCGGTCGGAAGTTATTGGTCGAGGCGCTGGCGGGTATATTACCGAAAGAATTGAGCCGGATTTTTTTCGGCGGCCCCACCGGTTCCGACGCCGTCGAGACCGCCGTCAAGCTGGCCCGCTACAATACCAAAAGATACCCGATCATAGCTTTTGAGGGGGCCTATCACGGCATGACCTCCGGGGCCCTTACGCTTTGCAGCGGCAGTTGCTTCAAGGAGGATTTTTTACCTTTGATACCCGAGGTGCACTTCGCCCCGTACCCCTATTGCTATCGTTGTCCACTGGGCCGGGAACCTGCTGACTGCGGCCGGGGATGCATTGATTACCTGGAGCACCTGATCGAGGACCCGCATTCGGGGGTGGCAACTCCGGCGGCCATCATTGTCGAGGCCATCCAGGGGGAGGGCGGCTCCATCGTGCCGGACGAGGCGTTTTTACCGCGCGTACGAAAGATATGCGACAAGTACGATATTATATTGATCGTCGATGAGATTCAGGCGGGCTTTTGCCGCACGGGCAGGATGTTTGCCTTTGAGCACACCAACACCGTCCCCGACATTATCACCATGAGCAAGGCGTTGGGGGGGTTGG
The DNA here is from genome assembly GCA_001303695.1 of Phycisphaerae bacterium SM23_30. Classification (GTDB taxonomy): domain Bacteria; phylum Planctomycetota; class Phycisphaerae; order Sedimentisphaerales; family SM23-30; genus SM23-30. Next base: position 3,973 of record LJUC01000105.1, read on the forward strand.
GCTTTCCGATTTCGGGCATCGCCTATCGGGAAAACCTCGATACTTTTCCTGCGGGCAAACACATCGGCACCTTCCGCGGCAACGCCCTGGCCTATGCCGCCGGGGCGGCGGCCATTGCTTTTATGCGTAAAAACAACCTGGCCGATCACGCTGACAAGCTGGGGGCGTTGATGCTGAATATGCTCCGGGGATGGCAAAAGGATGCAAAAATCATGGGCCAGGTGCGGGGCAAAGGGCTTATGCTGGGCGTGGAAATCGTTAAGGATAAAGAGACCCGCGAGCCTGCCCCGGAGTGGGCGGCCAAGGTGCGCAGCGTGTGTCATCAGCGGGGGCTCTTGATCGAGATCGGCGGGCACTATTTTAACGTGGCCCGTTTTTTACCGCCTTTGGTGCTGACCGAGGAATTAGCGGAGAAAGGCGTAGAAATCTTCGCCGAGGCCGTTAAAGAAGTGGAAAGGACGTTATAGCTAAATGCCTCACGAAGTTTAAGGTGGAGAGGCAAGATTTTGCGTTTCTATGGGTAGGATAATACCATGGCCAAACCGGTTACTACACTCATCAAAGGCGGAATCGTGGTATTGGGGCCCGCTGTTTCTGTGCAGGATGTTCTCATCGAGGGGGAGCGGATCGGGGCGGTGGGCAGGCTGTCCGGGGCGGCGGCGGACGTGGAAATCGACGCCACGGATTTACTGGTGCTGCCGGGGGCGATTGACGCTCATGTTCACTTTGACGACGTTTTTATGGGGACGGTCAGCGTTCATAATTATTACACCGGCACACTGGCTGCGGCTTTCGGGGGGGTGACCAGCGTCATAGATTTTTCCAATCAGATTCCCGGCGAACCTTTAATAAAGACCCTGGAGGTCAAGAAGGAGGCGGCCCGGGATCAGGCACTGGTGGATTGGGGTGTCCATGCGGTGATTACCGACGCGGCGGCGGAGATTCTGGAGGAGATAGCCCTTCTGGTTGATGCAGGCGTCCCCACCATCAAATGCTATATGACTTACAAACAGGACGGTCTGATGATGGAGGCGGACAAGCTGCGTCATATTCTCCGGCGCCTGCGGGAGGCGGGGGGAATGCTGCTGGTCCACGCCGAAGATGACGAGGTCCTTCAAGAACACCTGTCCAAGACTATCGAATCCGGTATTTTCGCTGCCATAGGTCACGCCCGCAGCCGGCCCGCGGAAGCGGAAATCCGGGCCATTAGAAGTTGTATCAAGATAGCCGAGCAGACCGACGGCCGGGTTTTTATCGTGCACCTGGCCTGCGCCGAAGGTATGGACTTAATCACCGCCGCCCGCGCCAAAGGGATCGACATCATGGCGGAGACCTGCACCCATTACCTGGTATTTACGGAAGACATGCTCAAGCGCGAGGACGGCATCAAATGGATCTGCTCGCCGCCTCTGCGGGATAAAGCCAATCAGGACAGGCTCTGGGGGGGGTTGCAGTTCGGGGCTATCTCGATGGTTTCCTCCGACGACGCGGCCTACAGCTGGGAGGCCAAGCTGATGGGCCGGGAGCGTTTTGATCGGTGTCCCAACGGCATCGCCGGGATTGAAGTGAGGCTGCCTGTGCTCTATTCGGAGGGGGTGGTTAAGGGTCGGCTCAGTTTGACGCGGCTGGTCGAGGTCGTCGCCGCCAAGCCGGCCAATCTTTTCGGCCTGGCGCCGCGCAAAGGTTCCCTGGCGCCCGGGGCCGATGCCGATATTGTCCTGTTTGATCCCCACGCCAAGTGGACCATGAGCCGCAAAACCCTGCATCAGGCCTGTGATTATTGTTCTTACGAAGACGTGGAAATTACCGGCAAGATCGTAAAGGTATTTTCCCGCGGCGAACTGCTTATCGACGGGGATCGCTGCCGGGGGCAAAAAGGGCGCGGTCAATACCTGCACCGCAAGCTGGATTTATCCTTCGGACCCTAAACCAGAAAAGGATTTCAACCTATGCTGGAAAAGATACTCAACGGCGCCGTATTTTTTAACGATGAAATTCTCTGGGGTCCCTGGACGATGATATTTATCGCCGCCGCGGCGTTGTTTTTTACGGTCTTATCGCGCTTTTTCCAGTTCCGCAGGTGGCATTTTCTATTAAAAAACACTTTTGGGCGGATTACCGAAAAAGCCAAACCGGATATCAAGGGGAGATTATCCCCTTTTCAGGCCGCCACTACGGCGCTGGCCGGTACGGTGGGAAACGGCAATATAGTCGGGATTGCAACGGCCCTTACGATAGGCGGCCCCGGCGCCATTTTCTGGATGTGGCTGCTGGCCCTTTTGGGTATGATGTTAAAGACGGCGGAGATCACCCTGGCGGTGCATTATCGGCATGTGGATGAAAAGGGCAATCTGCACGGGGGGCCCATGTATTACATGAAAAAGGGTCTGGGCTGGAATTTTTTAGTGCCATTGTTCTGTATCGGGGTTTTCAGTAACGCCTTTCTCGGGGCCGCCATTCTGCAGCCTCATACCGTGGGCCGGGCTTTTGTCAACAGCAGTTACCGGATGATCAACGAGAGCATTGATCCTTACATTATTACCGCGTCAATGTCTCTTATCACCGGTCTGGTGGTTATTGGCGGCATCAAACGCATCGGAAAGGTCTGTTCTAAGCTCGTGCCTTTGATGTCATTAGTTTATATTGTAGGGGGTCTTGCCATATTTGTTTATAACTACGACCAGATACCGGCGGTATTCGCGATGATAATAAGACATGCTTTTTCCCCGGCGCCGGCGTTGGGCGGTTTTGCCGGCGCCTCGATCATAAAGGCTATCCAGCAGGGCATGTCCAAAGGCATGTATTCCAATGAGGCCGGTCAGGGCACCGCTCCCATGGCCCACGCCACCGCCGAGACCGATCACCCCTTTCAACAGGGCATCTGGGGGGCTTTTGAAGTCTTTGTCGATACCATTTTAATATGCTCCATCACCGCCTTTGCCATTCTTTCGACGGGGGTATTAACCGGCCCGGAAAAAGCCACGGACAGCCTGCTGGTAATCAGGGCTTTTTCCCCCGTTTTTTCCGATTTGATCGCCGGGGTGATAATTTTCTTCTGCACTATGACCTTTTGTCTTTCCACCCAGATCGGTTTTTTTGTCTATTATGAAACCGCCATCATCAACCTGGCGGGTAAAAAGGCGATGAAATATTTCAAATGGATTTATCTGATTCCCGGGATAATCTTTGCCGGCATCGGCGAGGTAGATAAATTATGGTCCTTTGCCACCATTTCCGCCGCCCTATGTGCCCTGCCCAATCTGGTGGCGGTTTTGGCGTTAAGCGGGGTATTCTGGGAATTGCAAAAAGATTACATGCGGGGTCAAAACCAATATGCCACGAAAGTCATAGATGCCACCCAAAATTACTTAAAAGGCGATATCACATGGAACAAAGTAAAACAGATCTGGCCCTGGATAAGGTCTCGTTTCAGTTAGGCATGATCAACTGTTTTGCCGAGATGGTCGCCTGCGGGGTGAAGCAGATGGCCCTCAGTCCGCCGTTGACGCCGGCGGAGTTTGAGAAAATCAAAGGCGCTTCCGAGGCAATAGTCGCCGGTTTCGGCATCAAATCCTACCTGGAAAAGACTCTGCTGGTCACCGACCTGCAGACGGGTGATTTCACCAGGGATAAATGGTCGATTCTCTATTATGAGAATGAGCAGGCGCTGGAAAGCTACCTGGCCTTAAAGGCCAAAAAACAACAGCTCGAATCGGCCGGCCGATATGATGAAAATGCCCGACGGGAAATATCCCGCTCTTTTTTGCGTCTGTTGAGCTATCCGGAGGAAAAGATCGAACAGATTCTCTCGCGCAGGAAACCCCGGGATCCCTTTATCCTCATCAAAGATTAAGCGATTATAAAGATCATGAAGATTTTTCTGATCAATCCCAACAGTGATGAATCAATGGCCCGCATGATACAGAAGGCCGCCGCCGATTTCGCCGCCGGTCAATACGAGGTGGTCTGCAAATCCACACCCGGCGCGCCCCGGTTTATCGAAAGCTACCAGGATCAGATCCGGGCCGGTCCCGGGATGCTGCAACTGGTGCGAGAAAACGAAGATCAGTACGATGGCTTTGTCGTCACCTGCCATTACGATCCCAACCTCGACGCCGTCAAGGAAATCACCGCCCGGCCCGTCGTCGGCATCGGGGAGGCCTCCCTCAGGATCGCTTCGATGCTGGGCCACAGCTTTTCTTTAATAACCACCGAAGATCATTCCATTGCTTTACACGAGGAATTGATCCGTAAATACCATCTTGCGGAGGTCATGGCCTCGGTGCGGGCCCCGGCGGCAGAATTAGCCGCCTTTGACGAACGGGAAAAATTTCTGAGAACCGCCCGGGCCGCTCTCGATGAAGACCGGGCCGAGGTGATTGTTTTGGGCTGTGCCGGCCTGAGCGGACTGGACAAATTTTTACAGACCCAACTCAACGTTCCGGTGCTCGACGGGGTCATTTGCGGTTTGTTTGTCGCCGCGGGCCTGGTCAAATATGGCGTCTCCACCAGTAAAATCAGAAGATATAACCCGGATTATTAACTAAAGTTTTGCAAAAGTAATGAATAAGACTTTTTCCACCCTGCGTATCAATCAGGATCGTTTCCGATCCCACTTTGAGGCGCTGGCGAAGATCGGCGGCACCGCTGAAGGCGGCGTGCATCGGCCGGCCTTGAGCGAGGCCCATCTGGAGGCTCGCCGATGGTTGAAAAAACAGATCGCACAGGCCCACCTGGAGATTAAGATCGACGGCGCCGGCAATCATCATGCCCTGCTGGGATGCGGGCCGCAGGACGGGACGGGGCTGCTGTTGGGCTCTCATCTGGATTCCGTGCCCAACGGCGGGCGTTTCGACGGCCCCTTGGGGGTATTGGCGGCCCTGGAAGTGCTGCAGGTAATTAAAGAGCAAGGCCTTTCACTGAAAGTCAATCTGGAGGCGGTTGATTTCACCGATGAGGAGGATTGTTTCGTCAGCTATATGGGAAGTCGCGCCCTGACCGGCGATCTGAAACGGCATGACCTGCAAAATCCCTCCAAAAGTCGGGACCTTTTTCAGCAAGCTTTATCCCGAGCCGGTTTGACCGAAAGCGGTATTCTGGCGGCTGCTAGAGATCCCAAAACCGTCGCCGGTTATCTGGAATTGCACATCGAACAGGGTAATCGACTGATCGAGCAGCGCAAAGACATCGGCATCGTTACCACGATAGTCGGCATCCGCTCCCGATGGTTAAAGTTCCTCGGCCGTGCCGATCACGCCGGCACCACGCCCGTGAACCGGCGCCGGGACGCCGCCCAGGGCGCCGCCGCTTTCACCCTGGCCGTGCGTGATTTAGTGATGAAGGATTTCCCCGACAGCGTGGTTAATGTCGGCAATATGGAATTTGCCCCGGCCGCCTTCAACGTAGTGCCCGAGGCGGTGAAAGTGGCCTTACAGTTTCGCGCCGATGAAAATAATAAGCTGGACCGTATGGAAAAGGCATTGTTAGAGGAGGCGGGCCGGGCCGCCCAACGATTTGGATTACGCTGGGAAATGGCGCCCCTGGAAAGCATCGCGCCGGTCGATATGAATCCAAAGGTTCAGGAGGCCATTATCCGGGCCTGTGAAAATCTCAACCTGAGCTATGTCATGCTCTCCTCCGGCGCCGGCCACGACGCCCAGTCAATGGCTTCGATCGGCCCGGCGGGGATGATTTTCGTACCTTCGGCGGGCGGCTTTAGTCATTCGCCCCGGGAGTTTACCGAGTGGCAGGATTGTTGCAACGGCGCCAACGTCCTCCTGCACGCCGCCCTGACCCTGGCCCACTGATATAAATATAATTCCGGGAGCAGCGAGGATTCTGTTTAAACGAGCATCGCCAAGCGATACCTTTAATTCTCTTACTCATACACCCAAAGGCGATATTATGAACCAAAATCAATCCCTTAAGATTTATTCCGGCGCCTCGGCGGAGGAGGTGGCGGCTGACATCAAACCACTGCTCGACTTCCAGGAAGAGGGGCTTTCGCTGGAGGAGTTATCGAAATTGATAAATACCCGGCTGGTTCCTCATTTTATGCGATATGATCGGCCGGCCTTTCATTCTTTGTATAATTATTTCCCGGAAGCAGGCGCCGCCCTGGGCGCCAAAATCGCACTGGAGTATAATCAGGGGGTGACCAACTGGCAGGTCTCGCCCGGGGCGGCGATGACCGAAGAGCTCTGCGGCAAGGCCTTATGCCGATTATTCGCCCTGGGTCCCGAGGCCGACGCCACTTTCATGTACTGCGGCACTTACGCCAACCAGCAGGCCTTATATATGGCCCTGCACCGCTACGCCGAACAACGCGGGTTTAATCTGGCCCGGAAGGGATTAAAGGGATTCGCCGATCCCGCCCGGCTGGCCGTGATCGTGTCGCGCGACGCCCATTTTTCTTTAAAACACGCGGTACGCACCCTGGGCCTGGGGGAGGAATCGCTCGTAACGGTGGCCGTGGACCAAAACCGCCGCCTGGACCTCAATCAACTAAAAAAAACCGTTGCTGAAATCAAAGAAACCCGCGACATCTTTTGTGTCGTCTCCACCGCCGGCACCACCTCCACCGGCACTATCGACCCCATCCTTTATGTCGTCGATTTATGCAGAGAATTAAGGGCCTGGTCCCATATCGACGGCGCCTACGGGTTGGCGTATAAGCTGGTCCCGGAATGCAGCGGTCTCTTTAACAGCGTCGAGCGGGCCGATTCTGTCTGCTGGGACCCCCACAAGCAGTTCGGCGTGCCTATCCCCAATTCCGTCCTTTTTGTCCGCCGGGCCGAGGATTTTAAGCGGATGGCGATCTTCGGCGAATATTTTAACCGCCCCGACGATCCCGAACCCAATCCCGGCCTGAAATCGCCCCCTTCCACCCGTCCCTTTTCGGCTTTGCCTTTGGTTACCGCCATCCGGCACCTGGGGATGAAAAAGATCATCGAAAGACTCCGCGCCCCCCTGCAGGCGGTCAAGACCGTTGCCGAAAACTGCGCCCGTCAGCCTGATATCGAAATATGCCATACCCCCCATACCGGACTGCTCTGCCTGCGGCTCATCCCCGAAGGTTTCCCGCCGGAACAACTGGACCAACTGCAGCGCTATATTTATGAAAAGGTCAAAGCCGAATGCAGACGTTCCATCTCCATGACCCGACTGGATAATAAAACCGTCTTGCGCCTGGTGGCCGTCTCGCCCGCCGTCACCGCCGCCGCCCTCATGGAAACCATCTACTATATTCGAAAATTGGCCAAGGAATACGATAAATGAGAATCTTGATAATCAATCCCAATAGCGACCCGGAGATGACCGCCGTCATTCAAAAGGCCGCCGAGGAGTTTGCCGGCGGCGATTTCGAGGTCAAATGCCTGCCCAACCCCGGCGCCCCTGAATTCATCGAAACCTACCGGGACCAGGTCGATGCCGCCGCCGGCATGATGCGGCTGGTCCGGGAAAATGAAGATCAGTATGATGCCTTTATCGTCGCCTGCCATTGCGATCCCAACCTCGACGCCCTCAAGGAGATCACCCCCAGACCGGTTGTCGGCATCGGCGAAGCCTCTATGAAAATCGCCTCCCTGCTGGGCCATTGCTTCTCGGTGGTCTCCACGGATGAGCATTCCACCCCCAACAAAGAAGCCCTGGTTCACAAATACCACCTCCGGAACGTGTTAGCCTCCGTCCGCACCCCGCCTGAGGGCAATGATTTGCTTTCCGATCGGGAAAAATACCTTCAGGCGGCCCGTTCGGCGATCGAACAGGACAGGGCCGAAGTCATCGTCCTCGGCTGCGCGGGTCTGGCCGGCCTCGATAAATACCTGCAGGAAAGACTGGGCGCCCCCGTCCTGGACGGCGTGGTTTGCGCCTTGATTATCGCCGCCGGGCTGGTAAAATACGGCGTTTCAACCAGTAAAATCAGGCGTTATAATCCAGGCGGTTAAATGGTTTAATGCGGCTTTTCAATTTACGAATACTTATCAACTGATTTAACGGAGGATCGATCCATGAAGCGATTCTTAATTATCATATTTTGGCTGACACTGCTTATTTATGCCGGTTGTGCTCCGGTTCCTACTGCCATTACCACTACTTTTGTTCCCTCAGAGGGCAAAGGACCGGCCGATGTCCTGGTCGGACCGCCTCTGGTGACGGCCAAATCGTGGGCCATCGCCGACGGGGATACCGGCGAGATACTCTGGGAGTATAAAGGTTACGAGATGCGCAAGATCGCCAGCACCAACAAAATCATGACCGCCTATATCGTTACGGAAATGGCGCAGAAAAACCCCGATATCCTCGACGAAGTCATCACCGTCACCGAATTGGCCGGTAATACCCGCGGTTCTTCGGCCCGGATCGATCCCGGCGATCGAGTGACCGTCGGCGAACTGCTTTACGGCTTGATGCTGCCGTCGGGAAACGACGCCGGCAACGCCNNGACGCCGGCAACGCCTTCGCCGAGCATTTCAACGATCGTTTTGCCCGGCCCCGACCCGGTGACGCGGAATATTACGGGCCCCTGGAGGGTGATTCCCGCCAGAATTTCATCGCCGAAATGACCCGCCGGGGGCGGTCTATCGGCATGAACAACACCTTTTACCGCAGCCCTTATAACGACCAGAACGACCTGGACGTCTCCGGCAGAACCATCCCCCGGGTGGATATTCGAAATTCCTTTACTACTCACGCGGTCGATTTATGCCGGCTGGCCTTTAACGCCATGAAAAATCCCTTGTTCCGAAAATACGTCGGCACCCGTCAGTTCACCGGAACCCTCACCGGCCCCGACGGCGTCGAGCGAGAGGTAAACTGGAGAAACACCAATCAGTTGTTGCGGATCGAAGGTTTCGACGGCGTCAAGACCGGCACCACCGGCGCCGCCGGCGCTTGTCTGGTCTCTCATGGCGCCCGCGGCGGCGATAATATTTTTGTGGTGGTGCTGGGCAGCGCTTCCGGGGACGGCCGCTATGTGGACGCCCGTAATCTTTACCGCTGGGCCTGGCTGCAACTGGGCCATCGTTGATGTGCGTTTATGAATCTTAATATATTTTAATACGGAGATCCTGATATGAGACGTTTGATTCCCATCTGCGTAATATGTAGTTTGTGGTTATCTTTTTATGGATGTCAGGTTGCGCCGGCGCCGGTCGATTTTACACCCGTCACGGTTGAAGGCATCCAGCCGCCCGATCCCTTGGATGGTCCTCCCGTCGTTACCGCCCAAGCCTGGGCGATCATCGACGGCAAAACCGGCAATGTCCTGTGGCACTGCAACGGCAACGAGCCCCGCAAAGCCGCCAGCACCACCAAGATCATGAATGTTTATCTGATCCTGCAGCTGGTGAAAAAAGATCCCTCCATCCTGGACGAAATCGTGGAGGTATCCGAACTGGCCGGCAACACCGGCGGCTCCACCGCCCAACTGGAGGCCGGCGACCGGGTGAAAGTAGCCGAATTGCTTTACGGTTTCATGCTTCCCTCCGGCAACGACGCCGGCAACGCCTTTGCCGAGCATTTTAACGACCGGTTCGCCAAACCCGCCCCCGGCGATCCCGAATATTATGAAAAGTTTGAAGGCGACACACGCCAGAATTTCATCGCCCAGATGAATCGCCAGGGATGCGCCCTGGGCCTGACCAACACTTACTACCGCAGCCCCTATGGTGACGGCGGCACCGCGGAAGAATTCACCACCACCGCGGTCGATCTGTCCCGTCTGGCCCGGCATGCCTTTAAACTGCCCCGGTTCCGCCAAATCGTCCAAACGCGAAAGTTCACCGGCACGCTGCAAAACGCGGAGGGCACTTTGCGTCAGGTCACCTGGACCAACACCAACCAGCTATTAAACATCGAAGGTTACGACGGCGTCAAGACCGGCACTACCAATTCCGCCGGCAACTGCCTCGTGGCCCACGGCATCCGCGGTCAGGATAGTTTGTTTATCACGGTTCTCGGCAGCACGCATAACGATTTTCGTTTCATTGATGCCCGCAACCTTTTCCGCTGGGCCTGGCTGCAACGGGGCCATCGACAACCGTAAATCAACCTCATGTTGGAGTATTAAATGCCCGCGTACCCGGACCTGCAGGATAAAAGAGTCGTCATCACCGGCGGCGCCGGCGGCATCGGCCTGGCCGCTGCCCAAAGATTTATCGAGGAAGGTTCTCGGGTGGTGATCTTCGACTGGAACCGGTCCGCTCTGGATCAGGCCCTGGCGGAAAATCCCTCCCTGGCCGGCGGGGTCTGCGGCGATGTCGGCAATCCCGACGACATGAAAAAGGCCTTCGCCCGGGTGGACGAGATTCTCGGCGGCATCGACGTATTAATCGCCAACGCCGGCATCAGCTTCCGGAAGCGATTTCTGGATATTGAATACGAACAGTGGTCGAAGGTTATCAGGGTGAATCTGGACGGCATCTTTCTCTGCGCCCAGCAGGCCATCAAGAGAATGAAAAAACAAAGAACCGGCGTGGTGTTATTTACCGCCTCCACCAACGGCCTGGAGGGACATCCGCTTTATGCCGACTACAACGCCTCCAAGGCCGGCGTTATCATCCTGGCCAAGACCCTGGCGCTGGAGTTCGCCCCGTGGCTGCGCGTTAATGCCGTTTGCCCCGGATATGTCCTTACCCCCATGCAAAAGGCCGAGTATTCCCCCCGGATGCTCGACGCCGTTAATGCCGAGATCCCCTTAAACCGACACGCCGACCCCCGGGAGGTCGCCGCCTTTTTTGCCTTTTTGGCCTCCGCTCAGGCCGCCTACATCACCGGCCAGGCCCTTCCCATCGACGGCGGCGAAACCTCGGGACCATACCTGAAAAACCTGGATGAGTAAATTTCTTAATATTTCATTTAGTTTCGTGTAAAAATTTTTTAGAGGTAATGCCATGAAGACAAAAAACCGTACCAAATTAATCCTGTCGGCGTTGGCCCTGATCCTCTGCCTCGCCCTTCAGATCACCTGCCAAAATCAAAAAGCCGCTCCGCCGGAGCCCGCCCGCATAGAGCCCGCCGCGGGTCCTGTCCGTTTTGGCGTCTCCTTTGACAAGGAATTGTCCCGCGAGCCACTGGACGGGCGGATCTTATTGATGATCTCCGCACAGGACGGGGCCGAACCGCGCTTCCAGATCAGTGACGGGCCCGATACCCAGTTGATCTTCGGCATCGACGTGGACGGTCTTCTTCCGGGCCAGGCCGCCGTCATCGATGAGACGGTCCTGGGCTATCCCTTAAAAAGCATCGCCGAGATTCCCCCCGG
>LJUC01000106.1 GCA_001303695.1 Phycisphaerae bacterium SM23_30
CACCGGTGACTACCACGACGGCTTCGGCAACAAAATGACCGTCCACGCCGTCTCTAATCCCGTCAAAACCGGACGCGAACCTACCAATCTGTACGACCGCGCCACCGGCTTTGGAATCGTGCGCTTCAACCGAACCACCCGCGACATCACTATCGAATGCTGGCCCCGCCTGCCCCAACTCTTCAAAGAAAACAACGGCCAATATCCCGGCTGGCCCGTCAAATTCAACCAGCTCGACAACTACTCCCGAAGAGCCGTCGAATTCCTGCCCACCTTTGTCATTCACGGCCTGGACGATCCCGTCTTCCAGATCATCGACGAATCAAACGACGAAATCGTCTATACTCTCCGTATCAAGGGCAATCAATTCCGGCCTCAGGTATTTAAAAAGGGCGGCTATACCGTTAAATTCGGCGAACCCGGAACCGACAAAATGAAAATCTACGAAAACGTATCCTCCATGCCTCCGGAAAACGAACGGATAGTTGAATATACTTTCTCGTTAACTCCTTGATTTATCGACAGGAACAAAGGCGGTTGACTTTTTTAAGACAACCGTTTCCCCGGTTTCTCCATAAAGTAACGGTGCGTTTTACCCGCCCTTATTAAATCAGAACCGTCGCCTGTTTATCCGTTCAATGTTCCGCCAATTCATACATCCCGTAACCGGCGCTTCTGATCTTGCCCTGCCGAACCAGCTCCTCCCATACCTCTTTCGGATACTGATCCGGAGGCCGCACCGCCGTCAAACCCCGGTCGCCCCCGCTCAACGCCCCGCCTCCCAAACCGGAATCCGCCAGCTTCTCCAGTTTCAACCGCTTCTTGAAGGCCTTATAAGCCTTCTTCAAAACCTCCGGCGAAATCTCGCCGCCCCCCGACGATGTCTCTTTATCCGACATGACCGGCTCCTTACCCAGACCTTAATAAGAAATACCAACCCCAATATAACGCCTTTAACCAAAAAAACCAGCCTTTTACCGGACAAACAAACCGGGCATCTATGAAAAATATTATTCCCCTCCCGATTTTATTCACCCATGAGATGCCTCAAAAGGGCCAAAAAGACCTATAAATCGGCCGTCTGCCTTATCCCCGGGGATTTACTATTGCTTTATGGACCTAAACGCACCGACACCGGCCTCATGCCAATTTATTTTACTTGGGCAGGCGGACAGCAATTAAAATTGAATCAGCCTTTATCATTGCTACAACCGTCACAAAAAACAGGAGCGCGGGAAAATTTGAGCAAATATAACGGTTAGGTAAGTAACTTTATCCATTAGGAAAGAAAAAAACCGCCGCCTCCCTTTGACTGGCCGGACGGTTAATCTTACATTTCCTTTGTCGGCAGAGCAAATAGTGTTTGGCAGCGCCTGTCGGTTAAGAGGGAAACGAATTCGGCCGCTTCCAAGTGAAAATGCTTGCCGGGCCGAACCGATAAGCTATGTGCCTTAACAGCATTGATAAGCAATACAAAAGGTCTGATAACGACGGTAACAGGGTTATAAGAAAATGAAAGAGAGGAGGATAGAGTAGTAGTTGGGTGATGGGCCCGCTAAAACGGTAAAACAAACAAACGTAAATTGGTAGTTAGTTAAAAACAAACAGCAAAACAATAGTAACCTTTGAAAATGCCCCATAAGGCAACGGAGGAAAGGAAATGAAAATGCGAAAAAGTGGTTTTACGCTGATCGAAATTCTGATCGTGGTGATCATCCTGGGTATCCTGGCGGCGATCGTTATCCCCCAGTTTACCGAAGCGTCCAGCGACGCCAAGGAATCTTCTTTGGTGAGCAACCTGCAGACGCTGCGCTCCCAGATGGGACTGTATAAGGTCCAGCACAACGATCAATACCCCAACACCAGCGACGCCGGCGTCACTATCGACAACGACGTTAACAATTTCATCGCCCGTCTGACCAGCAAGACCCTCGTCACCGGCGCCATCGATGCCACCGGCGAGTTCGGCCCCTATATGCCCAACGTCCCGGAAAACCCCTTCCAGTTTAATGCGGCGGCGCCCTTGTACCGTTTCGGAAATAATCCCGGTACGGATGCCGCCCACTGGTGCTTCGACCCGTCCACCGGCAATATCTGGGCTGACGATGACCAGGTTAATTCCAACGGCGTGGCCCATTCCACTCTGTAAAATCGCCGGAGGTTGAAAAACGAATCTGAAGAACCTGGCCCGGCATCGGTACCATAAATACCCTTGCCGGGCTAAGGTTTCTTTAGTATCATGTGAAAATGAAAGTGATTCAACCCCAGTGAGGTAAACCAGGCCCGGCAGCCAGGACGAATATACCAGGTGTCGGGCCCTGTTTTTGGGGAGTATTCACTATGAATATTAATCTGAAATATCATCGATCCTTAACAAATGAACCGCCAAACCATAAGGGTTTTACCCTGATTGAAATACTCATCGTGGTCATTATTCTGGGCATCCTGGCCGCCATCGTGATCCCGGGGGTGTCAAATTCCAGTCGTGAGGCCCGCAGAAATATGCTCCTGGAAAATCTCCGCGTCATGCAGGAGCAGATTGGTGTTTATCGGGCCCAGCACTGGGACATATCGCCGGGATATCCTAATGGCGATACCGCCGCGCCCCCCTCCGAAGCGGATTTTGTGGCCCAACTAACCAGCTATTCCGACGAAAAGGGGGTAACGAATAATGCCTGGACCGCCCGCTTCCGCTACGGATTCTACTTACGCAAGATACCGGATAATCCGATAAACAGTTTGAACACCGTGCAGGTCATCGGCGACGGCGACGCGGTCCCAGAACCGGACGGCAGCCATGGATGGATCTTTAAACCGGCGGATATGATTTTCCTGCCCGACAGCGCCGACGCCGATGGTTAGAACCGAAAACGATATCCAGGTTTTCAGAATAAACAGGAGTAATAATCATGACGGCAACGGTTGACGGCTACACACGCTTTTTATTAACAGTTATTGCTATTCTGCTGACCGTGGTGGCGGTGGGTTTATGGTTTGAAACGCCGCCCGCAGTGACGACGGCGCAGGCGATGGGTGTTAGCTCCGGCGAACAGTTGAATCCCGGCAAACAGTTGAATGACTTGGTCAAAAATACCGAAAAATTCAACACCTCTATGGCCGAACTGCAAAAACTGCTCGTCTCCGGGTCCGTTAAGGTACAGGTGGTCGAAAAGACCGATACCAACTTGACCCCAAAAAATACGCCTCCCGCCCCGCCCCGCAGCATTATTAAATGATCCGGCCCATGGTGCAATGTAAACCATACAACCGGCAGGGGGGATTTACCCTGGCCGAAGTGCTGGTGGTGCTCATTATCTTGGGAATCGCCGCCACCATTGTGATCCCTCTAATCAGCGACACCAGCGGCATGCAGGTCACCTCGGCGGCACGTCATATCTCTTCCACCTTATTATTCGCCCAAACTTCGGCCATCTCCGCCCAACAACCTTTTCAGGTGGTCTTTGACGCCGATGCCGAATGCTATGAGGTCCGCGACGCCGATGGTAATGCGGTTGCCGATCCGGCCATGGCCGGTCAAAACTATCGCGTGGATTACGCCCACGATCCGAGGCTGCAAAAAGTCCGCATCGACGCCGTTGACTTCGACGGCGGATCAAAAGTGTGGTTCGATCGATTGGGAGCCCCTTACACCGGACCCGATAAAGAGAACCTCGCCGCCTTAAATGCCGGCAGCGTCAACATCCAGGCCGGCAATAAAATAATAACCATTGCCGTAGAGCCGATAACCGGCCGAATCAATATAAATTAACCGCCTAAATTAACCTCAAAACCGCAGGGGGACCTCGCCGAAATGATTAAGACGCCCGCACGCCCTATAACTACATTCGCCGAACTCTCCGAAATAAACGCCCATGCCGGTATTAAAAAAACAAAACCCCCCATTAATTAAAAGACATTTAATCAATTCAGACGGGGTTCACGGTGGCCGATATGTAATGATAACGAAATGTATGTAGCAGCGTGAGTCCAAAGAAAAAATGCTCCGTGTGTAAATAACTTTTTTATGTCACTCGAACAGAGGGAGAAAAAGTATGAGACAGTTACAAACAGTGATTACCATGATGTGTGTGGTGACGATTTTGTCCGGCACGACAAATTACCTGGCGGCCCAGGATGCCCCCCCCACCGACCCCCAGGAACAAGTCATCCAAATCACCAAACCGGACGCCGAAGGGGTAATCGCGGCCCTGCCCTTTAAAGGGGATATTACCCTGTACCTCAAATTGCTCAGTGAGGCACATCACAAAAATATCATCCCTTCTCCCCAGGTCCGCGGCGCCATCTCTATTAACCTCTTCGATGTCACCTTCAAGGAAGCCCTGGATGCCGTCTTGCCGGTCAACGGCTTCGCCTACGAAGAAAAGGATTCTTTCATTTATGTGTACACCAAAAGAGAGTTTGAGGAATTAAAAGCCGCTGACCGCAAAATGGAAACCAGAACCTTCCGCCTCAATTACATCCCCGCCCGGGACGTGGAGACTATGATAGCGCCTTTGCTGAGCTCCGGCGCCGGCGTCACCACTTCCCCGGAAACCGGCGCCGCTCAGGCCGGCACCGGTGAGGAATGGGCCGGCAGTAAGTATATTGTTATTCGCGATTACCCCGAACAACTCCAGCAAATTGCCGCCCTCATCCAGGAACTCGATCGCAAACCCCCCCAGGTCATGGTCGAAGCCACCATTCTGGTGGCCAGCTTGGATGATACCAACAGGCTGGGAGTCAATTTTAATGTCTTGGCGGGCGTCGATTTTGAATCGGAAATGGGCGTCATCACCCGACCCAGCGATGGCTATAATACCATAACCGTCGGTGGTCAACAGCAACAAGGCGGAACGGGCGGCACCACCACCACCGCCGGCGTCGCCCTGAGCGGCACCGCGGTGGGCGCTGCTTTCGGCGGCAGCGGCCTCAATATCGGAGTCATCAAAAGCAATATTGGTTTGTTTATCGATGCCCTCGAAGAAACCACCGATGTGGTTACCCTGGGTAATCCCAAAGTCCTCACCTTGAACCGGCAGCTGGGAGAACTGATCGTCGGAGACGAAATCGGTTACATCAGCAGCGCCGAATCCACTCAGGTCTCAACCACCTCCACGGTAACCTTCCTGAAAACCGGCGTCCAGCTTACCTTCAGACCTTTTGTCATGGACGACGGCTATGTCCGCATGGAATTGAATCCCGAAGACAGTGACGGCGGATTAAGCGCCTCGGACCTGCCTTTCAAGAAAACCACCGAAGTCACCACCAACGTCCTGGTCAAAGACGGAAATACCATTGTCGTCGGGGGCCTGTTCCGGGATAAAACCACCCTGGGTCACAGCCAGATCCCCTTGTTGGGCAACATCCCCCTGCTGGGGCATCTCTTCAGAAGCACTATTGATAACACGCGTAAGGAAGAAGTTATCTTCCTGATTACGCCCCACATCGTCAAGGAAGAGACCGATTACGCCGCGGCCGAGGCGGTCCTGGAAAATTGTGATCTGCTCATCACCGGTATCCGCCAGGGCCTGTTGGGCTACAGCCGGGAGCGCCTCTCGGCGGCGCATTACCACTCGGCCAAAGAACATCAAGCCGCCGGACGCTTGGACAAAGCCCTCTGGGACGCCAGATTAGCGGCCTACTTGACCCCGACCTTCCTGGACGCCCTCCGGCTCCAGGACGAACTGCGGGGAGAACAAATTTATCAAGGCGAGTTCAGTAATATGCGTTTGTTCATGCGGCGGCTGGCCGAAAATGATAAGTAAGCTTCTGATATTGTTTGTAACTGGGTGGGTCAAAAGTCACCCACCAGATTAAATATACGTAGAGACGCAAGATGCTGCGTCTCTACGTTATTATTAAAGTTGGGCAAAATTGAGGTTAGGCATACTTGAAAAAGAAAAAATATTTTTTTAATTTTTTCTTTTCCAACGGCAAATTATGGCCCGACAACCGGTTAAGAAATTATTTAAGAAAACCTCCCAAACGATTTTCTTAAATAATATATGCCTAACCTCCATTTTGCATAAGTCCGGTTTTTATTACCATTACCAACCTACCCCCGGAGGTAAAAGGATGAGGCAGTCATTAACGCTCATGACGTGGTTGGTGCTGCTCGCCGTCTTGGGTTGCGCCGATCAGCACGCCAAAAACAAACAGGCCGCTCTCGATCGCTGGCAAACCAGCCGGGCCCAAATCACCACCAACCTGGCCCGGCAGCAATTCGAAGGCGGACAACTAAAAAAGGCCGCCGTCACCGTCCATGACGCCCTCTCCATCAACCCCGAATACGCCCCGGCCCATCTGCTGTTGGGAAGGATATCCCTGGAGCAGGATAAACTCACCCAGGCCCGCGACAGTTTCAATACATCCCTACAGCTAAACCCCCGCCTGACTCAGGCCCATTATTTTCTGGGCATCCTCTATGAAAGACGGAACGAACCGGACAAAGCCTTTCAACATTATCAACTGGCCTGGCAGGCCGAAAAAGATAATTTGCCCTACCTCTTGGCCATGGTGGAAGCCAAGGCCGCTCAGGGACACTTCCAGCAAGCCCTCTCCCTCTTGTTGGAGCATGTCGCCGAAGCCGAGCACAACGCCTCGATATACATCACCGCCGGCAACATATTGTCCCGCCAACAGCAGCATGACGAAGCCCTTAAAATGTACCGCAAGGCCCATCAGCTCAACCCCGACAACACGGCCATAAAAGAAATGTTGGCCTTCGCCCTGCACCGCACCGCAGGCCACGCCGAAGAAGCGCTGCTCTTGTTCCAGGAACTGTCCGATCAGCTCCAGGACCCGCTCCGCCCCACACCTTGGGTGTATCATCTGGCCATGGGCGATTGTTACATGGAACTGGGACAATTTCACCAGGCCCAACGCTGTTTCGAACGCGTCAGCGAACAGGACAGCTTAAATCCCCTCGCCTGGACACGCCTGGCCCAGGCGGTCCTGGCCCGGGAAAATCTCGACCGCGCCCGGCAGTGCGCCCAAAAGGCCCTCACCTTAAATCCCGATGACCCGGACGCCTTGATGGTGTTGGGATATGTCTCATTGAAACAAAAAAATTATCTGCAAGGGGAAAATATCTTACGACGCATTATCGAAACCGATAAACAAAACGGCCTGGCTTATTGCCTGCTGGGCCAGTGTTTGGCGGCCCAGAACAAAAATGAGCAGGCAAAAAACTGCTACAGCCAGGCCCTGAAAATTGATCCTCACGACGCCCTGGCCCAAAAACTCCTGACCGGTAGAATCAAACCTTAAAATCTCAGGGGTGATGCCCGCAAATTTTTATTAGTCGGGCAGCGCCTCGCCGGCCCGGCTGGCGAGGCGCTATTCCCATAGCAAGGAGGTGGAGAATTGTTCCTGGCCCGACGCCTGATCTTAATGCTGGTGGTGCTCACCGCTCTGGGGGGCAGCGTCGCCTATTTCACCACCGAGATGGGCCTCACCGGCTCGGGGGAAAAGGCCCGTCACCTGGGTTGGTTCGTCTTTGCCCTGATGACCGCCCTCAGCATCATCATGGTCATCCTCATCTGGCAGAGCCTCTCCCAATCGCTGCGGCGCATTCGCCATCAACTCCGCCAATTCGAGGCGGAAGATAAAATCGGCATGATTATGATCGACGAAAAAGATGAACTCGCCGAGTTGGTGGGCGCTATTAATCATTACCTTACCCGCATCAAAACCCACTTCCAGGAAAACCGGATTCACCAGAAAGAACTGGAAATTCAGGCCTGGGTCTCCGAGGCCGAACGTCACCAGACCGAAGCGGTCATCTACAGTATCTCCGAAGCCGTCCTGGTCACCGATAAATTCGACGAACTGCTCATGGCCAATCAGGCCGCCCAGGAACTGTTCCGCTTCCGCCTCAAATCCTCTTACCGCCATCCCGTCAGTGAAGTCATTGACGATAAGGAACTCCTGGAACTGATCGGCCAAACCCGGCAACATAAAAGCCGCAATGTAACAAGACTCCTGGAACGCCACGACCCCCAAATAGGAAAAACCCTCTCCCTCAAAGTCATGCTCTCCTGTGTGCTCGATCAAAAAGACGAAATCATCGGCGTAGTGGTGGTGATTCACGATATGACCGCCGAAAAGGAAATCGCCCGCCTCAAAGACGATTTCGTCAGCAGCGTCTCCCATGAGTTAAAAACCCCCTTGGCCAGTATCGCCGCCTACGTGGAAATGCTGGCCGATGACGAGGCCAACAACGAACAGCAATGGAAAGAGTTTTGCGAAACCATCCAGGAACAGGCCCGCCGGCTCAACCGCTTGATCGACAATATCCTCAATATCTCCCGCATCGAATCCGGCCTCATGCAGATCGCCCGGGAAAATCTTGATTTGACCGGCGTGGCCCACGAAGTCATCGCCACCATGCGGGCCCAGGCCCGGGAAAAAGATATTGAACTCGTACCGGAATTTACCCCCGAAAAATTAATGATCTCCGCCGACCGCGACATGATCTTTCAGGCCCTGATGAACCTGGTAAGCAACGCCCTGAAATATTCCCCTCCCGGCCGGAAAGTCTTCATCCGCCTCGGCGAAAATGCCCGCCGCCAGGCCGTGCTCGAAGTCCAGGATTACGGCGCGGGAATACCCCACCATAGCCTCGAACATATCTTCGATAAATTTTACCGCGTGCAGGAAAACAGCGCCCTCTCCGGAGGTACCGGGCTCGGCTTGCATCTGGTCAAGCAAATCGTCCAGACCGTCCATTCCGGTGAAGTTAAGGTGAAAACAAATCCGGGTCGCGGCAGCACCTTTACCATATTGCTGCCCTTGTGCCAAACGCCCCAAAGCCCACCCGTTAATTTATCGACCCGCGCATAACAATAAACAAAGCAGGAGGAATAATCTTATGAACGCCGACAAAAAAGTGCTGGTGGTGGATGATGAGGTCCATATCCTGCACGTGGTTTCGTTGAAACTGCGTAATGCCGGTTACCAGGTAATTACCGCCCAGGACGGACGCGAAGCACTGGAACTGGCCCAGGTGGAAGCTCCTGATTTAATCATAACGGATTATCAGATGCCCTATCTGTCAGGCCTGGAACTCTGCCAGAAGCTTCAACGCCTGCCCGCCACCCGGCAAATCCCCGCCCTCATGTTAACGGCCCGGGGTTTTGCCCTGGACGCCCAGGCCATGGACGCCGCCGGCATCACCTTGTGCCTCCATAAACCGTTCAGTCCCCGTGAAATTCTCCAGGCGGTTGATGAAATCTTACATGCCGTCCCCGCAGAAAACGCCCCTTAAAATAAGCCCGGTGCAAACAACAACCGATGAAAACCGCTAAAACTCATAATAAAACCGGCGCCGTCGAAAAAGCATGCCTCCAGGTGCAGCAGTTGTTGGCATCCTTCGGCGTCGCCTCCGTATTTTGCCCCCTGGACCGGGATGCTCCCGCAGAGGACTTGTCGCTCTCGGCGCCTCTGGGAAATCTTTGCGACCGCTGGAACGATTGCTGCCGCAAAGCCTTGTGGCCCTGGCGCCAGAGTGCCCCGGATGAAAAAAAATCCCCCGCCGCCTGCCCGGCAGGTTTCATCATGACGGTCGTCCCCGTGCGGCAAAAAAGACAACTGGTGGGAATCTTGGTCTGTTGCCTCAAAGAGCTGCGCTGTCAAAAAACCGAATCCCTGCAGCGAATCTGCCCCAAACTCGGTCTCGACGGCGCCGCCCTGCTCGAACAGGAATTGAAAGACGCTCTCTCCGGATCAACGCTTACCCAGATGCTCGAACCCGTCCTCCAAAACCTGATCGAAAAAACCCGCATAACCCTGGAAAACAACGACGAACTGGAGGCCCTCAGTAATTCGCTCTCCCAGAGTTATGAAGAATTGGCCCTGCTCCATCGCATCAGCGACCGCATGAGGATAACTCAACCGCCCCAGACCTTCTTCAGCAATTTGTGCCGCGACCTCAAGGAAGTGGTGGACGCCGGAAAAATGCTGGTGCTCTGGTCCGAACAGGACCGCCACCCCGGCGCCGTCCAGAGAGTGGCCACCTCCGGCCCGCCGGAACTCAACGAAACCCAGATCGAACTGCTCTGGCAGCGCACTAAAAACGAAATGACCCGCGCCCCGGGAGTCCTCATCGACAGCAATGTGGATGGCCCCTATCGACATCAATGGCCCAAACCCATTCACAGCCTCGTCGGCGCCCCTATCCGACGCGGCGAAACCTTCCTCGGAGCGGTGCTGGCCTTGAACAAAATCAACAGGGCCGACTTCGATTCCATCGATACCAAACTCTTGATGTCGGTGGCCAACCAAAGCGCCGTCTATCTGGATAACTTCCGCCTCTATAAGGACCTCCAGGAATTGCTCATCGGCGCCCTCCGCGCCCTCACCAGCAGCATCGACGCTAAAGACCCTTACACCTGCGGACATTCCGAAAGGGTGGCCCTCATCGCCCGCTGGTTGGCCGAACGCCTCGCCTTGAGCCCCGTCCAGGTAAATAATATTTATTTGGCCGGCTTGCTCCACGACGTCGGTAAAATCGGCGTCAGCGAAACCGTCCTCTGTAAACCCGGAAAATTGACCGCCGATGAGTTCGAACAGATCAACCGGCACCCCCAGATCGGGGCTAACATCCTGGGCGGCATCAAGCAAATGGAGCAGGTAACCCCCGCCGTCCTCTCCCATCACGAACATTTCGACGGCTCCGGTTATCCCCGAAACCTGCGCGGTGAAAACATCCCCCTGGCCGGCCGCGTCATCATGCTGGCCGATTCCTTCGACGCCATGACCAGTGATCGGACCTATCGTAAAGCCCTGCCCCGCGACACCGCCCTGGCCGAAATCAGACGCTTCAGCGGCACCCAGTTCGACCCCGCCCTGGCCGAACTGTTCCTCTCCGGCAACGTCAAAAAACTCGCCGATCACCTCCAAAACGTCAAATCCACCCAGGAAAGCTCCGACCGCCTCTACCGCCGGATCATGAACTGACCCCAAAACCTCTTTTAAGCCGCTGTTAACAAGTCTTAAATAATCAACCCGACCCGTCATTCCCCCGCAGCCTGTCCTCGACCCCGATCAGCCAGCGGAAATCCCTTCTGTAGGGCAGGGCTCTGCCCCATGCGTTAATTTAATGGTTTAGGAATTTGTCTTTGTACATAACTTAAATAGCCCCTCATGTAAAATGAGGGGGTAAATCGTAACCAATTTCACATATACGACTCACCTGCTGATTTTACCTCGGGGGCTAATAAAATCCCCTCTCCGTCAAAACTATACTGCCTGATCTATGGGAATCATGAGAAAATACCCTTGAAAAATGCCGGCCGTTTGGATAATATCCTTCTTTTATTCAACTATATAAACCTAAATGGAGTACTTAAATGGCCCCCCCAAATATCGTTATCATGCCCGGCGACGGAATCGGTAAAATTGTCCTGCCCGAGGCCTTACGGGTCTTGAAAGCCGTCGGTTTTGAGGCCCAATATATCCCCGCCGACGTCGGCTGGGAATTCTGGATCAAACAGGGCAACGCCTTGCCCGATCGAACCCTCAAACTCCTCGAAGAACACCGCATCGGACTCTTCGGCGCCATCACCTCCAAGCCCAAAGACAAGGCCGCCCGGGAACTGTCGCCTGAATTAAAAGATAAAGGTTACACCTACTTCAGCCCTATCGTCGGCCTGCGCCAGTATTTCAACCTCGACCTCTGTATCCGGCCCTGTATCTCCTTTGCCGGCAATCCCCTTAATTTTATCCGCCGCAAAAACGACGGCTTTGAAGAGCCCAAAGTCAACGCCGTCATCTTCCGCCAGAATACCGAAGGCCTCTACGCCGGCGTCGAATGGACCAACCCCCCCGATCAGGTCAGAAAGGCCCTGGAAACCCATCCCAAAATGAAGGCCTTCAAAGACGTCCCCGCCGAAGACCTCGCCGTCTCCACCCGCATCTTCACCCGCCCCGCCTGCCGACGCATCCTCCGCGCCGCCTTCGACTACGCCAAAAAGTTTAACTACCCCTCTGTCACCCTCTGCGAAAAACCCAACGTCATCCGCGAAACCTCCGGCATGATGCTCGCCGAAGGAAAAATGATCGCCCGGGAATATCCCGGCATCGCTTTCTACGAAACCAACATCGACGCCCAGATGATGTGGCTGACCAAAAACCCCGAAGATTACGCCGTCATCGTCGCCGGTAACATGTTCGGCGACATCGTCTCCGACGGCTTCGCCGGCCTCGTCGGCGGCCTCGGCTTCGCCTGCAGCGCCAATATCGGCAAAGACTGCGCCATCTTTGAACCCACCCACGGCTCGGCGCCCAAGTACGCCGACTACCAAACCTCCATCGTCAATCCCGTCGCCATGATCTTAAGTTCCGCCATGA
>LJUC01000107.1 GCA_001303695.1 Phycisphaerae bacterium SM23_30
AAAAGGTTAAAAAGGAAGGGATTCGGTTATGAGCCTGGATTACGCCCGAGACTTGTGGAGTCGCGCGGAAAACGCCCTCCGGTCGGCTCAGGCTTTGGTGAAGCTAAGTCCGGATGACGCCGCCTCTCGCGCCTATTATGCGGCTTTTCATAGTGTTTCCGCGGCCTTGGTCTTACAGGGGAAGTCTTACACGCGACACAATGCTGTGCGAAGTGCCGTTCATCGTGATTTGGTCAGGACCGGCATCTGGAGCGTTGATCTGGGGGCAAATTATGATGCCCTTTGGGAACTGCGCGACCTCGGCGATTACGGCGATAAGCAACACGTTACAACGGACGATGCCGCTGCCGCCCTGGAGGCCGCCCGGCGAATTCACGAGGACATTCGCCGGCTTTTCCCGAACCTGGAAAAATCTTGAATTAATATTGGTGTGAGCTGTGCAGCGAAACACGATATTTTAAACGGTACAGGTGATCCAAAACGCAATTATAGATAGCGATGTTGTTTAAAACAGATACTTCACTGCGCTCAGAATGACTACGGACGCACAAAGTGAGAAAGGTAAAGAGCAAAGGTAAACGAAGGCGGCGGGTGGCGGTGGTGACGGGGGGTCGGTCGGAGTATGGGATATTGCGGTCGGTGCTGGAGGGGATCAAGAGGCATCCGCAGCTCGAGTTGCAGTTGATTGTAACGGGGATGCATTTATTGCGGCGGTTTGGGTTTACGGTGAGAGAGATTGAAAAGGACGGCTGGCGGATAGACGGGCGGGTGAGGCTGCAGGGGGAAAAGGATGATGTTATCGGGCAAAGCCGGGGGCTGGGGCGGGCAATTACCAAAATGACGGAGGAATTTTACCGGTTGAAAAGCGAGGTTGTTTTAGTACTGGGAGACCGGATCGAGGCGTTCGCGGGGGCGGCGGCGGCGACGGCGAGCCAACTGGTGCTGGGTCACATTCACGGCGGGGACCTGGCGCCGGGGGTGCAGGATGATGCGTATCGGGATGCGATCAGCAAGCTGGCACAGATTCATTTTGCGGCCACGGAAGGGTCCAAAAAGCGCCTCCTGCGTCTGGGGGAGGAGGGATTTCGCATTTATCAGACGGGCTCACCGGCGGTGGATAATTTATCGAAAATGGTGTGTAAGGATGCGTCCATATTAAACCAATGGGCGGGTTTTGACGTGAGAGAGGATTATGTGGTGGTTTTGCAACATCCGGCGGGGGGCAGGGCGGAAGAGGAAGAGCGGCGGATGGAGCAGACGCTGAGGGGATGCTTTTGTAAAGGTTTGAAAATACTGGTTTTATATCCCAACGCGGATGCGGGGTTTTCGGGTATTACCCGGGCGATCGAGAAGTGGGCCCGCAAGGAGGATGTTTACCCGATCAGGCACGTGCCGCGGGATGTTTATCTGGGATTATTGAAGCGGGCGCGGGCGCTGGCGGGCAATAGTTCCAGCGGGATTATTGAGGCGGGGCACTTAAATGTCGATGTTATCAATGTCGGATCCCGGCAACGGGGTCGTCAGCGGGGGACGAATGTGCGTGACGTCAGATACGGCGTGAAGGGGGTGAGGGAGGCGTTGGAGGCGATTTTGCACCGGAAGCGGTCCCGGCGGCGCGAAGGGCCGCGGATATACGGCACCGGCCGAAGCGGAGAACGGATCGCGTCGATACTGGCAAAGATCAAGTTGGATAAGCGCTTGCGACAAAAACAAATAGCCTATTCGAGGGTAAAAAAGTGACAGAATCAACAGCGACAACGATAGCCAATCAAACCATAGAAGTAGGGACCCTGCCGGAAGTAACGATGCAGATCGTGAAGGTGGTGCAGGATTCGCGGAGCACGGCGCACGATCTGCACGAGATCGTCAGCAACGATCCATCGTTATCGGCGCGGGTGCTGCGGGTGGTGAACTCGGCGTTTTACGGGCTGCCGGGCCAGATCGGCAGTATTGATCGGGCGATCATGCTGCTGGGTCTGAACGCGGTGAAAAACATTGCGATCGCGGCGTCCCTTTCCAAGATGTTCAAGAACACCGTGATATGCGATGATTTTACCGGTAAAGACCTGTGGACGCACAGCGTGGCGGTGGGGGCGGCAAATAAGCTGCTGACGATGAAGATCGGGCTGGCGCTGCCGGACGAGGCGTTTCTGGCGGGATTGATCCATGATATCGGTTTGGTGGCGGTGATGCAGAGTCGGGGCGATAAATTGCTGGAGATTGTCCAGCAGGCCAAGGCGGGCATTCCCTTTTACAAGGCGGAAGAAGCCGTTATCGGAGCGAACCATCAGACGATAGGCATGGCGTTGGCGGCGCGCTGGAAATTTCCGCGTTCTTTTCAATACGTGACCGGTTATCACCACCGTCCGACGGAACTGGCCAAGGAAAATCGGCTGCTGGCGGTGATAAGCTATATTTCCGACGCGGTGTGCGTGCAGCAGGAACTGGGATTGAAGATAACGGCGCAAGAGGAGCAGATTACCGATGAGCTGCTGGAAGAGGTGGGTTTGAGTCGCAACGATCTGGACGATGTCTGCGAGAACCTGGAAAAAGAGCTGGAAATGGTGCGAACGATGATAGAGTAATTGGGGGGTCAGGGATTAGG
This sequence comes from Phycisphaerae bacterium SM23_30, assembly GCA_001303695.1. Classification (GTDB taxonomy): domain Bacteria; phylum Planctomycetota; class Phycisphaerae; order Sedimentisphaerales; family SM23-30; genus SM23-30. The sequence goes on from LJUC01000107.1 coordinate 2,606, forward strand.
GGTTGGGGGATAAAAGGGAAGGGGATTTCATAATGACCGATGACGAAATCCGCAGGGCGAATTTTTAGACCCGGATAATGGGCGAAAGGGGCGATTAGGGGGGATCATCTTAAAAAATGTAGTAAATTCAGGCAGGGGAAATTCCGAAGAAAAATTAAAAAGGCCGTACTTTTGGCAAAGGATCACTCTCAATCGATATTGGCAGAAGGAGGAGGGAGGCAGATGAGTCATCCCCACGAGCGAAGGCGCGAGAAGCGGATACGATTTTCCTGGCCCTTGTGGTTCGGATTTGAACAGTACGGACAGTTGCATCAAGGCAAGATAGCCGATTTAAGCCGCAGCGGGGTAAGTTTTTTCATCCGCGAGGATCAAAGTCCCCGGGTGGGCCAGCATGTCTTGACGCGGTTCACCTATCCGTGCGACACGTCGGACCGTTTCGAGATCGAAAGTTATTACCACTGGTCCGAAGTGATCCGGGTTGACGACCACAAGGTCGGACAATGCCGGGTGGCGATGCGCTTGCATGAACGTTTGCCGCAAGAACCCAACCAAAAGGCGGCGCCGGAATATTCGCTGCAATCGGCGCAACCGCTCTAGCTTTTGCTCTTTTTCCATTTTAGCTTATTATTCAAGGGGTATTTATGAGGGGGCGGTTTGCCGGGCGGGGTAATATATTTTACACTTTTTTGTTGCATAAGATGAAATTTATAAAAGAGACTCTTTGCCCCGGCGCCCGGGGAGGGAGCGTGACAAAGTAGGAGGTACTATGAAAAAGCGTACCAAGGATAAATGGTCCCATAAGCTATTGGGCGGATTGGGATGGATGCTGAAAAAGGTTCTGGGTAAGTTGGCGGGGATATTATTTTTTCCGGTATTCAGCGCAGCGGGTTATCGTCGCTTGTGGGGAGAGGCAGAAGACGAATTTCCGCGTCGGCTGGAGCAAGGCAATCCCTCCCGGCGCCGTTCAAGATGGTACTACCTCTGGCGTGTGGGGCGAGAGGCGCTGCTGCGGGCGGTGGCCCTGCCGGCGTTGGTGGTGGTTTGCACGGCGATTCTGGTGTGGGTGAGCGTTCATACCGGCCGTATGAAGATCAACAGTTTTCCGGAGGGGCTGCGGCTCTATTATGAAGATGTGGAATTCAGGAGCGAAGACGGGACGCTTTTGCGGGGATGGTTTATCCCTTCCCTGAACGCGGATGAGGTCGCCTATGAAGGCGAACAAGCCCTGCGTCGCCAGCGACCGGGGGCGGTGCTTTGCCATGGGCTGGGATCCAATCGAGCCCAGCTTTTGCCGATGGCGGGATATTTGAACCGCAACGGGTACGAGGTTTTACTATTTGATTTTCGCAACTGCGGACTGAGCGAGGGGGACGCCCTGAGCTACGGTCTGCGGGAGCGTAAAGACGTGCTGGCGGCGGTGCATTATCTGGCGGGCCGACCCAGCGTGGATCCCAAGCGGATCGCGGTGATCGGCCAGGACGTGGGGGGCGTGGCGGCATTGGGGGCGGCGGCCCTGGATCACAGCATCCGGGCCATTGTGATCGCCGGGGTGGAGAAAGATTTACAAACGGCCGTGTCCACGCGTTTGTCGAAGGTGGGGATGATAGGCGATTTTTTCAGCACCGCCTATGTGCTAGGTTATAAAACTTACTTTCGCGCCCACGACCGGCAGTTGAGCAGTTGGGAGCTGGCGGAATCCTTAGGCGAGAATCAGTCGCTGCTGATTTTTTCGCGCAAGGATCAGATGAGCGTTAAAGAAGGGGCGGCGGGCATAGCGAAATATGCCCCCGGCGAGACCCAAATTGCCATACTCGGTTCGGAATATTCCCAGGTGTTGACCAACGCCAGCGGGGTGGGGTCGATGGTCGTCGAGTTTTTAGACTCGGCATTGGGAACAGGGGCCGATAATGGATCATAGCAGGATGCGACAGCGCCCTGGGCGGGCCTTATGGGGTTTGAAGCTGCCGCCTTAAAGCGCGCTTAAATATCACAATTGGCATCATTTCCTGATAGCGATTCGCCGTCTCCAGGCGATTGTGAATTCTGCAGGGATTTGGGGGCGGCCAAACAGAGCAGGCACAGCAGTAAAACGCCGGCTATATCCCCGACTTTCCACCAGAAGGGGGTGGAGACTTTGGCGTGGATAAAGACAACCAACGGCAAAGTCAACAGGGCGAACCATCCGAGGAAGCGAACCAATTTTAAGTGTTGGGCCAGATGCAGGCCTATATATATCAGCAACACGCCGAACATAAAGCAGAGGGCGGCCATGCCGCGGGCCAGGTATTCAAAGATGGGGGTGACTTCAAAGGCGGGCAGGCCGCAATATGAGCTGATGCGGATCATGGCCCGGTTGGGGATGAAGATAAGAAAGAAAGCGCCAGCCATCATCAGACCGTAAATGATAAGGCATTTGCTGAGGATGCTGTGTCTTTTCATCATTGCCGCCGAAGCAAGATGTTGGAACGATTCAACCGGTAGTTAACGCGTGGGGCACAGCCCCAACCTACAGCTACCATTAAAGCAAAATGTTAGTACGATGCAACGGTTAATTAAGGCGCGGGGCAAAGCCCCAACCTGCAGCTCGATTTTTTTCATAGATTGACCTTATGAAGGTTGCAGGCTAATTTTGGCCCGGGGCAGTTCATTCCAGTTGGTGGTGTAGCGGCAGGAGCGTTTTTCAAAGCGGGTTTTCCAGGGTCGGTCGAGGCCGGCGGCGGCGTAGCGGAGGGTGTCGGGGGCGTAGAGGGCGTTGACGGCGTCGAGGGTCTGCATGAGGCGTCGGGAGCGGGGGCGGTCCACGGGGTCGAAGAGGTTAAGCTGGATCTTGTTCCGGCAGGTGAGCTGGTCGCAGATGACGCCGGCCTTTTTGAATTTATGGCCGGGGCGGTAGATTTTTTCGAGGGCGGCCAGGGCATAGGAGATGAGTTCGGCGGTGTCGCTGGTGGCGACGGGCAGTTCGGTGGTATGGCTGTTGAAGTAGCGCCGGTCCTTTTTGCTGAAGAGGTTGGTCATGACGAAGACGCACAGGGCACCGGCGGCAAGCTTCTGGCGGCGGAGCCTTTCGGCGGCGCGGGTGGCGTAGAGGGCGACGGCTTCGGCCAGGTCGGCGAGGGATTCGACGGGTCGGCCGAAGGATTTGGAGCAGGCGAGGCCTTTCTGGGGCGCCGGCGCGGTCTCCAGATCGTAACAGGGTCGGCCGCGGAGTTCATAGACCGTGCGGAGGCCGACGACGGACATGTGTTTCTGGACCCAGCGGTCGTCGGCGTCGCGAAGCTGGAGGGCGTTTTCGATGCCGATCTTCCGCAGGCGGCGGGCGTGGGCGGGGCCGACGCCCCAGACGTTTTTGACGCCGACGGCGGCCAGGGCGTGATCGAGGTAAGGCGAGTCGGTCAGGTCGAGGACGCCGTCGGCTTTGGGGGATTTTTTGGCGAGGTGATTGGCGATCTTGGCCAGGGTCTTGGTGGGGGCGATGCCGACGGAGACGGGGATGCCGGTCCAGCGCTTGACGGTGCGGCGGATGACGCGGCCGTAGTCGGTGAGGTTTTTATACCCAAAGCCCGACAGGTCCAGAAAGGCCTCGTCGATGGAATATATCTCCAGGTCAGGGGTGAACCCGGCCAGGGTCTTCATGACGCGGCGGGACATGTCGCCGTAAAGGGTGTAGTTGGAAGAGTAAAGCACCATGCGGTGTCTTTCTATCAGGTCGCGTATCTTAAAGACGGGCACGCCCATGGCAACACCCAGGGCCTTGACCTCGTCGGAGCGGGCCACGACACAGCCGTCGTTATTGCTCATGACGATGACGGGGCGGTTCTCCAGACGCGGATCGAAGACCCGCTCGCAGGAAACGTAAAAATTGTTGCAGTCAATTAAGGCGTATGTTTTTTTCAAGAGCATTAACCGGCACGTTCGGGGTTGGCGCGGCCAAACGGGTTTGGCCCTGCTGATCGCTCGATCTCAAACACGCCCGCGCCGGCGCGGGCGTGGCGCCCAATTAATCGATGGTTATCTCACCATACCTAACAAAAACCTAACATATTTGGCGTGAGAAAGCAAACATTTTTCGGGTGATTCTGTGAAAAAATTGATGCGGCAGGCAAGTGGACTATTTATAAGTTATTTATGGATAATGAATTACATTTATTTTAGCGCAACCAGAGACCCGCCAGGATAGCGAAATCAACCAGGTTAACCGTACCGTCATGGTCGAGGTCGGCATAGTAACACCAGGAATTTTCGGCGGTACAGGTGCGAGCTAGCCATTGGTTGGCAAATACCGCGTATTCCGTCAAAGTTATAGAACAATCATCTGTCAAAATATTGGAGTTATATTCTTGAATAATCTTAATCCCCGGATTGTTCGCCTGAATGATGGGTATCCAGTGACAATATGCCGGTGTATTAAGAGGATTGAACCGCAGATACAACACCTGGAGATGGGTCAGGTCCGCCAAGGGCTCCAGCTCGATGATCTGATTATGTCCCAGCCGAAGCTCATACAGATTGTTCATAGCCGCCAAGGGTGAAATGTTACTGACCTGATTATGATCCAGAGAAAGTCTACGCAGGTTGATCAGGTCCGCTAACGGAAAAAGATCGCTGATCTGATTATAACTCACAGAAAGCCACTGAAGGTTGTTTAGGTCTGACAATGGCGCAAGGTCGCCGATCTGATTTTCGTTTAAACTTAACCAATACAGGTTGATCAGGCCCGCCAGGGGTGCCAGATCGTTGATTTCATTGTTATACAGATAAAGTTCCTGCAAGTAGGTTAGATTCGCCAGGGGCGTGAGTTGGCTAATTTGGTTATAACTCAAATAAAGCATCTGTAGTTTGGTCATGGCTGCCAGAGGTGAAAGATCGCTGATATTGTTGGAATGCAGATCAAGGGTCTGCATATTGGTCATATCCGCCAGAGGTGAAAGGTCGCTGATCTGATTGAAATCCAGATCAAGCTCATATAGGTTGGTCATTTCCGCTAAAGGTGAAAGGTCGCTGATCTGATTGGAATGCAGATAAAGCCTCTGAAGTTTGGTCAATCCCACCAGAGGCGAAAGGTCGCTGATCTGATTGAAATTAAGAAAAAGCTCTTGCAGGTTGGTCAAAGCCGCCAGATGCGAAAGGTCGTTGGTTTGATTAGAGCTCAGCAGTAACCTCCAGAGATTGGTTAGGCCTGCCAGAGGGGAAAAGTCGCTTATCTGATTGTTATACAGATTAAGGTCCCCGAGGCTGGTCAGTCCTGCCAATGGCGAGATGTCACTGATTGAATTGGTGTAAATACTAAGTTCCTGCAAATTCAAGGCATATTCCAAACCCACCAGACTATTGATACTCCGATAAGGCTTCCTCAAAGTCATCAGATTTGTCATATCCGCTGCCGTCGGGTTGGAAATGCCCAGTTCGGTTTCAACCGCCGACTCGAGGATGGCGTTTTCGAAATGGACAGGTTCGGAGCCATCGTGGATCAATAGATCATCAACGGCAAAGCCGGTAAAATCGTTGGCATAATCATCCACCGTATTAAGGCCAAAGCGTAGTTTAATAGAACAGCCGGCCCAGTTGCTCAAGTTGATCACGCACTTTTGCCAGCGGCCGCTGGGATCGATAAGTCCGGCGCGTTGACCGGCGAGCAGTTCAAATGGCCCGCCATCGGCGGAAATCTCCCACGCAGCCCGGTCATAGTTGGGATCGTTTTCGGTTTCTAGATAATAGCGAAATTCCAAGAACAAGGGCGCCGATGCCGTCGTCAGGTCGATGACAGGTGAGATAGCCCGGCCCTGATGAGCCATCGGTCCTCTGATGGGATCGATAAGGTTGTAATCGCAGGGATCGTCCAGGCCGTAATATAGTATATAAGGGAGGCTATGTCCGGGCTGGGAGGCAATGGCTTTGTCGGTTCGGTGCCAAAGGCCGTGGCCCAAGCCGATGGCGTTGTCCAGGACAAAACCGCCCAGGTCTGCTTCGAAATCTTGTTGGTAGTAATTTGTGGCAAATGTTTTCACGGGAGCAATCAAAAGACCTGATAGAATAAAAAGCAGGTATAAATAAACACGATTAACTTTATAAAAGGGTAAATTCATTATAGCTGATCCATCATTAATCACGATATTATTTTACCTGATATTAAAGGTAATTACAAGTATATTTTTTCCGGTATAGCTGTGTATAAAAGACCCAGAAATGGGGCAAACATGTCTAAGTAAGCATATTAAAACGAATGGATTACGTGCTTGACGACGCCCCAGATTTCCAGCTGCATATCGGGGCGGAGGGTTTGGGGGCGATAGTTTTTGTTTTCGGGCATCAGGGTGATCTGGCCGCGGCTCAGGCGGATGCGTTTGACGGTGAGTTCGCCGTCGAGGTTGGCGATGACGACGTCTTTATCTTTGGGCTCGGCGGAGCGATCCACGATCAAGAGGTCGCCGGAGTGGATGCCGGCGTCGATCATGGAATCGCCGGTGACGCGGACGAAATAGGTGGCGGCGGGCTGGGCGATGAGGTGCTTGTTGAGGTCGAGCTGGCCTTCGAGGTAATCCTCGGCCGGCGAGGGAAAGCCGGCAGAGACACGGGCGTCGTATAACGGTCGGCCACATTCGCTGGACGGATCGGCAGGGTAAATATTTTTAACTTTGGTTTCTTTCATAAAAAACCTTTCGGGTTTACTTTTAATTAAATCTCCCAGACGATTTTCTTAAATAATATATGCCTAACCGCAATTTTGCTCAAGTCCGGTTAAATTATATCATCCAATCTAATAGGGCTCAACCCCCCTACCGTTCGGAAACATGCCCACGCAAGCGTGGGCATGGCACCGGGTACTATAACCTTGTCCACGTGCCCGCTCAACCCCCCTACCGCGGCTAATCATGGAAAAGTATGTTATCAGGGGGGTTGTCGGATTCAATTGGCTTCAGACATTGGGGGGTGTTGTTTCGGTGGTTGTTGACGACGGTGCTGACGGGGTAGGCGGTCATTTTGTCGGCGGGGAAGGGGGTAAATAGTTTCCGGAGTAATTGAGGTTTGGCAGCGGCGGTGTCGAGCCAGAGCTGATAGTCGGCCGGATCGACGATGACGGGCATGCGGTTGTGGATGGGCTGCATCAGGTCGTTGGCGGCGGTGGTGAGGATGGTGCAGGATTCGATGGTGGTCCGGTCGGGGGCTCTCCAGCTTTGCCAGAGGCCGGCCAGGGCCAGGGCCTCGGCGTCGCGGAGGCGGATGAAGTAGGGTTGTTTGCGGGGGGCTTGTTTTTGCCATTCGAAGAAGCCGTCGGCGGGGATGAGGCAGCGCCTGGTCTTAAAGGCCTCGCGAAAGGCGGGTTTTTCGGCGACCGTCTCGGAGCGGGCGGTAATCAGGCGGCTGCCGAGGGCGGGATCTTTGGCCCAGGGGGGGATGAGGCCCCAGCGGAACGTTTTGAGCCGCCGGCGGGAAGATTCGATATCCTGAACGACCGAAGCCACCGGCTGCGAAGGGGCGATGTTGTAGCGGGCTTCCAGGGGGCTTACATCGTCCAATTGAAACATCCTGGCTAAAGCGGCAGGTGAAATAGTTAAAGCAAATCGGCCACACATAATTGATCCCAAAATAATTAACACACCCCTAAATCCCCTCTCCAGGGCCTGTCGATTTAATCGAATACGCTGGATGATCTCATAATGAGAGATTATAATAGGTACATGATGGATCATACAAGTAATTTCATGGAGGAAATTCTATGAAACGTTGGGCCCAAAAGGTTCTGGATCGTCATCAAACCCTGTTATTTAACCCCACCCTCGACAGTTGTATCGACCAAGATCATCCCGTGCGGCTCTTTGACGAGATATTGTCGCAGCGCAACTGGTCGGACTGGAACAGTCGCTATGTAGGCCAACGCGGTCAGCCGCCGATACCGCCCCAGGTGATGGCCTCGGTTATTTTGTATGGTTTAAGCATGGGGATACGTTCCAGTCGGCGGCTGGAATGGGCCTGTCATAACGCCTTAGACTATATCTGGCTGGCTCAAGGGCGAAAAATCGACCATTCCACTTTTTGCCACTTCCGGACCAAATTTGAAACCGAACTCAAAGGTACCTTCCGTCAGATCGGCCGCCTGGCGCTCAGGATCGGGTTGACCCGGCTCAATCAGGTGTTATTTGACGGCACGCGCATCAAAGCCCATAGTAATCGCGACGGTGCTACCGCTTCTGCGATTGAATCTCGTATTGCCGAGTTGGACCAGCAGATCGAAAAAATGTTTTCCGAAGCCAACGATGCCGATCAAAAGGAAACCGATTTATTTGGCGCCTCGGTCAGCCCCAATCGGCTACCGGCGAAACTGGGGCAACTGGAAAAACGTCGCGCCTTGCTGAAAAAGGCTCAGGAGGTGGCCGAGCAAACGGATCGGAATCGTCAGGCCCGTAGCGACAGTTCCAAGAAACCGGCTCACGTTTCGGTAACGGACCCGGATTCTCGCGTCATGCCCAATAAAGAAGGTGGTTTTGCTCCCAACTATACTCCGGTGGTGGCGGTCGATGCTGAGGCGGGTCTTATTCTTGATGCCGACGTCATCAATAGCAGTGACGAGGCGGTTTGTGTCGAGGGGATGCTGGATAGGATCCAGGATGATTATGGACAGCCACCCGAACAGGCGGCGGCCGATGCCAAATTTTCCACCGGCGCGGTCTTATCTGAACTTGACCGACGCGGTGTGGAAGCTTATATGCCGGTCAAGACCGGCGTGAAAACCCAGGATAATCCCGCGGTTCGGGCCGATCCCACCCAGGCCGTTGCCCCAGCCGATTGGTCGAAATTGCCCCGCAGTCCCCAGAACAAGACCCTGGCGCGTGAATGTTTTATCTACGATGCGCAAACCGATTGTTATTACTGTCCCCTGGGTAAAAAACTGGATCATTATCGTAATAGCATCCGCAAAAAGACGGGCGTGGGCGTGCGCTTGCGTCACTATCGCGGCGTGGGTTGTGCGAATTGCCCCTTAGCCGGTGACTGTATTAAAGGAAATAACGCACACCGAACGATCTGTCGTGATGCTTATGAGGATTTGCGGGACCAATCCCGCGCCCGCACGCAGACGCCTCTGGGCCGAAAATTGTCGAAACGAAGACTTAGTTATACCGAAGGCGTGTTTGGCCTCATAAAATCTTGTATGGGTTTGCGCCAATTTTTGCTTAGAGGCCTGGAAAAAGTGCGCACCGAATGGCTGTGGGCCTGCACCGCCTACAATCTCAAGCGGTTGGTGAGTGAAATTATTAACATCCGCCGGTCGTTAGCCGCGTTATCGGCCTAGAAAGAGCTAAGGAGAAAAATGCGCCTGGATTTGATAATCCCCCATAGATAAATGGAATGTTAAGATTCCCTCGCTTATCAATGGGTACATAGACAACCGTTATTAATGTCGCAAAGCAATTATTGTGCATAATTTGACGCTGATGGTATTTTGCGGTCTTAAATCGACAGGCCCTCCAGAGGGGACTTTATAATGACGAATAACAAAGCCCTAATGACGATTCAATTACGAATGTCAAATGAGATTCTGCGCGGCGCTCGGAATGACAGCGGGCGCTTTGGGTAATTCAATGGTATAGTAATTTGTATTTGTGGATAACTCAAACAGCCCCTCATGTAAAATGAGGGGGTAATTCGTAACTAATTTGGCATACACAGGTTACACCCCCCGACTTTACGTCGGGGGTTAAGTTCACATGCCCACGCCAGCGTGGGCATGGCACCCAGCACCATTACATCCATATTGCTACGACTGTTAGTAGCGCCAGCTGGTGAGGTCGGCGCCGGTGGGGGCGGAATGCAGGATCCTTTCCAGGATTTTGGGCATAAACATTTGATGGTAGCGCAGGCGGGAGATGGCGTTGGGCTGATTGTGGTCGCCGTTCCAGCAGTGCTCGGCCCGATCGCCGTAATCAACTTCGCCGTTATAATAAGGATTCTGGGTGCTTTCGAGAAAATCCTCCATTAAATAGACCGCATTGTTGAGGTAATAATTGTCCATATCGCCGCAATAGATATGGATTTTGCCTTCCAGTTTAGGCCCGAGCGTTGCCCAATCGCGTTCGAGGATATAGCGGAGGTCATAGTTATCTCGCCAATAAGCGGCGACCTCGGGATCGATCTCGCCGGTCATTTTGTCCCAGATGCGCCGGGGATAACCGTCCGGTCCGACGGGGGAATAGACGGCCTCCCAGATATCCCATTGGTCGCCGGAACGGGAATGCGTTCCGATAACAAGTTCACGGCGGTTTATCTGGTCTAGGGTGCAACTGACGTGGCCGAGCCAATCTCTTTTCCCGGGTCGAGGGGTGCGTTTGAATTGTTCGTCGAGATAATAGGCGTTTTTATCCTGGTAGATATCGACCACGGTATAGGCGCGAAAGTCGATAGGGTCGGGGCAGGCGGCGTAGCAGCCGTTGTACTCATCGGGATAAAGAATCTGGACGCCCAAAGCCTCCCAGCCGCCGGTGGAGCCGCCGTAAAGAAAGCGGGCCCAGCCGGCGCCCAGGCCGCGGAATTCCTTTTCGATATAGGGGATCAGCTCATAGGTGATGGCGTCGCCATAGGGGCCCAGGTTGGCCGAATTGACGGCGTAAGAATCGTCGTAATAAGGATTGGCGTGTTGAATGACGATAATGATCATCCTGGGGGTGTCGGGGGCGGTCCAGTACCGGTAAAATTTATAGGCATACTCCTGCTGGGTGATATTATAACCGGACCAGTCGAACCGGGCGCTGTAGGTTGGCTCCAGGTCCGGATCGGGGGGCGTTTCGCGGAAACCGCCAAAGGTATAGGGGAAGTGGCCGTGATTAATAATCAAGGGATAGCGGGCCTCGGGGTGTTCGTCAAAGCCTTCGGGCAGCAGGATACAGGCCCCCAGATGCATGGGGCGGCCCCAGAATTCGGTGAGCAGGCGGCTTTGAATTTTTATGTGTTTGATATATTTGGTGTCGGCCGGGGGCGGGATGGGCGGTATTTCATTATCGAGGTTGATGTTTACTATGCCGTTTTTTGCCGGGTCGATCAGGATTTTCTGGGGGGTGCTGTAAAGATTTCCGGGGGCGAGGTTCCAGCGTTGGCCTTCCCCGCGGTCCATGGGGAGTTTGACGG
>LJUC01000108.1 GCA_001303695.1 Phycisphaerae bacterium SM23_30
CTCGGGCACATGGTTCCAAGGAGATTCTGGCGGCAGGCGCCGACACCGTTGCACATTTCCACGGCGGCGGCAAAAGAGCCGTCTTCACGGTAATGGTATTCGGTAGGTTCGGTAAACGGTTTATAGTCGGCGCCGTAGCGGAGGTTACGATCCATGGGGTCGGGATTGATGATGACGCCGGGATTCATCAGGCCGGCGGGATCGAACAACCGCTTTACTTCTTTGAAAGCACCGTATATCTGCGCTCCGAAGAACCTTTCTAAAAAAGGGCTTCGGTTACGGCCGTCGCCGTGTTCGCCGCTCATGGAGCCGCCATATTTCGGGATCAGGTTGAAAACAAATTCAGCAATGGCTTTCATGTTTTCGATGTCGGTCTGCTGTTTGAGATTGAGGAGAGGTCGCACGTGAATGGTACCGACACTGGCATGGGCGTACATGGCTACGGGAACAGCGCGGCTTTGGCAGAAGTTTAAGACCCGGTCGATATATTCCGGCAGGACCTCGACGGGCACGCAGGCGTCCTCAATAAACGCCAGCGGTTTCCGCGCGCCCTTTATACCCAGCAGCAATCCCAGGCCGTTTTTCCGGACGGTCCAGACTTTGGATTGTTCGGAAGGGGAAGTTATAACCGGCCAGGCGTAGCCGAGGTTTTGTTTCTGCAGGTCGGCGGCCAGCCCCCGGGCTTTATCCCGGGCCTGTTTTTGGTTAGCGCCGAAAAATTCCACGATCAGTATGGCCTGGGGGTCGCGGTGGATAAAGCCACAGAGGGGGGCTATATTGAGGTTACGGCGGGCCCGGCTGATGACGTCGGCGTCGAGGATTTCCACGGCGGAAGGTTGGTGTTTTAGGATCGCTGTTACGGTGCGAATGGCTTCAGGGAGCCGGGCGAAATGAACGGTGCACAACGCCTGGTGGCGCGGCAGCGGCTCCAGGTGGAGTTTAGCCTCGAGAAAGACGCCCAGGGTTCCTTCACTGCCGACCATCAGGTGGGACAGGTTCCAGCGATCGGTACGGATAAAGGCGTCGAGGTTGTATCCCTGGACGCGGCGCATAACTTTGGGGAACTTTTTTTCGATCTCGCTGCGGTTAGTTTCGATGATTCGTTTAAGGCCGGCTAGTAATTGCCCCAGGCGGCCGTTTTTTTCTACGGCACGGCGTTCATGCTCCTGTGGAATGACTTCAGCAAATTTCAGGATAGAACCGTCCGACAATACCACTTTTGTTTCCAGGACGTGATCGCGGGTGATGCCATAGACAATACTGCGGGTGCCGGAAGAGTTGTTGCCCATCATGCCGCCGATGGTAGCGCGATTGCCGGTGGCCGGATCGGGAGCAAAGTGAAGGTTATTTTGGGCCAGGGCGGCATTAAGCTCATCGAGCACGATGCCGGGCTGGACCCGGACCCAGCGCTCGTTTAAGTTAAATTCCAGGATGCGGTTCATGTACTTGGTGAAGTCGATTATCATCGCCGGGCCTATCGCCTGACCGCCCAGGCTGGTGCCGGCCCCGCGCGGCAGGATGGGCACCCGATGTTCGGCGGCCAGGCGAACGGCAGTGCAGACCTCCTGTTCATCTCGAGGCAGCACCACTGCCAGCGGGGTGATCCGGTAGATGCTGGCGTCGGTGGCATAGATGCCCAACGTCGTATCATCAAAATAGACATCGCCCCGCAGTTGCCGGCGGAGCTGTTGCTTAAATGTTTTTAGTTGAGGCGGCTGCATTTTCCGTTTCACGTTTATCAGGGGATTTTGATTTTTCACGATAAGGTTGACCGGCTTGATATAATTTAAGCCGATTCTCGATTTTAGACACGAGATCGTTTTTGCCGGCGGCGCGGGCCAATTGGAGGGCTTTTTGGGCGGTGGTTACGGCCAGGTTGAATTTGCCGTCGGCGGCGCAGGCGGCGGCCAGGACGTCCAGCATTTCGGGCTGGGAGTAATTGGTAAGGTTATTAGCCTTTTGGGCGTGTTTGACGGCCTCGGAGGGACGGCGCAGTTTATCATCGTCAACCGTAGCCAACACCCAGGCCAAATTGTTAAGCGCCGCCGGGTAATCCGGGTTTAACTTGACGGCTTCAGAAAGATGTTCTATAGCCGGTTGGGGTTGATTCAGATAGAGATAGACATCACCCAATGCTTGATGAGCCCGGGGCCAATCGGGTTTTAATTGTAAAACTTTTTTGAAAAGCTCGACAGCTTCCTGATACCTTTCCTGCCGGGCCAGGGTCAGGGCTTTATTAAAAAGACCTGTGGGATCTTCCGGGCCCAAGGGCGGGGGTTGTTTGGTTTGATCTAATTTGGCCCGGGCCATTTGCCATAGCTGACGCGTGCGCGGATGATTCGGATTGAGCCGCAGCGCCTCCTGCAATTGCTCAAGGGCTTGTTCATATTCGCCTCGGGCATAAAGCGATTCGGCCAGGTTCATCCGGGCGTTGAAATAATCCGGGATCTGCTCCAGGGCCTCTCGTAAATATTGTTCGCCTTCTATCGAGGCGCCTCCATGCATATCCCGCAGGAGCGCCCCCAAATGGTTGAGGACACTGGGGCTACGGGGGTGAATCTCTAAAGCTTTATAGTAATTAACTTTGGCCTCCTCGTAATCTTTATTAGCCATCAATTCCATTCCCAAATTGACGTAGGCATGGAAATAGTCGTCTCTCAATTGAATAGCCCGTCGGTGGTGATCGATGGCCTTATCTAAATCGCCCGGTTCGCCCCGGTAATATAGAGCCAATCCCAGGTGATTATGGGCCAGATGATTTTTATCGATGACTTTCAGGGCGTGTTCAAAGAGAGTGATGCTGTCGCTCCAATAACCGACCTGCCGCCAGGTGCAAACCGTAAGCGCCGCCATTATCGCCGCAGCCAGAAGGGCCGAGACGATTTGGCGGCGACGCCAGGGGGCGAACAGTTCGGCCAGGGTCCAAACCAAAGCGATAAATAAGCCGGTGAGGGGTATATAGGTATAACGATCGGCCAGGGCCTGATCCCCGACCTGGATCAGACCAATAACCGGCACCAAGGTTCCCAGATACCAGAGCCAACCCGCTAATAGAGCCGGTCGCTTTCTCTGCCATAAGGCCAATGCCGAAAACAATATCAATATCAAAGCGGCGCCCGTTATCTGCCATGGCGGCGGCATGCCGAGGTGGGGATAAAATAAACCTAATCGTAAGGGATAAAACATCTTGCCGATATAAACAGCGTAGGCTACCACGGCGTTGGCCAGGCGGACTTTCAGGCCTAAAAATTCTATCGGCTGGACCGCCCCGGCGCCCCGTTGAACGAAAAAGGTAATAACGCAAAAAAGCGTGGTCAAACCAAAGAGGGGAAGTTTTTCTATTATTAGTGCCCGCCAAGTTGATTTTTGGAAATAAGGAACATCGGAGGTGGTTTTTTTTCGGCCCTTTTTGGTTTTTTCCGGGCCGGTTTCCTTTTGATTGACGGCCAGCGGCGAGGGCGGCCATCGTTTCAGGGGCCAATAGTCCATCAACAGCAGCACAAAGGGTAAGGTCACCAGCATGGGTTTGGCCATAAAACCCAGGATGAAAAATAACACAACAGGTATATATCGTTTGACACTCGGTTGAGCGGCGTAGCGTACGTAGGCCCACATGGTTATGAACCAGAAAAAGGTGCTCAATACGTCTTTGCGTTCGGAGATCCAGGCCACCGATTCGACGTGCAAGGGATGCAAAGCGAACAAGGCCGCCACCAGGGCGCTGCGCCACAGGGCGGCGGTCATCCGGGTCAGCAGCAGAAACAGCAGCACGGTATTGATCAGGTGAAACAACAGGCTGGTGGTATGACAAGTATGGGCGACCTTTTCTAAAGCGATTTTTCCCAAGCGGGGGTTGGATCCAAAGAGTTGATTTTGATCGCCGCCGAGTTCGCAGTCGAGCATCAAAGACAGCCAGGTGAGGGGATGCCAGTTGGCTTTATCGTTGGTGGTGAAGGCATACCGGAAACCCTCAAGGGTTATGCCCTCGAGCACCTGGTAATTATTTTTAACGTACTCCAGATCATCGTAACTGATAAAATCGTAAGTGCAAACCCGGTAATAGGCACCCAAGGTGAGCAAAATCAAGGCTATACCGATCAAGATCAAGAACTCTTTTGGAGGCCGGGGCTTGATCGATAATAAATTTTTCGGATCGCGAGAAATCAATCTTAACGCCGTAAACTAATAGAAGGACAATATATTAAGTTTTTCGCCATACGATCTCTATTTTACACTTTAGGTGATATCTTCTCAAGAGGGGACTTAACATCAGTCGCCCCCGTTTTTGAAGGTAGAAAATAAAAATTGACGAGGTCAGATAATTTGTTAGAATCTCCCTAAAACCCGGAAGACGGTCGGGAGAGAGACCCTTGAGTAATTTAAGGGCGCCGAAGGTGCAATCGGCGAGGAAAATAAGCTGACAAACTCTCAGGCAAAAAGATCCTGGCCCGACGGACCTCTGGAGAGCCCGCCGAGAAAGCGGGAACCGAAGGGATAATTTTCTCAGGTAACAGGACAGAGGGATTCGGCAGGGAAGCGAAATATGCCGAATCCCTGTGTTTTTAATGCGGGGCGGCGAGGTAAAAATAAGGTAGAAGCTAAAGCTATATTATGCCAAAAGCCAATTTTACGAAAATCCAGCTATAAATTGAGGAACAAAGAGATGGAACATTATAAACAAACCGTATTTCATGATCGACACGTGGAGCTGGGGGCCAAGATGGTGGAGTTTGTGGGCTGGCACATGCCGATCCAGTATCCTGCGGGGATAGTGCAGGAGCATCTGGCGACCCGCAATAAGGCCGGGCTTTTTGACGTTTCGCATATGGGTCGATTTGTCTTTCGCGGAGAGGAAGCGCTGGCGTTTCTGCAGTACGTGTTAAGTAACAACTCGGCGGGTCTGGAGGAAGGCGAGTGCCAATATGCGATCATCCCCAACGAACGGGGCGGGGCGGTCGATGACAGTTACCTGTATCGGTTTTATAAGGATGAATATCTGCTGGTGGTCAACGGGGCCAACCGCCAAAAGGACTGGGATCATTTTCAGGCCGTTTTGCCGCGGTTCAAGCAGGTGGAGATGACCGACAAGACCGAAGAGCTGACAATGGTGAGCCTGCAGGGTCCTGAATCCAAAGAGATACTGCTGGGCGTTATAGAAGAAGGCGAGCTGCCGGAACCGATGCGAAATGAACTGAGCATCGTGAAGATAAAAGGGGCCGAGATATTACTGGCCCGAACCGGTTATACCGGGGAACCGATATGTTTTGAACTCTTCATCGAAAGAAAAGACGCGGTGGGAATCTGGGATCTGCTGCTGGAAAAGGGCGCCCAGCCGATCGGCCTGGGGGCGCGCGACACCTTGCGGCTGGAAGCGGCGCTGCCTTTGTATGGCCACGAGTTCGGCGAGGATCCCGGCGGGGAGGAGATGCCGATTATGTCGTGCCCTCTGGCGCGATTTGCGGTAAGTTTTTCCCCGTTGAAGGGCGATTATATCGGCAGGGAGCCGTTGTTTAAGCAATTTGAAGCCCTTAAACTCATTCTCAACCGGGATTACTCGCGGAGAGAAGACCTGCCCCGGTTGACCATGCCGTTGGCGCTTACCGGCAGAGGAGTGGCCCGGGCCGGGGATAAGGTTTATCGTGACGGCAGACTGGTAGGTTACATCGCCAGCGGCACCATGGTGCCCCACTGGCAAAAGGAAGGGGAAGGGCTATTCGAGCATTTTATCGACGAAAAAGGGATGCGGGCGATTTGTCTGGCGTATGTGGACTGCGACCTTCTCGAAGACGACCTTGTGGAGGTTGAGATCAGAGGCAAAAGGACATCGGGGGTGATAGTTCCCTATCATATGCGCAGCGAGGCCCCGCCTTACGCCCGGCCTATCGGATACGACCAGCTTCATCCGGAGGAGGAAGCGATTCCCGACGACCAGGCCCGTAAGAAGGTGCTGACCCTGCTGAATAAGGCGCGGGAAAACACCATCTGGCGGCAGCGAGAATGCATCAATTTAATTCCTTCGGAGATGACGCCGTCGGCGATGACGCGACTGCTTTCGATCATGGACCCGGCGGACCGCTACGCCGAGCATAAGCAGATGAAGGCTTTCTGCGACGCGGAGGTGTTTTACTATCAGGGGACCGACTTTATCGGAGAGGTGGAAAGGCTGCTGGTGAACGAACTGTGTAAGTATTTAGGTTGTACGGAAGTGGAGACGCGGGTAGTAAGCGGGCAGATGGCCAATACCGGGGTGTTCAGCGCCCTGGTGGATTACTTGAACCGCACCGACCGCAAGAGCGAACAGCGACGGATACGGCACGTGATGAACCATCACATCATTAAAGGCGGGCATTTGAGCGCCCAGCCGATGGGGGCCCTGCGGGATTTTGTGGCGCGGGATCCGAAGACGGAAAAGCCGGCGGTGGTTAACTTCCCGGTGCGGGCGGATAATCCTTATAAGGTCGATGTGGAGGCCTGCCGGGAGATTATCGAGGAATTTAAGCCGGAACTGATTATTTTGGGTAAAAGCATGATCATCCATAAGGAGCCGGTAGCTGAGATGCGGGCGCTGATCGACGAGATATATCCGGATTGCGTCCTGATGTACGACATGGCCCACGTTTTAGGGTTAGTGGGGCCTTATTTTCAAGAGCCCTTTAAAGAAGGGGCCGACATTGTGACCGGCTCGACGCATAAGACCTTTTTCGGCCCCCAAAGAGGCGTTATTGCGTGCAATTATAAAGAGCAAGACCTGGAATATGAATTATGGGAGGCCATTCAGCGGCGGGCGTTTCCGGGCAGCGTGAGCAACCATCATCTGGGAACGCTGGTGGGTCTTTTATTGGCCAGCTACGAGATGAACTGCTTTAAGGCTGAGTATCAAAAGCAGGTAGTGGCCAACGCCAAGGCCTTCGCCCGGGCCCTGAAGGAATGTGGTTTAGAGGTGGCGGGTGATCCTGCCATCAGCTATACTGAGACGCACCAGGTGATAATTAATGTGGGCTACGCCCGGGGGACGGAGGCGGCACGGCGGCTGGAAAAAAACAACATCATCGTTAATTATCAGGCCTCGCCGGTGGAGGAAGGCTTCACGGCGGCGGGCTCGCTGCGGACGGGGGTCTCGGAAATGACGCGGTTCGGAATGAAAGAAAAAGATTTCAAGCAGGTGGCCCAATTAATCCGGGACGTGATTGACGGCAAGAAAGGCGTCAAGGAAGAAGTAACTGCTTTCCGGAAGCGGTTTTTAGAGTTGAAATATTGCTTTTCCGAGAAGGAGTTTGACGAAGCGGTGCAAAAATTGCATGAGCTGGTGTAAAAAAACATAGTAACGGAGGTATTGATAATGGCAAATGAGGATTTGAAATACACAGAGTCACATGAATGGGCCCGTCAGGAAGGAGATGTGGTGACCGTGGGTCTGAGCGACTACGCGGTGGAGCAGTTGGGGGATATTGTTTTTCTGGAGCTGCCGAGCGTGGGCGATCAAGTGACCAAAGGCGCCCCGTTCGGGGCGATCGAGTCGGTCAAGGCGGCAGCCGATATATACGCCCCGGTAAGCGGAGAGGTGGCCGAGGTCAATGAGGCGCTGCCCGACGAGCCGGAATTGTTCAAGACGGACTGTTTTGGCCAGGCCTGGCTGATCAAGATCAAGCCCAGCGACCCGGCCCAGTGGGACAGTTTAATGGACACGGCAGCCTACGCCGAGCACGTGAGAGGACAATAACCATGCCTTTTATTACCAACACCGAACAGCAGCAGAAAGAGATGCTCCAGGATTTGGGGCTGACCATGGAGCAGTTGTTCGAGGACATTCCCAAGGACCTGCGTTGTGCGGGTCTGGATTTACCGTCAGGGCTGAGCGAGCAGGAAGTCCAACAGCAACTGGAGCACCTGGCGGGGCTGAACGCGGACGATCTGATCTGCTTTATGGGCGGGGGAGTCTATGATCATTTTATCCCGGCGGCGATCAACGCCATAACGAGCCGGGGTGAATTTTATACGGCCTACACGCCTTATCAGCCGGAACTTTCGCAGGGCACCCTCCAGGCGATTTATGAATATCAGTCGGCGATATGCCGATTGACCGAGATGGAGGTTGCCAACGCGTCGGTGTATGACGGCGGTACGGCCTTATATGAAGCGATTATGATGGCGCGGCGGGCCACCCGGCGGGAGAAGATCATCCTCGACGACGGCGTCAATCCGATCTATCGTCAAATCGTCCGCACGCATGTACGAAGTTTGCCGGTGGAACTGGTGGAGGTCGCCCACGCCGACGGGCAAATCAATCGCAAAGAGATATGGGCCCAAATAGATGATAAAACGGCGGCGGTGGTGGTGCAGAATCCCAACTTTTTCGGCTTTATCGATGACTTCACCGATATTGCCGAGACGGTCCACGCTCAAAAAGCCCTGTTGATTGTATCGGTGCATCCCCTTTCGCTGGGCATATTAAAGACGCCGGGGGCGATGGGCGCCGACATTGTGACCGGGGAAGGCCAAAGCCTGGGTCTGCCGATGTCGTTCGGCGGTCCGTTCCTGGGTTTTATCGCCACCCGCATGCCGCACGTGCGGAAGCTGCCGGGCCGCATCGCCGGGCAAACCCTCGATCACCAGGGCCGACGCGGTTTCGTTTTGACGCTGCAGGCCCGGGAACAGCACATCCGGCGGGAAAAGGCGACTTCCAATATCTGCACCAACGAGGCGCTTTGTGCTTTGACGGCGTTGATATACCTGTCGCTGGCGGGCAAGCAGGGATTAAAAGAGATAGCTCAACTCTGCGCCAATAAGGCCTGCTACGCTTATCAGAGGCTGACACAAATTCCCCAGGTAAAACCCCACTTCGATTATCAATGGTTTTTCAACGAGTTTGTCATTGACCTGCCGCTGAGCGCCAAAGAAGCGTCGGAAAAACTGATCGAAAAAGGCATAGCGGCGGGCTTTCCCTTAAGCAGATATTATAAGGATATGGATAAATCGCTGCTGATCGCGGTGACGGAAAAAAGGACCAAACAACAAATCGACAGGCTGGCCCAGGCCCTGGAGGCGATCTTATGAAACTAATATACGAAAAAAGCATACCGGGTCGTCGGGGAATGCGACCGGCCCAAAGTGATGTACCGGCCGGTAATAATATCAATCCCGAATGGCGCCGAGAGAAAGAAGCCAAGTTGCCGGAATTGGGTGAAGTGGACGTGGTGCGTCATTTCACCGGGCTGTCGAAGGGTAATTTCGGCGTGGATACTTACTTTTACCCGTTGGGCTCCTGCACAATGAAGTACAATCCGAAATCATCGGAGCGCATCGCGGGGTTTTCAGGGTTTGCCGATCTGCATCCTTTGTTGGGCGATATGCCCAAAGGCGGGGCTCTGTCGCAGGGGGCGTTGCAGGTGCTCTATGAGATTGATTTGATGATGCGGGAGATAACGGGGATGGCGGCGTTCACTACCCAACCGTTAGCGGGCGCGCATGGGGAGCTGACCGGCATTTTGACTATGGCGGCGTACCATCGAGAGAAGAAAAATCAAAAGAGCAAGCTGATCATCCCCGACAGTTCGCACGGGACCAATCCGGCCAGTGGGGCCGTCGCCGGGTATGAATTGGTGTTGGTGCCCAGCGATGAGAACGGGGTGATCGACCTGGGGGCGTTGAAGAAGACGGTGGACGATCAGGTGGCCGGACTAATGTTGACCTGTCCGAACACCCTGGGATTATTTAATCCGCACATCAAGGAAATCTGTGATTTGATACACGGGGTGGACGGATTGATGTATTACGACGGGGCCAACATGAACGCTATCGTGGGCAAGGCCCGACCGGGGGATATGGGCTTCGATATCGTACATTTGAACCTGCATAAAACCTTCGCCACCCCGCACGGGGGCGGCGGTCCCGGGGCGGGACCGGTAGGCGTGATAGAAAAATTGGAGCAATTTTTACCCGTCCCGATAGTGGTTAGGAATAATGACGGTAGTTATGGTCTGGATTACCATCGGCCCAAATCGATCGGCAAGATCGCCCCGTTTTACGGCAACTTCGGCGTGATCCTGAAGAGCTACGTCTATATCCTGATGCTGGGTAAAGAAGGACTCGAACGAGTCAGCGAAAATGCGGTGCTTAACACCAACTATATTAAAGAAAAGCTAAAAGATTATTACGACCTGCCCGTGCCGGGCCTTTGCAAGCACGAATGCGTTTTCAGCGCCTCGCGGCAGATGAAGTTAGGAGTGCATGCCATCGATATCGCCAAGGGCCTGATCGACAGAGGATTTCATCCTCCGACGGTATATTTTCCGCTGACCGTGAGAGAGGCGCTGATGATTGAGCCCACCGAGACCGAGAGCAAGGAAACCATCGATGCCTTTATCGAAGCGATGATCGACATCGCCAAAACGGCCCAAACCGATCCGGATTCCCTGCACGCCTCACCCACCACTACGATAGTGGGACGGATGGACGAGACCACCGCGGCGCGAAATCTGAACATCGCCTGCCTGGATTAACATTAGGGATGTAATATCATAAATAGTCCAGTAATAATATACATTGTGGATAATTCTCGGGGAGCAAGGGCCTACCAAAGGGACTGGAAAAGGGTCGATTTCGGCCGTAAGATGTAAACCCTTGGTATTAAAATATTAATGTAATATCAGCAGCGAGAACTTTGCACTCGATCGTATACGGCAGGAGAGGGTTAATATTAGCTAAATACTCATCATTTCACTCAAAGAAGCGAATTTTCTTATTTTCGGGAAAAAATTGTTGAACAACCTCAGGTAGGATATTAGAATTACCAAACTTAATCTTATGCTGTATACTTGTGCTATACACTTGTACAATACATGCAATAAGCAGAAAAACTGGTTGAGCCAGTGTGCTTTTGAGTTCGGCTTTTATGGAAGCCCCTATGACGTTTGCTGAACAACAAGACACCTCAAAAAGCGCCGGCGAATTATCCGAAGCAATGCGGGAGATGGCGGCAGCGGTGTCCGACGAAGAGTTATTCGAGAGCCTTTGCGTCGAACCTGATAAAAAAGATAAGATTCAAAAACAACTGGAAAAGGGTGAATATCTGTTTGCGCCGGAGCGAATCAAAGTCAAAGAAGGGGCAGCGGATAAGGTTTTTGAATTACTTATAGACGCATTCAAGGAACATCTGTCCGAGAAAACCGAAGACTGGGAGAAACTCGGCCAGGCGTACCGCTCGGGGCAAATACCGGCGGATAAGCTGCTGGAGGCGACCCTTCGGCACCGCTGGGACGCCTTACAAGGTTGGGCCCAGAAATTTTCTCTAGATATAGACGCCCTGCAGTTTTTTTCGCTTTACCTGGCCCGTCCCTTCCGCCAACAGGCCGCTGAGCTTCTTTTAGACCGGACTCAGCTCAGCGCCTGGCAAAAGGGTTTTTGTCCAGTCTGCGGGCATAATCCGGTTTTGGGAAGGATGATCGGCGCGCCGGGACGCCGACGGCTTTGGTGCTGCTGCTGTAACACCTCGTGGGTTTTCGCCCGGATAGGCTGTCCTTTCTGCGGAAATCAATCCCAGGATCAACTGGGTTATCTCACCGTGGAAGAATTTGCTTCATATCGCATTTATGTCTGCGATAATTGTAAGAGATACCTAAAGACGGTTGTTCACCCGGAGGAATCCGACAAGGACGATTGGGATTACGAACGGGAATATTTTTCGGCTGTCGCGCTTGACCCCATCGCTATAAGAGAAGGTTATATCGCCGAACCGGTGTGGTTGGCTCGTTGTGAGCAGCCTGCTTAGATGAGTTGAAAAGTAACGAGGTCCAGGAAAGTTAATCCGGTAATTTTCATCGGATTGACAATTTTTGACCCATACGAAAGGAGATCATCAAGATGGAGATGACGCGTAGAGGTTTTCTGGCGGGTACCGGCGCGGGAATCGGCGCCTCGCTGGGATTGCTGCTGGGCCGACCCCAGCGAGCCCAGGCCGCCCCGCCGGAGTTTAAGGTCCAACGCACCGTCGAAACCACGACGATATGTCCCTACTGTGGATGTGGTTGTGGTCTGGTGGTGTCGGCACAAGACGGTAAAGTGATTAATACAGAAGGGGATCCCGAACATCCGGTGAACGAAGGGACCCTGTGCAGCAAAGGGGCGGCATTGTACCAGGTAGCTAATAACGAGCGTCGCCTGAAAACAGTCCAGCACCGAGCGCCCGGGGCCACGGACTGGGAGGAAATATCCTGGGATGATGCCATAACCCGGATCGCCGAGTTGATCAAGAACACCCGGGACGAGACCTTCCAAAAGGAAGAAAACGGGTT
>LJUC01000109.1 GCA_001303695.1 Phycisphaerae bacterium SM23_30
CGACGCATGCCGGTGGAAAGAGCAGCCAGAATCAGGATGTCCCATCTTAGAGGCATGTAGAAATACAATTTTTGAGTGGCTTCAATCATCCGCTGACATTCCTTATCGCTGAAGACCCTGATCTTCCGGGGTGCGACCTTGAGTTTGCGGACATAGCGAAATGGATTGTCTTCCATTTGCCGACGTTGCACTGCCATCTGGAAGATCCGCTTGAGGGAGCCTATCTTTTTATTGGCCGTGGCGGGACTGTTGCCCCGCTTCAGGCAGGCCTGGATGAAACGCTCGCCATGTTCATGTCTAATACTACGATAATCCACATCACCAACCAGATCAATGAACTGATTCATCGTGGCACCATACTCATCCAAGGTGCCTTCTCGAACTTGACCACTGGTTTTTACTAAGCAGTCTTCTTGAAACTGACTTAGTTTCATTATTGCCGGTTCGATCAGACCCATCCGAAGTTCGCGCTCCTTCTGAGCTCTCTGTTTTTCCGCCTAGCGACTGTCTTGACAACTTAAGGTTTGCCATCGTTCTTTGCCTCGCTCATCATGCCAGATGAGCACGTATTTGAATGTTTGACCGTTCTGACACGGTCTTCCGATGCTGGTTCGGCTCGGATTAACCTGCCGATCATATTAGCATCAGGAAGTCTTGATTTGCAACCAATAATTTTGGTTATTTTAGCGATAAAAATAGGGCTGCAAATCCCGTTACAGTCAGGATTCACAACCCTTTCGCGGTTACCAGATTAAGGTTCTTACGGCCCTTACAAAGTACAGGATCGTGACATCATTATTGGATCATATTATCCCTTTCATCCTAACATAATTTTAAACTTCACCTTGTTCGTTGATGGCGTTGTACAAATCGTTGGCCATGGCGCGTAGTAATGTTTCCAGTTTGTTATCGGCATACTCATCGCCGTTAACATCGTGTAATAATCCGTAAGTGGTTCGTTCACTGCCATGCTCTGTGTCCTTTTTGGGTGAGATATGGATTATGGGCTTTTCAGTCATTCTTTTGTCAGCAGAACCAGTTCTCTAATATTGACAGGTGATATGGATTTATATATTATATTGACAATAGTTCGCAGACACAGAGTCATAAAATAACAACTTAATTCGATATAACCGTCTTGTACTTTCAATTTAATGACCTTCTACATGTCATCAACCAAACCGGCAGCGTAGTCGGTTTTGCCGGGGCGGATAAGTTGCTCGATGACATCATAAACTACCCGTGTGATATTTTATTACCCTGTGCCCTGGAAGGTGCCATTAATGTTTGCAGAACCAGGGCGGTTCCATCCTTGTGTTTATATGTGATATTTTTTCTGCCGGCCAGCCAGTCAAATATACTCATCAGTTTCTCCAAGCAACCAGAAGGCTTAAATATTCAAGACAGACTTGAAATCCAATTGTAAATAGGGCTTAACGGATTAGCTGGGCAGGTATAAACGAGACCTGCCAGCAATAACACCAATAATATATAAACTACTGCTAGGATTACACTTCCAGTCAATTTCCAAAATCGCTTGTTAAGCAGTAGATTTTCAGCAAGTACTATGTTGTTATAGTGGTGCGCACCCACGTGATAAACCCACTTTTTCATACCCACTGCATTTAACATATTGCCATCCTCAATTTCCTCGTTTTTCTTGGATCTCGTTAATTTTTATTAAGTCTCTATTTATTAAACGAGGTTGGTAGTCCTTTCCTGCAAGGTTTTTTCCCAAATTTCACTTAGGAAAAAACTATACCAAATGCTTCTATAAGGATGAGAATGTTCCTGTTGAAAAGGCAAGTTCGAAGCTATAAATCCCTTCATTTAACCGGCTTTTAACCTGGCAGTCGCTTTTATGAAACACCCTCTGCATAGCTTTATTTTCCCGGAGCACCTCGGCGGTGAAGCCGCTTATCCCATTACGTTTGGCGATAGTAATCAATAAATTCATCAGGTGAGTACCGACGCCACGGTTTTGCCACGGATCTCTGACCGTGAAAGCCACTTCAGCTTTGTTGATTTTTTGATCCAGATACCTGTGAGGTGCCCGGGAGAATATAAAGCTCCAGCAGATCGATATAACGAATCGCGGATTCACCATAATAACTGGTAGATTATGGTTTTTGTTATACATCACCAAATCATTATACAAGGAGAACTATATCCATGTTTTCAACAAAGAAATCAGAAATTGGGTTTTACCACCCCGCCACAGTAGAAGAAACGAATCAAACAGCAGAGACATGCAGCCTGAACGGATTATTCGCGGGGCTTTCCTCCAAATAACCAAATCTATATAGTATTTGAAAAAACAACTCAGTTTACTATAATATTTTAAATGGATTATAGTACCTACGAAAAAAGAGATGTGATTCTGGACAGTATAGCTGATGGTGTATTCACGGTCAGCAAAGACTGGCGAATTACCTCATTTAACCGGTCAGCCGAACAGATAACCGGGATATCTCGTCAGAAAGCCATTGGTCGAATATGCAAGGACGTATTGCGCGCCAACGTTTGTGAGTCTGACTGTGCCTTGCTACGCACTATGAATACCGGTAAGCCTGTCATTAACAAGCCTGTTTATATTATAGATGCTCAAGGGCAACGTAAGGCCATAACTATATCTACAGCCTTGCTTAAAGACCAAGACGGTCAGATCATTGGCGGGGTTGAAACATTTCGTGACATGACTGTCGTGGAAGAATTACGAAAGCAACTTCAAAAGCAGTACAGTTGTGAAGATATCATCAGTAGAAATCACAAGATTCAAGAACTGTTTGATATCCTGCCCCAAATTGCAGTAAGTGATTGTACCGTTCTGATAGATGGGCAAACCGGTACCGGGAAAGAGTTATTCGCCCGGGCCATTCATAATTTGAGTGACCGGAAAGATAATCCTTTTGTTGCCGTCAATTGCAGTGCTCTTCCGGATACGTTATTGGAGTCGGAACTGTTCGGCTATAAGGCAGGTGCCTTTACCGATGCTAAAAAGGACAAACCCGGCCGTTTTAAACGTGCCGAAGGCAGCACCATATTCTTAGATGAAATAGGGGATATATCTTCTGCTGTACAAGTCAAGCTGCTGCGGGTACTCCAGGAGAAAACTTATGAGCCGGTAGGCGCTGTCTCGTCTGAAACTGCTGATGTAAGGATCATTACCGCCACGAATAAAGATTTGGCTCAGTTAGTTGAGAAAGGGGTATTCAGGAGCGATTTATATTATCGTATTAATGTGGTTAAATTATCACTACCTCCGCTCAGAGAAAGAAATGAAGATATTCCTCTTCTTGTAGAGCACTTTATTAATCGCTTCAATCACATTTACAACAAGAATATATGCTGCCTGAACGATGAGGCAATGGGAATTCTTTTAAGCTACGATTTTCCCGGCAACATTAGGGAACTTGAGAACACCCTTGAACACTGTTTCGTGCTTTGTCAGGGGGATATTATCGAGCCCAGGCATTTGCCCGATTCAATGATCAGCTCGGACAAAGACATTGATGTGAACAAATTCCGAACGCTAAAGCAAATGGAAGAAATAATGATTGAACAGGCCTTGCGCCGCAACCGCGGCAATCGTACCGCGGCAGCCAAGGAATTAGGGATCAACTCCAGCACTCTGTTCAGGAAACTAAAGAATCTGAACACTCCAGCAGAGTAATTCACCAACACGCCAACAAACAATTCAAACCTATCGCATTCTGCAACAGAAAAGTGTTTCTGTTTATTGCAATCTGCAATGCCAAATCCGGCAACACTGCACAGCTCTTTTTATCTTAAATCTATGATTTGCAAGCACTTAGGATTATAGTATGCGGTAAGTTGCTATACTGGCACAGAATTTGCTCCTTATGCTCATGGAGCCTGATTATGAAGGTAGCTATTTCAGTTTGGCAAAACAAGATTTCCAGCGTGTTCGATTTTGCTGACAAGCTTTTACTGATTGACCTGGAAAATGGTATTGAGAAAAGTCGAAAAGAAATAACCCTTACCGAGCAGAGTGGACCGGAAAGAGCAGCCAGGCTAAGACGACTTGGCGTTCATGTACTGATTTGTGGAGCAATCTCGAGAGCTTTGGCTGAGATGCTAACCAGCTCTGGCATTCAGGTGTTGTCGTTTTTGGCCGGCTCAACGGAACAAATTCTAGCGGCATATAAAACGGGCAACTTAAGTCTGCCGCAATATGCCTTACCCAATGTTTGGGTAGGGGCGCCTAGAGGCTTTCGCAGACGCCGGGCGCGGCGTGGTAGGCGACGGTAAACAAAAAATATATTTAATGTAAAAATAATGCGCAACCGACGGGGACGGAGTTTAATCAGACCAAAGAAAGAAAGAAAAAATGAGGATAGCAATAACAGCACAGGGTAAAGAACTTTCAAGCGAAATTGACCTGAGATTCGGGCGGGCAAAATGGATAATCGTCGTTGACAGTAAAACAGGTGAATTTGCCGCCCATGACAACGTTGTGAATCTAAACGCCATGCAAGGAGCCGGGATTCAGACGGGGCAGAATATCGCCAAACTTGGTGCCGAAGCAGTGATAACCGGCAATGTGGGCCCCAATGCTTTTAAGACCCTCTATAGTGCCGGCGTGAAGATGTTCCTTGCAGAAAATACTACGGTTCGGGAAGCAATAGATGCGTTCAAGGCAGGTAAATTAGAAGAAGTAGATCAGGCCAACGTTGAAGGACATTGGGTTTAAGGTTTAGATTTGCCGTTAGGCAAGTAAAGTTATGCAGATTTTTTTAGATTGTATTCCTTGTTTTATTCGTCAGGCGCTCGATTCAGTGAGATTGGCCACCGAAGATGAGCAAATTCACGAACAGGTTGTTCATCAGGTCCTTCGTCTGGCAACTGAACTGGATATAAGCCAGAGTCCGCCCGCCATCGGGCAACAGATACACCGATTGATTCGGAAACTGATCGGCAACGCCGACCCATATCGCGAATTAAAGCAGCGATTTAACCGATTAGCTTTAGAACTATGTGCGGAATTAGAAGAACGTGTCAGGACCTCTGAGGACCCGCTGGAGACAGCTGTTCGGCTGGCTATAGCGGGAAACATCATTGATTTGGGTGTTAAAGCGTCAATAGCTGAATCTGATATAGAAAGGATAATTAACGAATCGCTGACAGCGGATTACAACCGTCGGCAGATAGAAGAGTTTAGAAATGCGGTAAGCCGAGCAGAGAAGATACTCTATTTGGCGGATAACGCCGGCGAGATTGTTTTCGACCGTTTGCTGATTGAGCAGCTTCCCTGGGAAAAGGTTACTGTAGTGGTAAAGGGATCCCCAGTCATAAATGATGCCACGATTGAAGATGCTGAATTTGCCGGTCTAACTGAAATGGTAGAAGTCATCGATAACGGTTCTGATGCACCGGGTACAATTCCGGAAACATGTTCATAAAATTTCCGCAATCGTTTTGAAGAAGCTGATTTAATCATAGCCAAAGGACAGGGCAACTACGAAACTCTCAGCGATGTCGATAAGGATATATTTTTCATACTAAAGGCCAAGTGCCCTGTTATTGCCAGAGACTTGAGTTGTGAAGTAGGCGAAATGATTTTAAGAAAGAGCAGAACATATAAAGGCGCCGTTACTTTTTAGTTAAAGAGACCAAATAAATGCCAGGATTTGATAGTGCAGGAATCACTAGTTAGCCTGCGGAAAAAATAATGAACAAAGGTTTTAATTTACTGGAAAGGAGGTGATTAACATGCCATTTGGAGACAGAACAGGTCCTGCGGGCGCCGGGCCCATGACAGGTAGAGCGGCCGGTTTCTGTGCCGGTTTCCCCGTGCCGGGGTATATGAACCCTGCGGCAGGCAGAGCCGGTTTTTATGGCGCCGGGGCGCCGGCAGTCGGGCCCTATGGTGTCGGATATGGATCGCCTTATGGCGGCTGGGCGAATCCGTGGCTGGGCAGAGGCTTTGGTTTTGGCCGAGGTTTCGGTCGGGGCCGAGGTCGCGGCCGAGGCAGATTTGGTTATTGGTGATAGATTTGAATTAGCAAGCAATTGCAGAAAAGATGGATATTATGCCAAGAGGTGATGGTACAGGGCCAAGCGGCCAGGGTCCCGGCACAGGCCGGGGTAGGGGCCAAGGCCAGAGCCAGGGTAGAGGCAGGATGGGCGGCCCATTTGCCGCCGGGCCGGGTGGAAGTTGTGTATGCCCGAAATGCGGCGCCACTGCCGCTCATACTGCCGGACAGCCTTGTAAGGCAATAAGCTGTCCAAAATGTGGTACGAAGATGACAAGAGGCTAATTTTTTCGAAAGGAGATTTATCATGCCAGGTGGAGATAGAACAGGTCCCGCGGGCGTCGGACCCATGACAGGTAGAGCCGCGGGTTTTTGTGCAGGATACCCGATGCCGGGTTATATGAATCCGGTGGGCGGCTGGGGCTATGGCGGCTGGGGCCGTGGTGGCGGCTGGGGCCGTGGTGGCGGCTGGGGCCGAGGCGGCGGCTGGGGGCGTCGCAATTGGTTCTATGCAACCGGTCTTCCCGGCTGGTCCAGAACCGCTCAAGGCCTGCCTGCCTGGGGAGGCGCCGTGAACCCATATGCTTATGGGGCTGCTGTAAATCCATATGCTTATGGCGGTGCGCCATTTACCCCTACCATGACGGCGGAACAGGAACTCGACGGGCTCAAAGGCCAGTCGGAATACCTTGAAGATGCCCTGGACGGCATTAAGAAACGGATAGAAGAACTCGAAAGCCAGAAAAGCAGCAAAGATTGAAAATCCGCCAGGCGAACACTGGTAATCTTACAGCTTTTAGGTTAATAGGGGGAGTGTTTGTCTTTGAGACAGTAATGAATGGAAAGGATTTAACCGGAGGTAAAGTCATGCCTATATTTGAGTACAGATGTAATAAGTGCGGCAATAAACAGGAATTTCTGGAAAAAAGCGGCGGTAAAAACAAGCACGTCTGCAAAAAATGTGAGAGTTCGGATATGCAGAAAGTGTTTTCCGGTTTTTCCGTGGGACAGAGCAACGCCACCTCCCAAAGCAGCGATTCTTGTCCCACCGGAACGTGCGGTCTCTCATAGAAAGGGATTTTTATGAAAATTGCCATAACTTCAACGGGTCCTACCCTTGACGATCAGGTAGAGGCTCGCTTCGGCCGATGTGCGTATTTTTTGATCATTGATACCGACACCATGCAGTTTGAGCCCCTCGAGAATCCTAATATGGCCCTGGGCGGCGGGGCGGGGATACAGTCCGCTCAGTTAATGTCGGAAAAAGGCGTGGTAGCCGTTCTCACCGGCAATTGCGGTCCTAACGCCTTTAATGTATTTGGTCAGGCGGGCATCCAGGTTATCAGCGGTATCAGCGGACCTGTCCGCAGTGCCGTTGAGCAGTTCAAGGCCGGCGGATT
The DNA here is from genome assembly GCA_001303695.1 of Phycisphaerae bacterium SM23_30. Classification (GTDB taxonomy): domain Bacteria; phylum Planctomycetota; class Phycisphaerae; order Sedimentisphaerales; family SM23-30; genus SM23-30. The sequence goes on from LJUC01000109.1 coordinate 7,397, forward strand.
TTCTTCCACTTCGGGGCCAAGTGTAGCCAGCCACTTTGGTATGAGCGCTGCACCGGCAGGACCAGGGCCCACGGGACAACCGATGTCCAATCCGGTTGGCCCAGGCGGGAGTATGGGTTTAGGTATGGGCGGCGGGGGCGGCCAGGGTCGAGGGATGGGCATGGGGGCCGGACGTGGCCAGGGTCGAGGCATGGGTATGGGCGGCGGCCGCGGCCAGGGCCGAGGCATGGGTATGGGCGGTGGCCGCGGCCAGGGCCGAGGTATGGGTATGGGCGGCGGTAGAGGCATGGGCCAAGCTATGGATATGCCAACGGCCATCCCACCGACAAGCCCGCCTGCGAGTTTTCCTCAAGGTCCCGAAACTCAAAGCCCGGAGCAGGAGCTGGCTGCTCTAAAACAACAGGCCGAATTGCTGGAGCAGCAAAAGCGCCAATTAAACAATAGGATAGCTCAGCTTGAAAGCGGACGTAAGGCTATTGCGGTCGTCGATTCCGACAAATGCACCGGCTGCGGCATCTGCCAGGACGTCTGCCCCGTCAGGGCTGTCAAGGTTGAAGGGTATGCCATAGTGAACCCGGATATATGTAACGGCTGTGCCCTTTGCGTCGCTCAGTGCCCGCAAAATGCCATGGTGCTTACCCAGACGGAAGCCGGTAAATAAACTCTATTGGTATTGACACAGAAAGGATGCCCAAATGGAAGTAGTAATTGACGACAGTAATTTCGAGACCGAGGTTTTGAACTCGGACCTGCCGGTACTGGTGGACTTCTGGGCCCCGTGGTGCGGGCCGTGTCGTATGGTATCGCCGATAGTCAAAGAAATAGGCGAGGAATATGATGGCAAACTGAAAGTATGTACGCTCAACGTTGATGAGGCGCCGAAGACGGCGACAAAATATGGTATCATGAGCATACCGACTTTGGGTATATTTAAGAACGGCGAGATCGCAGACGGGATAGTGGGGGCCGTGCCCAAGAATGCCATATTAGAAAAAGTAAAGCCCCATATTGAATAAGGGGAAAACGAAGTAAAGCAATGTTATAGTTTTACTTTTACGTTTATATGAATCAAGAAATGTGATGTTAAGACTGATAATTACAGCAGTTGCTATTCTGCTTATTGCAGTTTTTATGACCATGGCGGGTCGGGGCGGGGGAAATTTTTACGTGATTTTATTGATCATAGCCGGGGAATCAATGCATCAGGCAGCGACAACCGGCCAATTTATCATGTTTGTAACAGCTATCGGCGCGATATTGATCTTCCATAAACACAAGATTATTGCCTGGCCCATGGCGGTAATGATTGGATTGACAACCGGTATGATGGCCTTTGTGGGTGGAATGGCGGCTTATGAGTTTACCGGAATTACCTTGAAATATGTGTTTGCCGCCATGTTGACTATGGCGGGATTGTTAATGCTGCTTCCGGTCAAGCCGAAAACAATCAACACCAAAAAACGTTTTGGATATTGGAGCTTTAAAACCGGCGATATTCAATACACCGTGAATTTTTATGTGGCGCTGCCCGTTATGTTGGCGACAGGTTTGGCGGCCGGTATGGTGGGCGTGTCAGGCGGTTCATTTTTAGTGCCCCTGATGGTTCTCGCCTGCGGTTTGCCGGTAAGGGTGGCGGTTGGTACCGCCTCTACCATGGTGGCAATGACAGCCTTGATGGGATTTTTAGGACATGCAGTAAGGGGTGAATTTGATCCTGTATTTGCCCTGCCCTTGGGAGCGGTTGCCATTATGGGAGGAATAATTGGCGGCAAATTCGCGCTAAAAACAGAACCTGTTGTTCTAAAGAGGATTTTCGCCTTTACCACCCTTGCCGCAGCCGGCTTTATGATTGCTAATGCCTTGTTGTTTACCATGTAATTAAAAGGAAATCTGGGCCGGTTAATAAGGGAGCAAAATCATGGATGATTGTTGCGATAAGATTCGGTTTTCTTTGAGTGATAAAACCGGAGAGTTTCGTTTCACCGATTTTGACATTACCGATGCCCCGGAGTGTACCGGTCAGGTAAAAGAATTACGAGCCTTATTGCTGGGCCGGCGGCTGGCTGATATTAATGCCGCTGAAATTCTCAGAATATCCTGTTCCGGTAACGGTCAATGTATGAGATCGGTGGTGAGCGTTATCAAAGAATATCAGGAGAGGTTTTTGCATAACCGTAGTCGTAACAATCATAATATTTCATCGGCAAGAGGAGCATGACGCTCCAAGGGTAGAAATTAACCGTGTCAAAAGGTAACCAACAACCAGGAAAAGATTATATTTTTGAACTACAGCGACGCCCCTTTAAGTTGCGGATATATCCCGACTCGATTCTGCGGGATAAGGCGACGCCGGAATGTTTTGATTCATTACCTGTAGAAGGTTGGATTAAAGTAGAAAGTTATCAGAATGGGCCGGGCACCTGTTAATGATATTATGAAATTTTTATTCCTTATTGAGAAATGTTTTTCCAGAAATGATGTGGCCATAGTAGTCGCAAACTGCAACACGACAAAAGCCCGGGAAACGATGGCCGGGAACGAATGCCTTTTGGGAGCAAAGCCATGACCAGATGCGTCATAGGTCCGGAATTCTCCATTGCTGCCGTTCTGTCCGGTATATTGACCGGTGGTTTGACCTGTTTTTATCCTGATTTGCTTACCATACCAGGTATTCCGTATTGGGCCCTGGCTATTGTTGGTATCGGATTTTTAGGGGCGGGCATGGCGCTCTATGTGTATTCTCTTCGAATATTCAATCCCGGATATCAAAAAGGGCAATTGGTCACCGAAGGACCATATTCGGTGGTGAGGCATCCCATTTATGCGGCATGGATATTGCTTATCTGTCCGGGACTTGTCCTATTCTTTCGATCATGGCCCATGCTTTTTGTACCTTTGGTAGCGTATGTCAGTTTTAAAGCTTCTATCCATAAGGAAGATGACTACCTGAAAGACAAGTTTGGGCCGGCTTATTCGGATTACCGGTCCAAGGTTGACGAACTTTTTCCTAACCGGAGATTTTGGAGAGATAAGCGTAATACGGGCAAGGAGTGATATAGAGCATGAAAATAGCCATAGCCAGCGGTAAAGGCGGCACCGGCAAAACCACGATAGCTACAAACTTGGCCGCTTCAATCTCTCGAACCGGCCTAAGGGTTCAGTATCTCGATTGTGATGCGGAAGAACCGAACGGCCATATTTTTTTAAAGCCGGTAATTGAAAGCCGGGAGGATGTTACGGTGGGCGTGCCTGAAGTTGACGAGCAAAAATGCACCGGCTGCGGCAAATGCGGCCGGCTTTGTCAATACAGTGCAATTACATGTATAAAGGAAAAGGTTTTGGTATTTGAGGAGCTATGTCATTCCTGTGGCGGTTGCATGGCTATATGTCCGGAAGGGGCCATAAAAGAAATACAACGCCGGATAGGAATTGCTGAATTTGGAAAATCAGACGGTATAGCTTTTGGTCACGGTAAACTCAATATCGGCGCCATTCAGACACCTGCTATTATAAAATTTGTCAAGCAAAAAGCGCCAAATAAGGCCATAACCATACTTGATGTTCCTCCGGGGACCTCATGCCCGGTGATAGAAGCGGTAAAGGGCAGCGATTTTGTTTTGCTGGTTACCGAGCCTACGCCGTTTGGCTTAAATGATCTGAAATTAGCGGTGGGGATGGTAAGGGAGTTGAAACTGCCCTTTGCGGTGGCTCTTAACCGATCTGATATAGGAGATGAAAGCGTGCTGCAATACTGCGCTGAGGAAAACATAGATGTTATCCTGGAGATACCGAATGATCGATTGATAGCGGAAGCTTATTCGCAGGGATTTATGATAATTGATGCATTAGGCGGCTACCAACAAGCATTTTCGCAGCTATATCAAAAAATTAAGGCGAGGGTTGCCGTCCAATGAAAGATGATTTTGGATTCACAGAGAGAACAAGCCGCATCCTGCAAGCCCGCCAGGCAGCTTGTAAGGTTCTGGGGGTTTCCGAAGGCGCCAACAAGAATGATCTGAAAAAAGCCTACCGAAAGGCATCCCTGAAGTACCATCCTGATCATAACCCAGACGATGCCAAGATGGCTAAAAAATTTATACTTGTCAAATGCTCATATGAGTTGTTAGCCGAAGGCAAGCCCTGCCCGGAATTGCTGGAGGAAATCAATACCTGGCAAGGCGTCCCGGAGGATGATAAATACAAGCTGGACAATCCGTGGGGACATTTTCTATGGTGGCGGGACAAATTCTTTGGCCCGGAAGAAAAGAAAAAGCAAAATAAAGGCAGAGCTGGCCTCTGAAACGGAATAATGGAAGCTATAAAATTGAGTGAAATATTTTTTGATAAGATTAAACCACGTTTGCACGAGCGCATCGGCCGGAAATTGCAAGGGGATAAACATGTGCTCGATTTGGGTTGCGGCAATTGTGAACTTGTTCGGTATCTAGCTGAGACCAGGGGCCGGCAAGTCATAGGTATAGACATTTCGAGTGAAAAATTTCCACGCTATAAGGAGCTTGCAAAAGCCGGCGTCAATATCAGATGCATTCGTAAAGATGCAATCAACCTTGAGTTTCTTTACGAGACCATGGACGCGGTGGTGATAATGTGGGCTTTGCACGAGATGGAGCAGCCTTTGTCGGTTTTGCAAGAGGCCCATCGCGTCTTGCGACCCGGCGGCAAAGTAGTTATCGTTGAATTTCCGCGCAACTTATGGGCCCAAAAGTTATGGAATGAAAACTACTATACCAGCAAGGAATTAACAAGTTTTTTACGTAAAGCCGGTTTTAAAGATATCCGGGCTAAACAAATCGAACGTAAACAAATCCTTTGGGTCAATGGGCGCCGAGGTACTAATTGATCCAAAACAAATATTGTAATTGTTGAAGCTTATGAAACGACAAAATAGTTACTGGTTTAAAAATACGGTATTTAAAGAAGCTGATAAACCGGCGCGAACTGTCTTTACCGGTCCGGGGGAGCTGCAGGTGGGGCCGGCGCCTGAATTTGAAGGAAGTCCGGAGACGTTAAATCCGGAAGAAATGTTTGTGGGGTCAATTAATAACTGCCTGATGACAACCTTTTTCTATTTTGTACGAAAACTAAATATTGAAATTGTCGAGACTGTAGCAAAGATACCGGCATCATGATGCTTTCCTACGTTTATTGTGTAGCATAGTTATTGTTTGGAAACGCCCTTGAGATTGTTCTTCACGCTGCATATGAGATTGTTCTTCACGCTGCATATCAATGGCAATACGCTGGCTGATGTGTTCTTGCGTTCGGACCCGGTAGATGGTTTTTTGCATTTTGCGATGGCGGCGGTAGCCTCGTTCCACGGCGTTGGAGGTCGAGGGCAGCAGGGAATCGTCCAGGAACGTCAACGCCTTTTCGATATTGGGTGTAAACAGTTTCTTAAGAGATTGCCCCAACATTTTGAATCGGCGAACACGGTGACGCAATTTGGCTAGCTTTTCCAAGGCGGTTTCTGTTCGGCAGCGGCGGTCGAAGAGCCGATATACCTGATCCACGATCAAACGTAATTCCCGCAAAGGGGGCAAGCCTCGGGTGATACGACGGAATATCTTCTTTTCTTTGGGCGTTAGCGAATGCTTCACAAACAGATGCCTATATTCGAATAAATCGGCAATCTTATCCTGAAGCTTTTTCTTTCGACAGGCCGTTTTTCTGGCGGCTTTGGACGAGGGCCGCCCCCGTTTGAGTTTGGGCAATTTCTTTTTGAGTTCCCGTCGAACCTGAGCAACGGCTTGGAGTATCTCTTTGTTAATCTCTTTGAGAACATGGAACTCACAAACCTGATGCGGAACTCCGGGAAAGACCTCCGCCAAAGGCTCTGGGTATAAAGGGGAACCATCGGTGGTGACGCCTAACAGTTTCAAGCCCCGCTGGGTCAGTTCCCGGCGGAACCTGCGAAAAAAACGTGTGATGTCCGCATGGGTGGGATTGTGGTCGAGAACCTCGTAGATGAGCCGATGGCAGTTGCGATTGTCCACAATGGATAATACGCAGAAGGGGCCGTCGTATAATTCATCGGCGGCGATATAGCCGGAAAAGTCCGCCAAGGCGCTATCAAGATAGTCCACGGTGATTCGTTGCTCAGCTTTTTTTTCCCGTGGCCTCCACCCAGTTCTGAATCGTGGCCCAAGGAACGAAAATCCGATGGTCGCGCCATAAATGCCAGGAGGCCGGTCGATAGGGCAAACCGTCTTCCACGACCAGGCGCACCGCCAAATGGACCACTCGGCGAGTATAGTGGCTACCGACATCCGCCAAGTCAGTGAGATCGGCATTGAAGTATTTCTTGCACTTGGAGCAGCGGTGTTGTGAGTAGGTGACCTCCAGATCAATAGGCTGGTTGGCGGCCAAGTCTCCGAGATCATGCAGCGTCCGGGTGAAAACCTTGTCGCGATAGGATGAGTGCCCGCAAGAGGGGCAGGGGCGTTTCTTGTAGGTACGCGAACGCCGCTTGATTTTCGGTTTTGGTAAATCGTCAACACTCGTAATGCCCTCGGTAACGTCTGATACATATTCGCCGGGTCCCATCATGATCGTATCTCCCAGAAAAAAAACATTTTGTCAGTTATTCTGAAAGATGCATCGACCAATATAGTCAAATCTCATTAATATTGCCGGTATTTATGCTACAGTCTCATATTCAGATGCCGAAGGCCGAATCGAAAAACAAAAAGATGGATTTCGATTTACCAATGTGGAGGTTCGAGCAAAAGTTACCTTGAAGCAACAGGAACTGGCTGAGAAAATTCGTGAGCTCGGAGATTTAGCTGAAAAATACTGTCTGGTTTCCCGTTCCGTAGCTTGTCCTGTTCGATATTCCTTGGTGGTGCAAGTCAAAGAATCATGAGATTAAAATAATATATAATGAGAAAGAACATAATAATATCGCCGGTTGAACGAAGAAAAAATATATCGAAATGGAATTTTGATATGGGGGTGATCCGCGACGGCCAATGAAAAAATTATATCCTGAATCAAAAGTTGAGGTTGCGGGATTTATGGCCCGATACTACGATGTCGGCCTCGATATAGCCACATTCGGAAGTTATCTGCCGTTCATGAAAAAAGTTATAAGTATGGCAAAGATCAAACCGGACGACAGAATTCTCGATTTAGGGGCAGGCACCGGCAGAAACGCTTGCCTGATGGCCCAATATCTGTCCGAAAAGGGCAAATTGATCGGTGTTGATATCTCCAAAGATATGATTTCTCAGTTTGAAAAAAGATTTGTAGATTTTCCCAACGTTAAAATTATCAATCGAAGAATCGACCGGACCTTGCCTTATAAAAATGATTTTAACAAAGTTTTTATCTCATTTGTTTTGCATGGATTCCCCCAAAATGTCAGGCAAGTAATTATTAAAAATGCCTTTCAAGCCTTAAAGCAAAAAGGGGAGTTTTTCATCTTGGATTATAATGAATTCTCGCTGCCGGACATCCCTTTTTACTTCAGGCTGGCTTTTAAGTTTATGGAATGTCCTTATGCCTTTGATTATATCGAAAGAGATTGGAAGGAAATACTAACCGATATAGGATTCAAAGGCTTTAGGGAGCACTTTTTCTTTAGTAATTTTATAAGATTGTTGGAGGCCGTAAAACCAAATAGTTTTGAACCATCTTAACAAAAAACGACTATAATCGTCTTACGGAAATTATATTTCAGCCCTAATTATATGAAAGAATGTTGAAGATGTACAATTAAGGTTTTTTAGGAGTTAGGGAAAAATGATGCACGTCAGTGAAAATAAATGTGTTGGATGCGGGCTTTGCGTTGATGTTTGTCCCCAGGAAGGCATTACGTTAAGCAAAGGCGTAGCACAAATAGAGAAAGATAAATGCGTAGAGTGTCGGTCTTGTTTACAAGAATGCCCCCAAGGAGCTATTAGTTTTTTCGAAAATATTAATCTGGTGGTGGCTTTTGGAACTGATGACGGCAACACGCTAAAAAGCGATAACCATGTTGGAATGTCAAAGTATTTTAGGCTATATCGATTTTCTGACGGCCAGGAAGATTTCACTGAACAAAGAAAAATTATCAAATACAAAGAGGATGCAACAAAAACACACGGGGATCCGGGAAAAGCTAAAGCCACAGCTTCCGCGTTAGAAAATGTTGATATACTTGTCGGGCAAATGTTTGGTCCGAATATAACCAGGCTAAGAAATAAGTTTGTATGTGCGGTTGTTAGAAAGAATACTATCGATGATGCGATTCAAACAGTGCGTAAAAACATCAATGAAATTATAGAAGAAAAGGACAAAAAGGATAGAAGGGGAATTGTGTTAAACTGAAGCTGTTATTGGTTGATAAGGAATTATATTTTGAAGGAGTTAGTAGTAATAAGCGGCAAGGGCGGCACGGGTAAAACCAGCATTGTGGCCGCTTTTGCGGCCCTGGCGAAAAATGCCGTGTTAGCTGACTGCGACGTCGATGCGGCGGACCTGCATCTGGTTTTAGATCCCAAGATAAAGCAAACCACAGATTTTTCCGGCGGCAAAAAAGCCTTTATAATTGCGGAAAAATGTACGGGATGTGGAAAGTGCCGGGATATGTGTAGATTCGACGCCATACATTTCGAGGGTCCGGCCAACGATATGGTTGATAAAACTTTTACAGTGGATCCGGTTTCCTGCGAAGGCTGCAAGGTATGTGTGGAATTCTGCCCGGCCGAGGCGATGGAGTTTAACGATAGTATCAACGGTCAGTGGTATATATCGGATACCCGGTTCGGCCCTATGGTCCACGCCAGATTAGGCATTGCCGAGGAAAACAGCGGCAAATTAGTGACGGTTATTCGCAAAGAAGCAAAGAAAATAGCCCAGGAGCAAAAAAGAGATTTGCTGATCGTCGATGGTTCGCCGGGAATAGGTTGTCCGGTAATTGCGTCGATTACCGGGGCAGATTTGGTGCTGGTAGTAACAGAACCGACCCTTTTCGGCCGGCATGATTTAGGCAGGGTGGCGCAGTTGGCTGCGAACTTTGGCATTGAGATGCTGGTTTGTATCAACAAAGCGGATATCAATCCGCAAATCGCAGATCAAATAACCGAGGATGCCCGACAGCGCGGAGTAAAGGTTATCGCCAAAATCCTTTACGACGAGGTTTTCACCAGGGCCCAGATTATCAAGGCCAGCGTCGTCGAATATACCGGCGGCGCCATAACAGAACAAATAAAGACATTATGGAAGCAGGTTATGTATGCCCTCGGCTGAACAAAAGCTGAAAATAAACAAATCGAAGGCATCCCGTTTCGATTTTGATCTGATTGCCGACAGCTATGACAACTGGTATGCCGGCAGACGAGGGGCGATGTATGATCGCCTGGAAAAGAAGATAATCGCCGAATTGCTGCCCGCCGCCGCTGAAGGGGAAAAGTTGTTAGAAGTAGGTTGTGGAACCGGCCATTGGAGCGAGTTTTTCAGCGAATACGGTTTTGAGGTTACCGGTCTTGATGTCTCGGAGCGGATGATAAATGCAGCATGGCGAAAAAGTATTCCCAACGCTTCGTTTCATATAGCTGACGGGCATTTATTGCCCTTTGCCGATGATAGTTTCAACTGGACAACGGCGATTACAACACTTGAGTTTGTCCGTGATGCCGGAGCCGTACTACGCGAGATGATACGGTGCACTCGCAAATCCGGCAAAATATTACTTGGCGTATTAAATGGATTATCAAAGGTTAATCGTCAAAAGCAAAGGCAGGAAATTCCTGAAAACTCATATGCTGCTGCTCGGCTGTATTCGCCCGTCGAATTAAAGCAACTTTTACAGCCGTACGGCCGGGTGAAAATAATCGTAGGAGGTTTTATTCCTGCACAAAATTGGCTGATACCTTTTGCCCCCTGGTTTGATCGCAGCGCCAGAACGTTGGGGAGCCAGAAGGGAGCTTTTATAGCGGCGGTGCTTAAATTATGAAAATCCAGGCGGAAATAAGTTTATATCCCTTGTGCGAGAATGAATATTCCCGGCCGATAAAGCAATTTATTCGGTTTCTGGATAATAATAACCTAAATATTAAAACCGGCCCCATGAGCACCCTCGTTGCCGGAGACAGCCAGGTACTTTTCGAAAAGCTGCAACAGGCATTCGAGCAAATAGCTGATGAATATAAGGTAGTAATGACCGCAAAGATTTCCAATGTGTGTCCCAAAGTTAATCAAGATAAATAGGTTATTCAAAGAACAGGAAAAAAACAATGGCAAAAGAAAGCAATACTTTACAGATAGATGAAAACAAGCAAAAACAAATGCAGGCCGAACAAGAGCAGATTCGGCAAAGGGTAAAAACAGATAAAACACCAGATCCTGATACTCAGCGGCAAGGGAGGCGGCATTTCGCGCACATAACGTGCAGCGGATTGGAACCGCCCACTGCACGGGGGCCAAAGCAACTACGAAATTGTGGGAGGCATTCCCTCAAAAGTGTTTTTCGTGTTCTGTGGGTACGCGCATTGAATTTTAATAAGCCAAAGTTAGCCCAGATACCATCGCAATACCAAAATCGGAAAAATGAATATGCCGCACATAAAACCAGAAATATGTAGAGAAAGGATACCGGTCCATGCCCACCTACGAATATAAATGCGACGCCTGTGGTTATACCTTTGAAAAATTTCAAAATATAACCGACAAGCCCCTCAAAAGCTGTCCTGAATGCCATGCCCGGGTCCGTCGTCTTATCGGCGCCGGCAGCGCCTTAATCTTCAAGGGCAGCGGCTTTTATGCCACCGATTACGCTCGGCAGAATCAGAATCTTACGCGTTGCGGCCGAGATAAAACCTGCTGCGGCCGCGATACTCCCTGTGATTCTCCCCCTTGTAAGGACTAGATGATTCCGACGGCGCCGGAAAATTATGTAAGGAACTCAAACTGACCGAAAATTACAACCAATGTTCGATAAAACATGTAATAGCAAGTAATTAGCAAAATCGTCATTCCGAGCGTAGTCGAGGAATCTGTTTAAAATAGCCCGCGCTAGCGGTTCCTTATTGCCATGCTTTTAATGATATTATAAAAATCGGTCAGTTTGAGATGAAAAAAGAGGATTAATATTATGAAAGTACTGGTCTGTGGCAAAGGCGGATGCGGCAAAAGTACCATTGTAGCCCTTCTAGCCCAGGAAATGGCTAAAAGAAAATATAAGGTTTTAGTGATTGATAATGACGAGTCAAATATCGGACTTCACCGCCGCCTGGGAATGACCAGGCCGAAGGATTTTATGAATTACTTCGGCGGCAAAAAAATTCTGTTTGAAAAAACCAAAGAGATAACGGGTAAATGGGAATTGGATAACTTGCCTAAAGAGTATTTATCCGAAAAAGGTAATATTCAACTGCTCTCCATGGGCAAAATTTACGAATTTGGGGAAGGATGCGCCTGCCCCATTAACGCCCTTTCTTCGAGGATATTGGAAATTCTTGATTTAAAAAATGGTGAATTTTTGATCGCAGATACCGATGCCGGCATTGAGCATTTTGGCAGAGGCGTAGAAAACGGCGTCGATTCCCTTGTCGTAATCATCGAACCGTCTCACGATTCGATACGCTTGGCCCGAAAAATATCCCGGCTGGGTAAACAACGGGGTAAACCAACCTATTTGGTGCTAAACCGGGTTAATCATGAATCCAAAAAGCTGCTTTTGGAATCGATGGATAAAGAAAAAGTAATAGCCGCTATTCCGGAAAACAGGGATATATTTATGTCCGGCCTCGCCGGCAAGGAGCTTAATGTTTCCCTTGAGCAAATCAAACAAATTGCCGACAGGCTGGAATCTGAGAAAAGAAAAGCCCGATCTAATTTACCCTAACCAACCAAAAGGACTGAGATATGTGCCTGGCAAATATTCGTCAGAACGGAAAGGCCGGTAAACCGCTGATAAAAAGCGTGGCCTACCTTAAAATCGACGGCAATCAAATAGTTGCCGAAAACCTTAAGGGAGAAACTGAAATTATTAATGCCAAAATAATAGAAATAGACTTTATGAACGCCGATATTTTTGTGGATAAAATAGTTCCCGAAAGCACGCCCAAAAACTCAAACAGCTAAAGCGACCGGTGAAATAACTATTTGTCGGCTTGAAATTAAAAAAGGGACGATCAAAAAAATGCCCGCTGAAGTAGATAAGAGCAGGTTGAAAAAATGAGTATTTCGTCAAATTATACAAGAATCCGGGGGGAAATCCCGGACGATGTAACCATATGGTCAGAATCGGAACGGCAATATTCGGAGAAAGAAAGTACGGGTAGAAAAAATGCAAAAACAGATTTCATTTAATGATTATATGTTGATCTCCTGCGGAACGCTGGCCCCGGAATTGAATTACCTCAGGAAAGAAGGTTTTCTGGACGCCAAAAATATATTCTTTACTACCCCCGGACGACACGAGGTTATCAAAGAACTCGAAACCCAGTTGATACAAAAAATAAAAACCGCCAAAGAGCACGCCCAGAAAATCATCGTGGTTTACGGCGGCAAATTCTGCTATGTAAACGCCGACAATCCCTACCGGACGATGGATACGATAATTCAGGAGCAGGAGAACGGAATTTCAATCTCCAGAATAAATGCCACTCACTGCATGGATATGCTGGCCGGCGAAAGTGAAAGAGAAAAAATCAGCGGCGGCCAAAAAGTCCTCTGGCTTACGCCGGGATGGATAATCTATCGCAACCTTGTCTTTCAGGACTGGGACAAAGGCAAAGCCAATGAAAACTTCCCTCAGCATACCGGAGGCGCTGTCTTGTTGGACGGCATAGACTTCTGGGATAAATATTGCCGGGAGCATCCGGAGAAAATTCTGGAATTTTCCGACTGGATGGGTATAGAAATCCTCCCCCATAAAATTACCCTGGATAGATTGAAAAAATTACTCGCCGGATGTCTTGTGTCCAGTCTGGAAAAAGAAATAGCTGAACTGAAAAGCAGCCTGCCGGCTCACTCGGCGAAGCCATCCATGATCCGACGCCTGGAAGAACTCGAGGCAAAACTGAAAAAGACAAAAATGGAGCTATTAGATGACACAAATTGAATGTGCTAAACTGGGAAGGTTGACAAAGCAAATGCAACATACTGCTCAGCAGGAAGATATGGACCCCGCCTTATTGAGAGACAATATTGCCAGAGGCTTGATTGTAGTTTTAGCGAATAAGAATCATAAAAACCTTAAACCGGTTGCGGTAGGCAAAAAAATGGCGGTGAAAGTGAATGCGAATATAGGGGCTTCTCCTGTTGAGTTAGACTCGGAAAAAGAACTTAAGAAACTCTCGGCAGCCATAGAAGCAGGCGCCGACACTATAATGGACTTGACTATTGCAAATGACGCCACAGTAATTAATAGCATGAGAAAAACAATAATCAACAACTGTCGGCTTCCTTTGGGAACAGTACCAATTTACCAAGCAGCTATTGAAGTTGGCGCTGCTGCGGATATGACAATGGAAAGTTACCTAAAAGTCTTCCGGCAACACGCAAAAGACGGGATAGACTTTACTACTATCCACGCCGGTGTTACCAGAGGATCTATAAAATTACTTGAGAGAAGACTAATGCCCGTTGTCTCTAGAGGTGGTTCTTTTATTCTTCAGTGGATGGCGAAGAATAACAAAGAAAGTTTTCTGTACAAACACTATGACAGGATATTGGAAGTTGCAAAAGAATATGATGTAACCATAAGTTTAGGTGATGGGCTCAGGCCCGGTTGCTTAGCCGATGCAACTGACAAAGCCCAGATTTACGAACTAAGGATTTTAGGTGAACTTGTCCAGAGAGCAAGAGAAAGTGGCGTCCAGGTTATGGTGGAAGGCCCCGGTCACATCCCTTTGAATGAAACCGAGGAAAACGTGAGATTGGAAAAAGAAATCTGTCAGGGAGCTCCTTTCTATGTTCTGGGACCTTTACCGATAGATACAGCGGCAGGTTATGATCACATTGCGTGCAGTATAGGAGGCGCCCTGGCTGCTTACTTGGGAGCCGATTTCCTCTGTTATGTAACCGCCAAGGAACACATTGGCTTGCCGGACATAAAGGATGTTCGTCAAGGGGTCATTGTTACAAAGATTGCTGCATCCGTAGCTGATGTGGCTCGTGGGAACCAACAGGCAATTCTCAACAGTAAGCATATGTCAGAAGCCCGCAAGAATTTTGATTGGAACAAGATGCAAAAATATGCACTTGATCCGAGTTATTTTGAAGAACTGGTTGCCATGAAACCGAGACTTTCAAAGGGTGGGTGCTCTATGTGTGGAGACGAGTTCTTCGCTTTGAAGTTTCACACGGATTAATTAAAAAGCAGCTTATGAATGTAAATTTCGGCAAAAACTTAGTGAATCGATTCTATCCTTAGGGGATTCATATAATAGTTAATATCTGTAGTTATCCCAAGGGATAGATGGAATTGTTGATAATAAATTATGATATCTGAAAAGAATAAAACTGTGATTATCTTCAGCCACGCACTGAAGGATTATGATTTTGGCAGGCTGCACCCTTTCAGGGGTGACCGCTTTACGGCTTTTTTAAAGTTATACCAGGAAGTGCTTGGTAATAATGGGCACTTTGTGTTAGTTAAAAATGAGGATCTTGCTAGCGATGAGGAGCTTGGTCTGATCTTGCTAGCGATGAGGAGCTTGGTCTGTGGCATATTCAAGACTATATCCGGGCTATGAAAGCCGCATCTACCGGCATGGCAATACCAGGAATCAAGGCCTTTATCAGTGATGATAATCTAAATCCATCCACTGGGCGACTGCCTCAAGGTATAGAACGAGCTACCCGGGCGGCGGTCAAGAATTCTCTGATAGCCGTGGATCGTGTGCAACAAGGCGATAATGAACGGGCGGTAAGTATTGGAGGCGGCTT
>LJUC01000110.1 GCA_001303695.1 Phycisphaerae bacterium SM23_30
CGCTTGGGTCTTTTGCAAAGGGGCGCGGACATCATTACGGTCGCGCTGGTTGGGGAAATATTCATCGATCTGTCGGTTGTTGATGTTTATTTTTCCGGTACCTGGTCTTATCCTGACCCGGGCGACAGATTTTTTCCGCCGACCTGTGCCCCAGCAGTATTGCCTGGGTCCCAAGCGGTCGGCGGAGGGTTTTTCTTTTTCCGAGGGGACCGGGACCTCCACGGGGGTGGGTTTAATGACGTCCTTGACCAGGTTCGGATCGATTAAAGGGGCGGTCTGTTCCTGGGGCTGGGGCGGTTGGGGTTTTTCCGGCGTTTCTGTCACGTTTTTGACTTTCCGTAAAAATGATGATTAAAAAACGACATATCCGATATTTTACCAGGGCATTATACTTTGGGGTTGGGAGTTAAGGGGTAAATCCGGGGCTGCTGGGCGGCGTGGGGGTGGTCGCTGCCGGGGTAGATTTTCAGCTTGCTCAACTGGCGTCGGCCCATTTTGTTTTTGGGCAGCATTCTGCGGACGGCCTGGCGGATGACCTCCTGGGGTTTTTGCTGCATCATTTTCTCGAACGAGACGACCTTGCGCCCGCCCATGTGGTAGGTGTAATGGTCGTATTGCTTGGTCTGGGGTTTTTTGCCGGTCAGGCGTATCTTGCGGCAATTGGTGACGATGACGTAATCGCCGGTATCCACATGAGGGGTATATTGGGGGCGATGTTTGCCCATCAAGATCATAGCGATTTTGGCGGCCAGTCGTCCGAGAATCTGGTCCCGGGCATCGATCAGCAGCCAGGACTGCTGGCGGGGGTCTTTGCGCGCGACGGTAGTTTTTTGGAGTTTAACGGGCATCAGGGAAAATCGTTTCTATTTTTTGCATTCGGTATTTTGCCGACGACAGTAATAAATTATTTACCCATATCAAAATACCGCTGGAGCACTCTTCACAGCGGCGAGCTATGTATTTTAATAGGGAAAAAATATCTGTCAAATTCTTTTTCGTCCCGGTGGGGATTTAGCGGGGGGATGGAATATAAAATGTTATATAACAGACACTTATGGTGATTATTTTTTTAGCGGCCCAGGGCGTGCAAAAGCAGCAGGGCGAGGGAGAAATAGGTCAGACAGCCAAGGGCGTCGTTGGCGGTGGTGACGAGGGGTCCGGAGCTGATGGCCGGGTCGATGCCGAGACGGCGAAAAACAAAGGGCAGGAACAATCCCAGCGTGGTAGAGAGCATAATCCCGAAAAACATGGCCAGGCCTACCGATACACCCAGGATTTGGGCCTGGTCGGGGTTTAATTCGCCGGGCCTTACCGTCAGCCACACGCCGGCAGCCAAGCCGGCGATTAAGGCGCAGATGCAGGCTACAATCAGGGCGACACGGCTTTCCCGAAAAAAGACCTGCATGAGGTTCAAGGCGGCCAGATCGCCGGTGGCCAGGCCGCGGACGACGATAGTGGAGGTTTGCAGGCCGCTGTTTCCCCCCAGGGCGATGATAGCGGGCAGAAACATCATGATGCTGAGCCATTGGGCCCTGGTAAAAAAGCGATCAAACTGAGATATGAGGAAGATCATGGTGATGATAGCGCCCATCATACAGACCAGCAGAAAGGGCAGGCGGACGGTGGCGGCTTTGAGGATATGGGGGGTTTCGAGTTCGGCGGGGTGGGTGCCGGCCATAACGAGGGCGTCTTCTTCGGCTTCTTCCTCAATGACGTCCACGATGTCATCGACGGTGATGCGTCCGACCAGGACCTGCCGGTTGTCCACCACGGGCATGACGATGAGGTCGTTTTTACGGAAGGTATTGGCGATTTCCTCCTGATCGGCGGTGACATCGACCGTGGGCAGTTCTTCCTCGCACGACAAAGACATGGTAGAAATCTTCTTCGGGGTCTGATTGGCGATAGTTTTGGATGGCGTCGTGGACGGTCTGGTCGATCCGGACCTTGACCAGTTCGGGGTTCATGATCCCGCCGGCGGTGTCTTCGGGGTAGGTGAGCAGTTTTTCGATCTGGGCGGACTCGGCCTTGGGGATGTGGTCGAGGATTTCTTCGGTCTGCCGTTGGCTGAGGTCGGCGACGACGTCGGCGGCTTCGTCGGGGGGCAGGGTGGCGACGATGTCGGTGAGTTCTTCGCTGGAGAGGTCCTCGACCACTTCGACGCGGGTGGCGTCGTCGATTTTTTCGAGTACTTCGCCGGCCTCTTTGGCGTCGAGCAGATCGAAGAGGATCTGGCGGGCGATTTCGTCGAGGACCTCGACGATTTCGGCGACGTCGGAGGAGCGGGAGGCCGCCAACAGCTCGCGGAGCTCTTCGAGGTCCTGGGCCTCGATCAGGAGCTCAATCTTTTCGAGCAGTTGCTTGCGGGCGGCCTGGGACATGTTGGTTTGCTTGGTCATATAGAATCGGACGATTCAGGGTACCGGGTCATAACCGCCGCGACAGAACGGATGACAGCGGAGGATTCTGCAGGCGGTTAAAAACAGCCCTTTAAAGAGCCCATGGCGCCGGAGGGCCTCGAGGGCATAATGGCTGCAGGTCGGCTGGAATCGGCACCAGTGGGGCAAATAAGGCGACAGCGCCAATTGATAAAACCGAATGAGCGACCTAATAAACTTCACCAAGTTAAACTGAATCATGGGAAATATCCAGCTTTTCGCGCCAATTTTTCCTATGAGGAATTTAAGCTAAGTTATTTTATACATCGTCCTCTATCCGCTTTCAAGGGGGGATTTTGCGGGAGACGACCCAAATATACTATATTTCACTTTCATCCCCTATCGGTTTGAGTTTGCAGCGCCGGGCTACCTTGGGGGCCAGACGCCGAAGTGAGCCGGAGAACAATTTAGTAGAGGGTATGGCCTTAGGCCGAGGTATCAGCACATAATCGAGACCGGCGGGCAACTCATGCTGGGTAAGTCGAAAGGCCTCGCGGAGGGTCCGCTTATAACGGTTTCGTTTAGCGGCGGGGCCCATTTTTTTGCCTACCGACAGGCCCATCCGGGCCGGGCCGAGCCTATTGGTACGTGCATAAAGCACCAGGTGAGGGTCGGCGGCCCGGCAGGCGACGGCGTAAACGCGGTCAAATTCCACCTTTTTTTTCAGGCGGCGATCCGGCCGCAGGGTATAGCGTAATTTTTTTTTGTTAAACACAGCTTCTTTTGCCAAACATCGACCATGCCACCGTAACACCCTCAAGCAAAGCCCGGGGGCGCCGCCCGGGTTTTCCAGGTCGGCGGGGGACATTTTTCCTGGTAATCAAGGTCCGGAGGGGGGCGAGTCATCGGTTATTTCATTTTCCCAGCCGTCTTTGAGTCGATATTGACTCCAGGCATCGACATAATCGGTGGGCGGGCGTTTTTTTCCGGCGAGGGCCCGCTGCCGATAGAACCGCCCCATTCGCAGCAGACTTATCAGCACCACGGCGATGAAGAAACCTCCCAGGACGACGATGCCGACGGTGATCATTAATCTGAGTTTTCGTTTTTCCGTTTCAATGCTGTACCAGGGGTTCATTTTATCATTTTCGCCTGGAGGCGGTTCATTTTGTCGGGCGGCGGGGGAGATATTTGGCGGCGGCTGACCAAGATTATCGCGTGGGGCAAAGCCCCGCTCTACATGAGCTTCAGGGGCAATACGGGCAAAGGCCCCTCCTGTAAAATTACCGCCGGAGGTCAGCAGCAGCAGGTTAATAATTCCCACCGCCCAAAAGTTTAACCGATTTTGGGGGGATTTAAGCCGCATGGAAATTTTCTTCCGTGGTGGGGCGAGGGCCCCGCGCTATTCGTCCTTATAAAAGACAATTTACGGGTTAAGACCAATCTTTACGGATATCATTCTGGGGATGCCGTTGGGCCAATTTTTTCAGTATTTCCTGGGATTCATCATCCAGGTCCGAGGGGGGGACGATTTTCAAGGTCAGGAACATATCGCCGGTTTTGCCGGTTTTATGTGATTTGGCGCCTTTGCCCTGGAGTCTTAGTTTTCGGCCGCTGCTGCTGCGGGGGGGTATTTTAACGGCGGTCACGCCGGAGAGGGTGGGCACCTCAATTTTGGCGCCCAGGGCGGCCTCAGTGACGGTCAAGGGCACTTCGAGGTAAATATCCTCCCCCTGTCGTCGAAAATATTTATGGGGGGCGACCTCAATTTTGATAATCAAGTCGCCGTTATTATTGTCGGGTCCGGGCTGTCCTTTGCCGCGGAGTCGGATTTTACTGCCGGTATCCACGCCGGCGGGGATCTTGACCGTGAGTTTTTCCTGTCGCTGTTTTCCGTCGGGGTGGATCACGGTCAGGGTAATGTCCCTGCGGGCGCCATTGATAGCCTCCTCGAAGCTCAGGTGGACGGTGTGCTCAATATCATCTCCCCGAGGCGGCGGATCCGGGGGGCGGTCGGCGCCGGGGCGTCTTGCCCGGCGGCGGCGGAGGCGCTCGAAGATGTCCTCCATGCCGCCGGAGCTGGGGCCCGCGGGGGGGGCGTTAGAGAAGAGATCGGAAAAATCGAAATTTATTCTATCCCCAGAGCCACTGAAGATATCAGAGAAGTCGAAATTGTCGGGCCGTGGGGAGGAAGAGCTCCACCGATAAGTTCTTTGGCCCGCCCCGCCGGGCCAGCCGGCGCCGTCCATTTTCATGCCGGCATGTCCGAAGCGATCGTAAGCCCGGCGTTTTTGCGGGTCCTTGAGTACATCATAGGCCTCTTTGGCCTCTTTGAAGCGTTCGGTGGTCTGCGGGTCCTTGCCGGCGGTGTCGGGATGATACTGTCGTGCCAGGCGTCGATAAGCCTGTTTTATCTGCTCGGCGGAGGCGTCGCGGGGCAGGCCTAAAATTTCGTAATAATCTCTTTTGGCCATATATAAGCTGATTTTAACGATTTGAAGCGGTAATTTCTACCATTCAAGAGAGCGGTCGCGTTAATTTTTTAGATATTAATTTGAGCCGGTCGGGGAAATTAAGCGTATAACTGTAACTATATGTGGTGTATTAAGTTATAGGCCCAAAGGCCGATAGTAAGATAGTAATTTTAGATAAAATAGGCAAGATATAAACATAGATGGACAAATCAGATGTCGAGAAGCGGAGGTCCCATAACCGGAATTAACCGTCCATAACTATATTGTTTTCAAGGATTTTCGGTCGTTTTGGGAGGCATGGATTTTTTCAAGTTTTTTTTCGGATGACGTCGATAAGAAACAAGCAGAGAGTATAAAAAAAGAGGGCCGTATTGGTAAAACGGTTCAATATATGGTGGAATGACGGAGAAGACGGAGTAATTAAGGGCAGAATAAACGAAGGGATAAGAACTTATGAATAATATCCAAGGAATTAATGGTTTGGGCGGACCGAATGTGGTACCGCCGGCCGGCGGCGGCGGAACAAGCCCCCCCCAGCCGCCTCCGCCCACGGGGGATGAATCCGATCAGGTGGAGATATCCCCGATCGGACGTTATCTGCAACAAATAGCGATGCTGCCGGAGATCCGAGCCGAGAAGGTGGAAGAGGTACGTCAAGCATTAGCAGAGGGCGTCTATGATGTGGAAGGGAAGTTGCCCTACGCCCTGGACAGGTTCCTGGAAGAATATACTCCTAAGTAAAAGGTCCAATTACATTATCCCCTTTTCCACCAACAAAGGCAGGTATAAACACCTGCCTTTGTTTTTTATGGGCCGGGCGGGGGGGTCTCATGGTCCGGCAACAGGTCCTTTGGCGCGACAGGATGCCGCGATTCAGCCTGCGTTTGCACATATATGCGCCATGCTCAAACATAGGGGGGGAAATGAGCGTTTTTACCGGGGTCCGGGAAAAGGCGCGCCGGCGAATCGGTCATTTTGGCCCCTTGATTTACGGGGGGGTTTGGTTTAGCATATCGGACCGGACGGAGAGCAGTCATACCAACCAGGAGCGCGGTCATGCTGCAATGCGAGGATTGTGAATATTTTTTCCGGGACGAGCAGACGAATCGAATTATCCTGCGCTGCGACCCGTTCAGCACCATCAAGGAGCCGGAGTGTTTGAAAAAGTGGCAACTGGTGCGTCTGGACGGGCTGCTGCAAGCCTATCACAATACATTGAGATGGTATCAGCGGCTGGCGCCGATGCAGGAGAAGATGTTTGAGCTGATGAAAAGGGAGATCGAAGATCTGGACGATGCGGACAGCTGGAAAAGCAACCACGATTACGAGGAAGAAGAGGACGAACCAGAAGGAGAAGGCGGACCGGACGAGGATCAATTTGAATCACCCTTCCGTTGAACCGCCCGGTAAAGAAGGGGGAAGAAGCGGCGATGGGAACCGCAGATAAAGGCCGACGGGGGCGGCGGCGGTCAAGCTTGGGGGGGGAGTTTTTGAACTTTGAGGTTTAAGGATATATTGAGATTTTAATACCAGACGGCGGAAAGGGGTATTTAGAATGGACGAATCCATTTTTAAGGCCTACGACATTCGGGGCATGTACGAGGAGCATCTTAACGAAGAGGACGCCTGGAAGATCGGTCATGCGACGGCGCAGTTTTTGCGCTCGCTGCTGTCGGGTTTCGAGCGGGGACAGTCAAACTATCAATCGCTGATCGTGGGTCGGGACATGCGGACGCACAGTTGGTCTTTGGCGCAGGCGTTGATTAAGGGGATGAACGGTTCGGGGGCCAACGTGGTTGATATTGGGATGATCGACACGCCGCAGATATACTTTGCGATCAATCACCTTCAGACCTGCGGGGGGGTGCAGGTGACGGCGAGCCATAATCCGGCGCGGTACAACGGTTTTAAGATCAGCGGCATGCAGGCGCGGCCCATCGGCAGCCAGACGGGTCTTTTAGAGATTAAACACATTGCGCTGGCCCTGCGGCACACGGCGGCTTTGGGCAAAGGGAAGGTAACCGAGCGGGATTTAACCGAGCCCTACCGGCGACACGTTTTGAGTTTTCTGGGGAGCAATCTGAAGAGACTCAAAGTGGCCATCGACGCCTCCAACGGGATGGCGGGTAAATGGGTGCCGATTATTTTCGGCGATCTGGATATGGAAATTATTCCCTTGAATTTTGAATGCACGGGCAGCTTCAAGCACGATCCCAATCCTCTGGTGGAGGCGAACCTGGCGGAATTGAAAGAGGCGGTGGTGCAGAAGAAGGCGGATCTGGGGCTGTGTTTTGACGGGGACGGGGACCGCTTGATGATAGTGGACGAAAGGGCCCAGACGGTGGGCTGCGACATTATGACGGCGTTGATGGCGGGGTATTTTCTGGAGAAGCACCCCGGGGCGACGATTTTATATGATCTGCGTTCGAGCCGGGTGGTGGAGCAGGAGATCAAGCGGCGGGGCGGACAGCCGCGACGGGAACGGGTGGGTCACGCGTTTATGAAAAAGACGTTGAAAGATACGAAGGGTGTTTTTGGGGGGGAGCTGAGCGGGCATTTTTATTATCGGGACAATTTTTATGCCGACAGCGGGATGATAACGCTGGCGCACGTGTTGAATGTTCTTTCGGTCCGTGATAAACCGTTGAGCGAGCTGGTTAAGCCTCTGATGCAATATGCGAGCACGGGAGAGGTGAATTTTGAGGTGGAAGACAAAGAGGCGATGATGGAGCAGTTGGCGCAGAAGTACGCCGACGGGGCGATCGATTATCTCGACGGGGTGACGGTGCAGTACGACGACTGGTGGTTCAACTGCCGACCGAGCGACAAAAAATTCGACGAGTTGAAAGCGATTTTAGGCAAGCCGGTGGATCATTGAAAATATAAGTCTTAAAATGGGGTATTGGGGGGCTAAGAGCCCACCCGACAATTAACTAGATGGTATAGAAATTTGTATTTATGGATAACTCAAACAGCCCCTCATGTAAAATGAGGGGGTAATTCGTAACTGATTTGGCATACACAGGTTACACCCCCCGACTTTACGTCGGGGGCTAAATAAAAAGTCCCGCCGAAGGCGGTTAAGTTCTTCCTGTTGGGGACAGCCGACCTTGGGGGGGGTTATCTCCATACCCAACGCCTCAAAATCCAACGCTTCTATAAAAGCGTCGTAGGCCCGCACCGGCGCCTCCGGCTCGATATATTCCTCAATGCTGGCCGGAAAAAGCGCTTTTGGATGCCGATCTCCATATCGTAATGCCATAAAAATCCCTTTCCTTATTCTAGGGCAGAGATTAATATATCGCCGGTAAAATTAAAACTTTATTGCCCATTAATGGCGACACAGCCTGGTTGCTGTGGGCTATAATATTTTACCCTTTCAGGGTATTAACCGAAGTCAAAATAGGTTTGCACTTGATACTCAGGAAGTTGACCCGGGGTGATATATTATGCCCCGTTGGGGCTAATAAAATTAGATAAATGCGTGAGACAAGGTTTGACCTTATGGGAAAGTCAAATGACATATAAAAATTTAGGTGAGTTTATCAGGGAATTGGAGCAAGAGGGGGATTTGGTGCGGGTTTCGGCGGAAGTGGACGCCGAACTGGAGATTACCGAGATTGCCGACCGGGTGATGAAAAGCGAAGGGGGGGGGCAGGCGCTTTTGTTTGAGAAGGTTAAGGGATCAAAGCTGCCGGTGTTGATTAATGCGTTGGGCAGTAAGGAGAGGATGTGTCGGGCGTTGGGGGTGGGTGATTTTATAGAGATTGCCGAGCGGATTGAAGAGCTATTGAAGCCGCAGGCGCCGACGGGATTTATCGATAAGGTAAGAAAGATTCCGGAATTGGCCCAATGGGTTAATTATGTTCCCCGGAAAGTCAAAAAGGCGGCCTGTCAGGAAATAGTGTATCAGGGGGATGAGGTTTCTCTGGATAGGCTGCCGATTCTGAAATGCTGGCCGATGGATGGCGGTCGATATATCACTTTTGGGCAGGTTTATACCAAAGATATTGAAACAAACAAGCGTAATGTGGGGATGTATCGGGTGCAGCAGTTGGATGAAAAGACTTGTGCGATGCACTGGCAGATTCATCACGATGGGGCGGGGCACTGTCGGGGATATGAAAAAGCGAAGGCAAAGATGCCGGTGGCGCTGGTTATGGGAGGAGATCCGGTGCTGAGTTATGCCGCTTCGGCGCCGGTGCCGTCGGGGATGGACGAGGTGGTATTTGCCGGATTTCTGCGGCGAAAAGCCGTGGAAATAATTTCCTGCATCAGCATTGATATGGAAGTGCCGGCGGAAGCGGAAATAGTCATCGAAGGTTATGCCGATCCTTATGATCTGGTTGAGGAAGGTCCGTTCGGGGATCATACGGGTTATTACAGTATGCCCCAGAGGTATCCGCGGTTTACGGTCACGGCGATCACCCTGCGCGAGAATGCTATCTATCCGGCGACCATTGTAGGGCTTCCGCCCATGGAAGATTATTACATGGGATTGGCGACGGAAAGAATATTTCTGCCGGCGGTCAGGATGTTTTTACCGGAGGTGGCGGATTATCATCTGCCGGTGTTTGGCGTGTTTCACAATTTTTGTTTTGTCAGTATTCGTAAGGAATATCCCTATCATGCCCGCAAGGTGATGCACGGCATCTGGGGACTGGGACAGTTGATGTTCAGCAAGTTTATTGTGGTGGTGGATGAGGACGTGGACGTGCAGGATGCCGATAAGGTCTGGTTCGAGGTGGGGGCCAACGTCGATCCGCGGCGGGATATATGTATGGTCGATGGGCCGGTGGATGCGCTGGATCACGCGGCGCCGCAGTTGTGCGCCGGCAGCAAGATGGGCATCGACGCCACCCGCAAATGGCCGGGCGAAGGAATAGCGCGCGACTGGCCCCCCAAGATCAAAATGCCGCCAGAAATCAAAGACCTGGTGGACCGCCGCTGGGAAGAATACGGCATTTAGATCATTTGGCCGGATTATCGTTAGTCGATTTGTTTTTCAGGCGGAGGCGCAGTTGTTCCAGCCACTCGGCTTCGACAGGTGCATAGGGGCGGAATTTTTCCAGTATTCCCTGCTCATCGCTGTAAAACAGGGCCCGATGGAACCCTAATAAGTTAGCCACGGGCGAGTCGATCAAGTTGCTGGAATCGGCGGCACTCATCTGAAAAAGCACGCGGTTGTCAAACTCGCGTATGGTCTGGCGGTCCAGAGCCCGCTCCACGGCGATCAAAGTATCGGCCCAGACCAGAGTGTGAACCCCTACCGGCGGGCCTTCTCTTAATAGTTCAGCAAACTGTTGGTCAGGTTGCGGCGTGGTTTTCTCATCCATAGAAAAGCTAAAATCACCTTCATTGCGCCGCAGGACACGATACCGTTGCAGACCGTAAATCAACAGATAGATCGCCGGGGCGTTAAGGTTATGGGTTTGATGGCGTTTTTGGATTTCAGCGGCCAGATCTCCGATTACTTCGGGCACCTCGCGCCATTCAATGATACGATGATCCTGAGGCAGGGCCGAAGAGATATGCTGCAATTGTCCGCTGGCAGGTGAATCAGCGGGGCTGCCGTCTAAAATCACGAACCGGGCCTTTTGAGGACTATACTGGGCTGCTATACTAATCAGGGCGGCGTTCAGCAAACCCAAAGCGGCCATATCACGCTGACCGATGATTAAAAGATTGGCGCCGCTTTGACGACGAAAGACAACGGCCGTAGGTTCTTTGATGGCCACCGGTTCCCCCAGCCAGATATAAGGTGCTCCGGTTGAAGTCGGGGGGCCGGATGGCGCCAGACAGGCAGCTAACGGTCGATTATCGGCGATGTTCGCCGGAATATTGCCTTCAAAAACGATCATGGGTTGAGCGGGACCGGGCCGTTCGGCGGCTAACGCGGCTATACGTGCTAAATATTCATCCCGGCAAGAATCGGGCAGCCAAGCCGTTTGATAGGGGCTGTTTCCCAGCACCATGCCGCCCGCATCGTTGTAAATGGCTTCGCCCGGTCGCGACAATAACCTGGCGGCCACATTGTCGTCATCAAGAATAAGCTGGGAGTCGGTTTCCGAACATTGTAAGGCAATACGGATGGCCATTTGCCCAATGGTGCTGCGGGCCAGGTTGGCCGTGCCCCCCAACGTTTGCGAACCAAGCAATACGTGGATGCCAAAGGCGCGACCCTGCCGCACTAATTGCTCCAAAATCAGCGCCGCATCCTGGGCGAGTTTGTCGTCCTCGGAAAAAAATACCTGAAACTCATCCACAATCAGCACCGTACGGGGCAGAACGGCGCCGGCGGCCTGACGATATGACGCAATATCCTGCACGCCTGCTTGTCGAAACCAATCGCCGCGGCGCGTCATTTCGGCATTGAGGCGCTGCAGGACGCTCAGGCCGAATTCCCGATCACTCTCGATAGCCACGGTGAGGGCATGAACAAGTTTATGAGTAACGTAGGTCTTGAACTCTACGCCCTTTTTGAAGTCGATTAAATAAAGTTCGACTTGATCCGGTGAATACCATAGGGCCAGATTGGTAATGATCACATGCAGCAGAGTTGATTTACCGGAGCCGGTTTTGCCGGCTATCAGCATATGCTGGGCCACGCCGTGCCCCAACCTGAGATACTGCAACCGGGTGGCTCCGGTGCGTCCGATAGGTACACATAGTTCTTTGCTGCTATCTTTAGTCCAATATTGTTTGTCGGGCGGTGCGATGATTTCAAAGGGGACTTCCACCCGGCTGGATTCCTTGCCGGCCCGGCCTACGATGTGCATAATATTCGTGAGAACTTCTTCGTCGGGGGGAGGATCCAGAGTCAGGGGAAATTTCCGGAATATTCTATCCTGCCACACGAACCGACCATTTTTGTTCACCAGATGAATACTCTTGGCGGCTAAATCCTCAACGTCGAAGCCGGGGGGCAGCTCCTGGCGCACATCATACATGATTAAGGTATATACTCCACATCGGGCCCCGCTGTGGAGGATGCTGCAAAGCCGCCGGGCGGTCTCTTCGTTGAAATTGGTGGGGAAGTCAGCGATGACCAGAAAGCGATAAGGTTCGGCAAGCTCGCCCGCTTGAAGATTATACTCTTCGATCGTCTCAAATTCGTTGCGCAAGTACTTCTGAATTACATTTTCCATATGACGGGTCAGGTCATCCAGTTGTTGCTGAATTTGAGCGGTGTCGGTCCATATGCGTCCTCCAATCAAAGCTTCTTTATAGTCAGCGGCATGCATGAAACCGGCAAAGTTTTCGCCCAACCCGATCGGATCGACAATAGTAAAGTAAACTCGACCGGGAGGCAAGGAAGTGAACAGGCGCATCATCACCGCCCGCAGGGTTTCGATGGCTTGTACCCGGCCCTGGCGCTGGGTCTGTAGAAGAAGTGAACAACGATCGGGAAAAGTCAACAGGGCCGGCAGCCGAACCGGTTTTTCCGGATCCACCTTAAATGTCGCCAGCTTAAGAACGCCGTCGGCCAGTTGACTGATATCCAGGCTATAGTATCCAAAACGAACGTTAGCAGCGAAGGTATTTCCGGGAGTCCACTGCCGCCATAACGGGTCTCGCCAATCCATTAACAACTCCGGGTCGAGTTGTGCCGTATCCTCAAGCAGGGCCCCAATGCATGATAAACCCTTTTGCCAGCGTTCCTCCAGCAATCGGCGGGCTGCATCGTACTGTTTTTGGCAGTTATTTGTTTCTTGCTGGCGTTGTTGTTCAATCTCATCCAGGGCCCGGTCATGTTCCTGCTGCAATCTGGGCAATAAGTTTTGATAGTCCTCATCGGCCTGTTGCCGATCGCGGGCCCGGCGTTCGTCAAGCTGACGACGGGCTTGTTTTTCTTCGTCTTCGATCTGTCGGAGTGATGTTTCACGGCGCCGAGAAATGCTGGTCTTGGTGTCGTCAAAGTGCTTCTGTGCTTTATCCACATCGGCGTTGCGGTTTTCGGCGGCTTCCTGCTTTTGCCGATCCAATTGCTCCAGGGTTCGCTTTAGCGATCTATCTAACAACTGATGAGCTTCCGTAACCACCCGCCGGAACGGTTCATACACCTTGTTGATCTGCAACCGCGCCTTGTTCCACAGGATCTTGCCTATCAGCAACGCCGTGATTAAAGCTACCAGAAAAGCAGCCGAACCGGTCACGTATAACGGCGGGAGGTTTATAAGCGTCTGAAAACTTGCGTCTGAAAACTTAACAGCCACGTCAATCCCACGGCCGCGCCGCAAAGCAGTAAACTGAAAAAATACGGCCAGATACCGATAAACAAACGAGGTTTCTTTAGGGCGTACAAGGCATCCAGATGTTGTCGGGCCAATTCATGCTGTTTGCGAAAAGTAGCGATAACATCATCCGTCTCGCCGACATCCGATACTTCAACTTCTTCCCAAGAGGGCAGGGGTTGTCGGTAGAGGCGCAAAGCATCATCGGCGTGCTCCCGCAGAGTGTCGAGTCGGCTTTTGGCGGCCGGGACCGCTTCTTCAATATCCTGACGGTCCTGCTGGCATCTTTTTAAGGCCGCGTCGGCGACGTTCTCGGCCAGCATTACTTCATACTCATGATTTTTTTGGGCGTCCTGCTCCAGAGACTCGGCGTCGCTAATGACGCGGTGGCGTTTTATTTTAGCGTCGGCTTCAAGAGCCTTGATATCGGATTCATACTCGGCCTGGATTTTTTCAATTCGGTCCTGATGCTGCTGTTGGGCCGCTTCTTTTTGGGTCTCAAAACGTAGTTCAATTTTCTTGCGGTTCCTATTATATCCGGTTTGCGCTTTCTCCCGGGCATCGTGATAGGTCGATTCGATCTGGGTTTCCGCCGGCCGCACCGCTTCGGTCGTTAGCCGCAGCACTTCCTTTAAAGCATTTCGCTGCAGGTTTTGATGATCAGTATCAATTGAGGGAGCTTCGTCTCGCAAGTATTCTTCCAGATAATCGGTCATCACATGTACTCTCTGTCGGCATTTCCCCTCAATATTTTTAATCAACGATAAATTACCTGTTCTGCCGGGGCTGTTGATTAAAATACTACCCTTGCTGGTATGTCCGTCCCATCAAAAAGCGATTTTCTAATAAAACAACTATATATTATAATATAACCGTAATGTATCCTCATTTCAAATCATTTTTTTCAGAAATGCCGAGGCCGCTATTAAACCAGGAAAGTCCAATAAAACCGGCCGGATTGTCACCCTGGGCGGAGGGAGGATCTCAAATACGCCCCCCAAGGAGATTTTTCGCTTCGCTCATAATGACATCGGTATCGCTGGCAAGTTTTTAGGGACTTTAAGTACCATTGGTCAGGTTACGTGCATTCTTGACGCAGGCGATGGAGCAGAACGGCGATGTGATCCATGGCCTGTTGCGTGTTGTGTATTTCAGACTGCAAAAGGGTGATATATTTTTTCTCGAATTGTCGGCTGT
This sequence comes from Phycisphaerae bacterium SM23_30, assembly GCA_001303695.1. GTDB lineage: Bacteria > Planctomycetota > Phycisphaerae > Sedimentisphaerales > SM23-30 > SM23-30. The sequence continues at coordinate 14,284 of LJUC01000110.1, forward strand.
TTTCGTCGCGCCAGCCTTCTTTGGTTCGTTCCCAACTGACGAACAGGTTCTTGGCGGCACGAACCAGTTTAGCTCGGCCATCATAAACGCTCATGGAACACTCCTCCGTTCTTATTCACTGATATTAACGCTGTCCGAACAAGTCCGCTAATCCTGTTGCACCGGCCACACCACGTTATCTTGCGGATCAACAACCGCCTCAAGCGCAGCTCCGTCCAATACTACAAGGTAGCCCCTTGGTAAGGCGAGAATCTCGTTCAGGCCGGGGTAAATCTTTAGTAAATCCACGGATCGGATTCCTTCACAGCCGAGGGTTTCTTCGATGTCCGCCATACCGATATACCAACCGCTGTCACCGTCGCTGCCGGGAGTAGTGCGTTCCAGGTAAATTCGGCGCTGATGCCGATCTGTTTTGGCTACCACAATCTTATCATGGGCTGTTACCGGCGTCCGTTCGACATCAATACCGGCAACGGCCTCACGCGAAGTTTTGCTAATCGGGCCCCTTTTTAACCACGGTATCGTTTTTCGGCTAATTTCAATCTGCTCACGAACCGCCGGCGTTGGAGTCCTTTTCCTCAGGGCCGGATAGTTTTGGGGCGGCCCTTCCGCGGGTGTCGCCGCCTTGCGTATCATAGATGGAATCTGTTCTGAGGGAGTTTTATCTTCTGAAGGAGGCTTGGTTAATAGCTCCGGCTCTTCGGATGACAGCGCCAAGGTCATATAGGCCTCCAGTGACTCGATCATTCTGTCTATTTGGGCGCAGGCGTTGGGGATCTCGACCTCCACCGCGTTGCTGAGGCCCCGGACCAATCCCTGGTAAGTGAAAGTCTCATTTTCCAAAATCGGGACCCACCGCCGCACATGGACCAGTTTCTGCTGGGCCTCTTCGAGTTGTTCTTGGGCATGGGCCAGAGCGCGTTTCTCATCAATGCATGAGCCTTTTCCGGTAGGGGACATCCTTTCGTAGTTTTCTTTGCTTTGCAACTCCCGTTTAGCCTGATTAAGCCGTTCGGTTCGCAAACGCACTTGAGTTTTCCAGTGCCGATGCTGATCCTGTTTGAGCCACATTATTGTACGGTGAATCTCGGAATTGGCTTCCTCCAGGGCCGTCGAGGCCTTTTGAGCGAAGGTGCAAAGAGATCCCCTGAACTCTTTCAATACCCCTACAGAATCAATTCTGGCGAAACGGCTCATCTTCACACCCTAATGCTGCTGGAGGTATTCCTCAATAATACGCGCTTTCTTCATAAGAAATGATACATGGCTTTCGGATGACTCAAGAAAACGTTTTAATGTTTTAATCGTCCGCTCAAACTCTTCGGCGAATTTGCGCTGTTCCTGGTCCTGCCAGGTCTTTTCCAGACCCTGCAGGCGGGAATTAAGTCCGCCTATCAAAGTTTCCAGTTCGCTGTTGAACCGGTTCAAATCACGGGCAAACCGCCTCAACTCGCCCGGATCAACATGGGCTTTGGCCATAATCGCCTACCTCTCTGGCAAAGCGCGATTTGCCGAGTCCGACCGTCGCGCTCGCCTCTCATACACCTCAGGGGCTGAGGGCCCAAATTCCTCAAAGCTCAAATAACCAACTCTTCGGCTGGACCTTTTTTTCAACAGCGCCTTACGCAGAGCAAAACATGGAACTATTGAACTATTCTATTGCCTGGCACTAATATTATAACTTAAAAATCTTATTCATATCAACATTTACCTTCTCAATATCTATAGATGCCCAAGTAGGAATCTGGGGAAAATTATATAAAGTAGGCCATTCGTAACCTGATGGTAATAAGAAAGTTAACTCCATGCGCCCGGCAGGACTCGAACCTGCGACCTACGGTTTAGGAAACCGTCGCTCTATCCTGGCTGAGCTACGGGCGCAAATTATTTATTTATAATATAAAAGAAAAAACGCTTAAAAAACTTTCCCCTTACTTTACATCCAACAGGGCAATACTGCAAGAAACTTAAAGGCGGAATGTACCCTTTTAGTACTGACAACCAAGAGGTCCTTTAGCGTTATTTGGAGCAGGCGGCTTACCTACATTCTGGCAGGCATCCTGGGCGTCGTCCCGTCAAGTCTATAACAACACCCAACGGATTGAATAATGTGCCGCTTCCGGGGCGATTTAGTATTCGGCGCGCCGGTAAGGTTCCGTCACCTCCAACAATAAAAAAATTCGCCACACACCCATATGTTAAATAACCATATAATATATATCAAATATGCGTTATAATTTTTTGTTTACATAACTTATTGGTTTGTTCATATGCCCTTTTCAAATAATATCTTATAAAAATTTGCCTATTACAGATTTTTCCTAAAAATCCCCTCTTAAATATCAGTTGACGGGGATTTTCTAAACTTTTGGACCATAATTTTCGGGGGGGAAGGTTCAGATTGGTAAAAGATATGACGAAGTTATCTACAAGTATGTGTTTGTAGATGAATAAACAATGCCAGGTAGGATTTTTCGTCCTATAACAGTTATGAAAAAAGTGTCATCCAAGATGGGTAAAGGTGTTATTATGGGGAAAAGAAAGGGATTCACACTGGTTGAGTTGATGGTGGTGGTGCTGATCGTGACGATTCTGGCCGCGGTGGCGATGCCGCTGTTGAGCGGTCGCATTGATTCGTCCAAGTGGTCGGAGGCCAACGCCGGCGCCGGCACGATCCGGACAGCTGTTCGGGCTTATTTCGCCGAGAATCCCACGGCGGCCCAGACCCTCAGCGGGGGCCTGGACGTGGCGGCCACCCAGGCGGTTTTAGGTTTCAGCGCCCAGGATCTTTCTGGCGGCTTTTTTGTGCCGGGAGATTACAACATTGATTCGGTTAATGCTCAAGGTTTTGCCACCATTACCGTGACGGGCGGCTCGCTGCCCCGTTCACCGGCCGGTTCTTACACCATGGCCGCCAACGGCAGTTGGAATAAAAATTAATTAACGCGACAGCGGCGTTATTTTCTCCCGTCCAAAGTTTAATATTCTTCGGCACCTTATTTCAGGCTGATCGCTAGGTTTTCGGCGAGTCGTTTCCGGTGTCGTCAAAGGGCATATGGCCGCCCCACGGATAGTTGTTCTTTTGGGCGGCCCGGGGGCGGTTGATCGGCAAACACCGACTGACCAACTTCGGCGAAGTTCTTCTCGGGGTTGCGGATTTCTCCCTGACTCCCACACCCCTCAGCAGATACCGGCGAAAGTTGTTAGCGTTTATCGACAAGTTCGGGGTGGAACCGGAAGATATGGATTATTCTATTGGGAAAATAATCGTTCGGTATTGTTTTGATCAATTCAAAGGGTTTCGGGAAAGGCGGCTGACGCAGGACGTCGATTCTTCCCACCTTCCATCTGGTATAATACGGATCATTCGGCAGGTTGCCTATGCGGGAATCCCAGGCCACGTAAGTGATATTTGTTTTAATACAATCCTGTACAAAGTCGTCGTAAGTCACACCGGCTATATAACTGGTTTTAACGAAGTAGTTTTTGTGCTCGGGGGCAAACAGTTCCACTATATGGGGCATAGTGGTCACCAGTTTCTCTCCCGGCTGGGCATTTTCGAGATACCAGAAGGCCAGAGATTTAAACTCCTGATCCGTGGCCCCCGTTTCCATATACTGGATCAGTTTATATTGATTGGTGGCAATCAAAGAGCACATCAGGACCGAGGCGGTGACATGGGGCAACAAGTTTTTGCCCCGGAATGTATAAGCAAAGGCAAGCAAGACCAGCACCAGAGCCGCTATCGCCACATAGGGTACGGAGACGGATCGAGGGCTGGGATATTCGGGTATATAATATATCATTTTAATAAACCAAATAACAGCTACGGCAAGTAAGATAATCTGTAGAAAAATTAAGAGCTGCTTGGGAAGGCGGACTCTACGGTTGATTATCTTCCAGAGATTCAGCAACCCATAAAAACACAAGAGAAGCACCAGCCAGGTAAGGGCCAGGACATGTCGGTTCTGGGTGCCGTAGCGCAGGGCATGAACCAGAAAATAGGGGACCGAAAACAACAGTAATAATAATATTTCCCTTTGCTTTTTATATAATCCATAACCCACCGCCGATATCAGACAGATCACCAACAACACTTGACTGGGCCTTATCAGGAATTGAAAGGTCATTGTTTTAGTAATAGTGCCGAGTTTGGAAATAAGGGCAAATCTTACCTCAGTGTGTCTATCAGGCTGTGGGGGTGCATCATCTGAAAGCTCGGAGAGAGTGCCAAATAAAGGGCCAATACTTTCCAGCCAAACGTAATAAGAAAATTCATCCAAGACATTGCGGTTTTTTATGTCATAATGGTTGATATATTCGATGCGTGTAATCGATTGTCGTTCCGGGTTTTTGATATTGTCCGCCAGGTGGTCCAAGTACATGCCCCGCAGCCAGAGAGCCAGAGGCACCGACGCCAAGACCGACCATAGTAGCGCCATCAAGCGCAACCGCCAGGTTTTAGACTCAATCATATCCATCACGAACGCCACCAGTATCAAGGCGGCCCCGTCATAGCGGATCATGGCGGCTACCGACGCCGTCAGGTAACGCCAGCGGGAGCGCCTTAAAATCAGGTAAATAGTGAGTATGGCAAAGAATCTCAGGGTGGTTTCCGCTATCGGCTGACGCAGCAATCTCAAGCTCAAAGGATTAATGAGGGCCAGAATAGTAAACCAAACCGCCCCTTTCCCCAGAATTTTTTTGGCGATCAGGTATAGCAAAAGACCCGTTAAGGGGTACAAAAAGGCATTAATCAGCCAACCGGCGGTGAGTTCCGGTACCAAGCCTCGTATAAAATACCCCAATCCCACCTGTAACAAGCCCAATACAGGAGCGCGTTTGAAGTTTTTAATTTTTATAGGTTCTTCATGAAAAAAAGTGCGTAGGTAATCTATTAAAGAATTACTGGTGTCCACAAAAGCGACGAAGTCCGGGTTGGGCACGGCCTGATGGCCGAAATACAAACATGAAAGATATATGCCCAACGCCAGAAGGGCCAGTATCACGATAATTTCGTACCGTTTTTGCTGTTTTTGAGTTAGGGCCTGAATTTGTTCCGGCTTTTGGGGTCGGCGCCGGTGTTCCAGGCGCCGCTTGGCGTCGGGGGGGGATTTTCGAGCAATTTTCTTTCTGCTTCTCGATTTGGCCATAATTATTACAGCTTTATTAACTCAAGATATTAAAATGAATACGATCCCTGAGTTACTCTTTCTTTTCCGGCGGCGGGTTTCTTGTTGTTTTTGACTTGTCGTACATCTGGCTTCGAGTGTTGAACAGCAGCTCTTGAATGAGTTTTCGATTGGCGCTCATCAAATCGGCCAGAACGCCCAGGACCACCAGAAGAAAGGCGATGAGTATTAGTGTCACGCCCAGCAAAAGCGACTGGATATGTCCGGAACCCCAAACTATCAACCACCACAGACAAATGCCCAGTCCCACCGAAGCCGGGATCAGCGACAAATAAAAAAATGTCCTTAACGGTTTGTATGTAACATAGGATCGCAGAATGATCGAGGCTGAGCGCCAAAGGTATCGGGGAACAGAGGAAATCAGCCTTGATTCCCGAGTTTTGGGATTAACTTCTATGGGCACATGGGTAATCCGCATATTCATAAGCCCGGCCTGGATGATGGTTTCCAAGGTATAGGTGTAACGATTGAAAACATGGAGTTTCATGGCGGCTTCGGCGGAATAGGCCCGGAAACCGCTGGTGGTATCCGGCACGTCGGTTCCGGAAAATTGCCGCACCACCCGGCTGCCCCAGCGCTGCAGCTTCTTCTTCCACCAGGCAAAGTGCTCGATCTGTTCGATGGGCCGAACCCCTACTACAATATCGGCCCTACCCTCGAGGAGCGGCATGATTAAATCTTTGATGCATTCTCCCCGATACTGGTTGTCTCCGTCGGTGTTGACGATAATATCGGCTCCCAACTCCAGAGAGCGATGCATGCCGGTTAAAAAAGCCGTTGCCAAACCCCGGTTCGACCCCAGGCACACCACATGATGCACCCCCAATTGCTGCGCTACCTTTGCGGTCTGATCGCTGCTGCCGTCGTCGATCACCAGATACTCCAATTGGTCCACTCCCGGCAGCTCCCGCGGCAGGGTTCCGATAACCTCCGGCAGCGTCTGTTCTTCGTTGTAACAAGGAATCTGAATTATGAGCTTCATCAGCAATTCCTTTAGAACATCTCGGTAAGTTTTATTATGATATTATACAAATTTTACAGGTTCCAGGTCTAGAGATTTATTCCGCGGCTGCACCTTTGGGATTCGGAAGGTCGATTCCCAGAAACCTTCTTTTCCGTTGGCCCTTTTCCTGGTAGATTTTATAAATCGGATTCTTTTCCATCTGTGCGCGGACAAGAGACGGATAGGGATAGTATTTTTCAGGATCATAAGGTTGAAGGTACGGCAGAACATGGCGCTCCATATAAAGAAGGGCAGCTTCATCAAAGTTTTTAGTCCCGTATTTTTTCTCTACGATGTTTTCGATATAGTCATGCAAGGTCGGGAACTTTTTAAATTGTCCCAGCTCGCGCCAGTTGGTGCGTTCGGAACGGAAGAAATGATTCATGTCGGACTTGATATTGCAGTGCATCCATACCGGTTCGTTCCAGTAAATACGTTTCATCAGCCTCCAGAAGCGGGTGGTTTCGCGGCGGCCCCGGCGGACGAAGCCAAAACAACGAAAATGTCGATAGAACCGCGCCATGGGCTCGACGAGGGGCTCCGAAACCTGGGCCCGTTCCGGATTAGCCCGGTAACCGCCCGGTCGCATGGGAACGCCGGTATGCTGGAAATCACCCACTATATTTACCTGGGGTACGTACACTATTTCCGGCCACGCCGTTCGCTTAAGCGAAAGCAGATACTCTCTTAGCTGCATAATGTCATATTTACCCTCGGTATAGGCCACATAGTCGGCATCGGCGCGCACCAACCATTCGTAAGAAGATTGGGCTAGGGCAAAGCGTCGATTATGGTAAAGATCCGGTAGTTCGGGTCGGTCGAAGAATTTTATCCTTTGGGGATATTGGGTTTGCAGGTCCCGGACGATATCCTTTGTATGGTCGGCGGAACCATTATCCACCACAATAAGTTCATCGCCGAAATCCAGAAACGAGCGTATGCAGAGCCCGACAACGGCTTCTTCGTTCTGGGTGGCGATTAAAACGGAAATACCAGGTTTTCGCTTCTGGGGCATGGTTAGAATCAAACCTCATCAATTTGGTTCATCGAATCCTCCGGCAGGCTTGTTTGTCTGACGGCGGGCGCTTGTTCGACCTTTTTTTTGGTAAGAACGCGTCGCAGTTCAGCGCCGAAGCGTGACCACCACGTCAAAGCCAGGGCCAGGACGACAATAGCGCCCTTGGCCGCCGCCAAAGGCCAAAACGACAGGTGCAGGCCATAAACGCACAATCCCAGCAAGGCCAGGCATGCGCCTAGAATAGACAGAGTAGTTGCCAGGGCCCGCCAATTCAACCGTAAAGGTTCGTACTTGGCGCAAAGCAGATAGAAATAGCCGGCCACCAGAATCATGCTGATTAGCTTGGACCAGGCCGCGGCGAAACCGCCGAAATGGGGTATCAACAGCACGTTTAATCCGAAACTGATCACAGCCTGCATGATACCGCCCAAGGAGATTAACAAGGTTAATTTATGGTAATAAATCACCGTGGCGTATAATTTTCGAATCCCGCCAAAGACAAAGGCAAAGGCAATCACCGGAACCAGGCTAATACCGGCATAGTATTTCTGTGCAATGAACAGATGAAAGATTTCCGGGCTGAAAATACTGATGACAAATGCCATACCGATAATGATATGAAAATAAAAGGATTGAAACTGTTCGATGCGGCCGACATTTTTACGGGCATCTTCTTTGAGCATGGCGAACATCATGGGGGTATAGACCATAAATAACGACATCACAAACAGATTCAAGATGCGTCCGAGTTCAAACGCCACTGAGTACACGCCCGATTCGGCCAGGGCTTTGAACCAGGTGATCAACAGTTTGTCTAGTTGGCCGGAGACCCAGGCCGAGGCCGTCAGGGGCAGCAGTCCCAGCGAATAGACCAGCGCCTCCTTGAGAAATGGGAAAGAAAAGCACCAACCGACTACTTTTTCTCGCACCAACATTCCGTAATACCACAGCCAGATTACGCAGGCCCCTGCCAATGCCCCCCATAAAAGAGATACAGGTCCTATGTGGGTCAAGCTCAGCAGACCAACGGAAACAACTGCGGCGGATATGAATCCCAACAGCGTCGCGCCACTGACCGTCCCCGAGCGGTGTTGCGAGCGAAAATGAGCCGCCGCCAGGGCATTCATCTGCGTTACCAGCGGGATCACGCAGGCCAGCAGGATATGAGGGTACCAGGGCACCAAAAGTAATTGGGCGGTTTGATTACGAACTAGAAAGAAAGCCCCGACCGTCGCGATAGTGCCCCAGGACAAGGAAAAGAAAAAGAGGGTGCTGAAGAGACGTTTTAATTTTCGTGGTTCGTCATGCGTGTCGAAGAAAAGTCGGACATAGGCGAAATCCACATAAAGGGAGATAAAAACCGCAGCGACGGCGCCGATGGCCATCAGGTTGGAAAAAACCGCGTACTCGGCGGGGTCCAGGTAGTAGGTGTAAATAGGCAGCAAAATGGCGTGGCCGGCCTTAACCAGGATACTGCTTACCATATAAAGCAAACCGTGCCGAACAATCTTTTTTAGATGGCTGCCCTGTATGATGTTATCGGAGTTTTGCATAGTGACATTATTGTCTAATACGAGGCCTTAAGGGCAAGGTTCACAAAGGCAAACCCGGACAATCCCACTCGTTTATGTAAATTGTTAATTAACAATATGTTACGGGTCTCAAGCTGGGCCGCCTAACAGCGTTAAAGTTTATTACAGAGTTTTTAATCATGCAAGCGCAAACAAAAATACGGCAGACAGATAATCCCAAGCCGGTGTTATTGTCGGTCAGGATGTCGGACGATTTTACCAATTTCCTCTTGCAATTATTACTCCAGCCTACAACATTGTTGGTATAAAATCAGTTTTATGATTTGGGAGTAAGATTTTGTGTTCAAATAATGACCGGCCGACCACTCAAGATAATGTTCCGCACCGTGATCTGAATGTGAGGCGTCTGTACAGCTACATTTATCAATTCCAGTATGCGATGGCTGGCAAACCCCACACGATACTCTATGTAGGCAAAGGAACAGGTATCGCCGCGTCGCTGTTGAGCCGGTGCCCGGGGCATCCTCGCGTGATTACCCTGGATAACGATGAACAGCTTGAACCGGACATTGTGGCCTCGGTGCTGCAAATACCGCTGGAAGATGGGGCCGTCGATGTAACGTTGTGTTGTGAAGTCCTGGAGCACCTGCCTTTTGATAAGTTTGCTCCCGCCCTCTGTGAATTGCGCCGGGTCACGCGGAGCCGACTGGTTTTAAGTTTGCCTGATGTGCGTCTGTTTTTCGGTGGGCGAATAAATATTCCTTTGCTGAAAATCAGATGGCAGTTAAGCCTGCCCCGCTTTGGCATATCGCTGGATCCGAAAAAGAAATTTGAGCAGTCCGGACACTATTGGGAAATTGGCTATAAAGGCAGCGGCATAAGAGCGGTTAAGCAGAAAATACGCGCTGCGGGCTGGCGAATCAACGAGGTTCGGCGGGTCGATGACTGGTCCTGGCATACCTTTTTTGACCTGAGTTAGTGAAAATTTGAAAAATCCATAAAGGATCGAGAATCTTCCGATTAACCGTAACTGCTTGTATGATAAAGATTTAATTCGTTTGATCTTTCTTGTGCCTGCCCTTTTATACCATATGGGGGGGTATTTTACCCAGCTTAAGAAAAATTTAAGTTGACAAGTTTGCTCTTTTCCGGTATGTTTTATTTAGTTTGGGAAATAATATCTTTAGTTTATCGGTGATATTTGTTTGTCATTTTGTTGTCGGGTTTTTTAGGCGTGCAAATGCCGGGAGGACGAGTCAAATGTGCAAAAGATCAATATTTGCTCTGTTGGTAGTTTCTTTATTTCTAAATGCCTCCATGAGCCCTTCGGAGGTTAAAGGCGCCTCACCGGGCGTTAATGATTGGCCGGGGCTGGTTTCCCACTGGAAATTCGACGAGGGCAGCGGTGCGACCGCCTATGATTCGGTCGGAGCAAATCACGGCGCCGTCTATGGCGCTACCTGGATCGACGGTAAAATTGACGGCGCCCTGAGCTTTGACGGCGTTAATGATTTTGTCGATCTGGGCAAGGATAGCAGTCTGGATTTCAAAAATGCCTTCACCATAAGCACCTGGGTCAAACCGCGGGGGCAAAGTGGTAACTATCAGAGATTCTTCCACCGAGGATATTATAACAAGGATGAAGATACCAAAACCTTACATATTTGGTATATATATGATACCAATGAATTCGGCTATCGAGTCCGGCATGATTCCAATATTAAACTGGTCACCGGCCCCGCCCAAAGAGACGTCTGGCAGCATTTCGTCGCCACCTATGATGCCGGAGCAATGAAACTTTATATCAATGGCGCATATGTTGATGGAACCACCGACGCGGATTTGCAACCCGAAATTTCAGATTATAACTTATTTGTAGGAACGGCCGTGGGACAGGTACAAAAAGAAAAGTTTTTCCACGGCGACCTCGATGACATCATGTATTTCGACCGGGCCTTATCCGATGAAGAAATCTTACAACTCTACCAGGAGGGAGAAAGGCCCATTTCTCACTGGAAATTTGACGAAACTACCGGCACCACCGCCCACGACTCCGTCGGGCCCAACCACGGCGCCGTCCACGGCGCCGCCTGGACCAACGGCAAAATCAACGGCGCCCTC
>LJUC01000111.1 GCA_001303695.1 Phycisphaerae bacterium SM23_30
ACCCTGGGCGCCGGTCTATGTATGAATAGATATCTACAGGCCCAGCCACACCACGATCACCTGTTGCCCGTCGCAGCCGACACCGACGGCGATCTGCTTACCGACCGGGAGGAATTTGCCCTGGGCTATAATCCCTTCGATCCCGACCAAAATCGCAACCAGATCCTCGACGGTATGGAACTGGCCCGGCGTTGTGCCGCCGCCGTTGCCGCCCTGCCGATTCGAAACTGGGGTGAACCTGAGCCGGAGACGATCTATAAAGAAGAGATCGCGTTGGACGGCCAGGAACAATGCGACATATGCGGCGCCGATATTCATATGGGCGGCTGGGTGATTATCAATCCAAGACTTCAAATGAAGTATCCCGCCCCGCACGATCCTCTGAATTGCGGCTTACTACCGGATTTAGCCCTTCACTATATGGAACACGGATCTTTTAGCTGTGCCGGCTCTATTCACAACGGCCGGGTCGATATAGCCCGACTATTGCGTGTCCTGGAGATGCCCCTCCCCAAAGATGATGATGAGCATCAACTGCCCTGGAATCCTGACGATTTCGAGATTGATCCCGGTACTATCGGAGTAGATCCCGCCGACTATTATCTCGATCCCAATGATCTGGACCACGATCTTTTAACCGATTATGAAGAACTCAAAGCCGGTTTCAATCTCTACGATCCCGATCAGGACCAAAACCTAACCCCTGACGGTATCCAGTTAGCCAAACAGTGCGCCGACATCATCAGCCGCTTACCCTGGTATGATCGCTTCAGCGGCGATCCGCCTCCTAAAGAAACCTACCGCTGGTGCGATTTTCAGCACGGCCTGGAGACCTGTGCCCTCTGCGGGGAGACCGTCAATATGGGGCCCGCCGGCATCGTCAATCCTCAACTCGAATTGGCGGTTGATTGCCCCTTAATCGCCCTGCATTATATGGAGCACGGCTCGTTCAGCTATTGCGGTAATATCCACGGCGGCAGCCGACTCAATATCCCCCTGCTGGTGCAAATCCTTCAAATGCCTCGGCGCTGCGGCGACCTGGGAACTCTCTATCGCTCGGGAGACTTCAATAAAGATTGTATAATCAACCTGGCCGATTACGCCGAACTCTCGAAACGTTGGTTAACCAGCACCGATCCTCAAAAAGAATGATTTGGCGGAATTATTGCTCTGAGACCAAGAATGACGCATCCGGACCTTGACGCCCCGCAGACCAAATCCATCGTCAAAGCCCTCAAGGAAATCGACCCCCAATTGGCGTTTTTGGCCCTGTTGACCTGTCAGGGCATAAAACCTTTAAGCCGCTGGGAAAAACCCGCCGATGACCAAATCCTGAAATTACTACCGCAATTGGAGTTGCTCACCGGCGTCGTTTTGCGCTCGGTTAAGATCGGCAAAATCATAACCGAGACCATTTTCAGCCGCACACCGGGTTATATTCAATTATATCAATCCCGCTGGGATCACGCTCCTATCGATAAAAGCCCCCCCGTTCAGCGTTTTGAGGGTTTTCTATTCGGTTTTCCCCCCTGCTGTGTGGACGAATTTATCCGCCATCCCTACCGACCCAACCGCATCGACCCCCAGGATCAAAAAATCCTGTTTCATTGGGCCTGTAACAACTGCCAAATCACCCCGCTCCTGTTACCCGCCTACAGAAGGCTGAATGCTTACCTTGCAGATTTATAAACCGCCTTCAATCCTTTAACTCTGTAATACAGGGCGGCACTTGCCCCGCCCATATGCTTCTCACATTTTCATTGTTAGATTGCCCTGGTAGGCCCACCCCCTGCCCTGTTTAATCCTTGTGAAAATAAAAACTTATTAAAAAAGCCGAGTGCTATTCAGCACCCGGCTCGAAAGATATAAGTTGTCCGTGTGTCGCTGCCTTATGGTTCAAGAACCAACCGAGCCGATTTCCTCCGACCCCAAGGCCCCTGCCGAGACAGGCTCACGTTCAACATAGCCGCTTCCTTTATTCCTAACCTTATCTGTATTGGATGCCTTTATACCGTCCCTTTCCGACATATGCAAGAGGGAAGTTAAGGATGACCGGGCAAAAAAATCCAGACTCAGACATTGCTCTCGCCAGCGGCATCGCCCCTTGGTGCAATCCAATCCTCGCCCGAAACACTCTTCCTGCCCTTCCGATCTTTGAACCGACCAGATGAGTTCCACGTTGGGCATCTGCCCGGTGGCGATCCCCATCTTGACGGCCTTAAACTTTATGCCTGCTTTTGATAACAACGATTACTTGCCTTCAATAACTTTCGAATGATGACGAAATAGTAAGATAAATTTATCTCTCTATTATTTTATTACCACGTATTTCCCAAAAGTCACGTCAGGATTAAAAAATTTTTCATTATTTTCCCTTTTTTTTCACCCGGATCTTCTTTTCATACATATTTAAGGTCGGGCCTTGTCCTCCGCCTCCGTATAGAAAACAATCCCCGGAGCACGCCCAAAGCCAATTTTGCACAGCATCAGTTATACCAGCGAAATGGAACGCCCCGTTCCTGTGGGAACGGCCGGGTTATAAAACCGGTTGCCGAAAGAAAATTGCAACTCACTTCCGACGGGCGGCCCGGTGTGCAGATATTCCCACGCTATAATAGTACCCCAAGATCACCGCCAGGGTTCCCACGCCAATATATTGCACCGGCAAAATAGTCGCGAACGTCACCGAGACCGGTACAAATGCCGCCCCGCCCCCGTTCAGGGACTCGATAATCCAATCCTGGGCCCCGTAAATATAAGCTACAACAGATACCAGCAGCGGCGCCGCCAGCAAATGGGGCAACGGTATCTCGGTTAATTGATGGGCCGCCAGACCCGCCAGGAAAAATCCGACCCCTACCGCAAAAATGATCTGGCCTATCGTCGGCACCATGCTCGCTTCCACCACCGGCTGTTCACTCAACCTCACCTGCCGCGCCTGGCCCAGTATCTTGACCAGCATGATGGCTACCATCCCGCCCACAATCAAGCCGCTGATTCCTCGCACCCAAGCGTTTTCCATCAACTTATTGGCTAAACTGTTCCCTTTCGACTTTGTGGAAATGTCTTTGCCGGCGGTCTCCGGGGCGGGCATATTTCCCCTCTCCGGTCTTGTCGTGCCCAGCTTATCTGCCGCCAGCCACGCCGCCGTCGCCCCCAGTACCACCACAGCAAACCAGATAATCGAATCACCGATCAAACCGTAAAAAAAACCAACCCGCGCCCCCGCCTCGGAATGCCTCATCAAAAGCCTTTCCATATTGCCGGCCTGGATCGCCCAGACCGTCAGGCCCGCCGGTATGGCCAGCATTCCCAGCTGCCGACCGTAGGGTTTTCCCACCCATACTCCAATGGCCGTACCTATCAAACCCAGAATCAAGACCGCCAATACCACCCGAAGGGCATGACCGCTCATCACCACCGTCAGACTGTCTTGGGCATCCGTCGGCCTTACCCAGGACCAGCCCACCCAGGCAAACAAAAACCCGCTCACCCCTAAAACGATCAATATCTTGATTTTAGTTATCCCGGAAATCATTAGCCCTTTATACTAATCTTAAGCCCTTCCCCCGTCAAGGCATTCATTATGCAAAATTCATTATTGGTGCTTATCAAACAAATTTATTATAGCTTTTCAGCACCACGAACGATTCCGTCTTGGATATCCCCTCGATAGAGGAAAGACCCTCTGTCAAAAAACGCATCAGCCCTTTATTGGAATCCACCAATACCTCTATTAGAAGATCATACTGGCCCGAAATTATCGAAACGCTTAAGACGTCGTCGAGTTCGGATATCTCCTTGGCCTTGGCATCCAAAAGCCTGCTTTCTTTTACCGTTGCCGAAACAATAACTAATTGCTGATCGTCCAGGACGTTAGGATTGCGAAGGGCCTTGATATTAACCGCCCCGTTGTCTTTTAATCTCTTTATCCTTTGCCGTATGGTCCCCTCGGTAAGCCCCATCTTACGGGCGATGACGCTGTTGGGAACGTATCCTTTGGATAAAATCTCGATGATTTCCGAATCGGTCTTGTCGAGCTGCATAAAATCTCTCTCTCTGTTAATAACTACAGTCTTGCAAAATTGAGGTTAGGTATACTTCAAAAAGAAAAAATTACTTTTTTAATTTTTTCTTTTCAAGCAGTAAGTTATTGCCCGACAAACAGTTAAGACATTATTTAAGAAAATCTCAAAAACGATTTTCTTAAATAATATATGCCTAACCTTAATTTTGCAAAAGTTCAGTTAATAACTAATCCTATTTACATAAATATTTTATATGTAAGCAATTATGAAAATTTTCGCAAAAGCCTGTTATTACAGAATATTTTACTAAATTCGGAAAATTATTGCAATATTAATTCGCTTTTCGTAAAATCGCACCTTATTATTCTATACATAGAGAATATGTTAACATTACCTGGTTTTTGGTTTCAATGTAAACGTAAAATTTGCTGCGGATTTTAACTTAAACGCCAACTTTTATTTGGAAAGGTCTCAATAATGATTATCGGTGTACCAAAGGAAATCTTGCCGGAAGAGAGGCGT
This sequence comes from Phycisphaerae bacterium SM23_30, assembly GCA_001303695.1. Lineage (GTDB taxonomy): Bacteria > Planctomycetota > Phycisphaerae > Sedimentisphaerales > SM23-30 > SM23-30. Next base: position 4,551 of record LJUC01000111.1, read on the forward strand.
GTCGCGGCCATTCCGGAAACCGTCGAAAAGTATAAACAACTTGGCTTTGAAATTCTCGTCGAACAAGGAGCAGGCGAGGGTATTTTCGTTACCGACGATGCATACCAAAAAGCTGGAGCCAGGATCATTGATGATGTGGAGATGCTGTATTCACAAGCCGATCTGATCCTCAAAGTCAAGCAGCCTTATTTTAACGAGAAAAGAGGAAGGCAGGAAGTCGAGATGATGCGGAGGGGCAGTTCCCTTATTACGTTTCTGCATCCGGCCGCCCCCAGCAATCATAAGATGATCAAGATGTTGCAGGAAAAAGACATTACTTCATTTACCATGGACGGGATTCCGCGTATTTCGCGGGCCCAGAAGATGGATGCTTTGACGTCCATGAGCACTATTTCCGGCTACCGTTCGGTATTACTGGCTGCGGAGCGATTACCGAAGTTTATACCCATGATCGGCACTGCCATCGGCGTAATCCAGCCCGCCAAAGTTCTGATTATAGGGGTGGGAGTCGTCGGTCTGCAGGCGATTGCCACGGCCAAGAGACTTGGAGGAATAGTACAGGCGGCTGACATCCGTGAAAACGCCCGCAAGGAAGCCGAAAGCCTCGGCGCCAAAGCGGTAGGTTTCGAAGTACCCTCGGAACTGGCCATAGGTGAGGGCGGCTATGCCAAAGCCTTACCCCCCGACTGGCTGGAAAAGGAGCGTGAAAGCCTCCAGCCCACGGTCAAAGAAGCCGATATTGTTATCCTCAGCGCTTTAATTCCAGGTGAAATCGCTCCGATTCTTATAACCGAGGAAATGGTATCGGGTATGAAGCCCGGCGCGGTGATTGTAGATGTTTCCATTGATCAAGGCGGCAACTGCGCCATGACCGAAAATGCAAAGATTGTCATAAAACATGATGTCGTGATATGCGGGTTGGCAAATATACCGGGTGGTATGGCGGTTCACGCCAGTTGGTTGTATGCCAACAATCTTTATTACTACGTGGAGAACCTATTTAATAAAGGCATCGGAAAATTTGATTTCGATGACGAAATTGTAAAAAATTCTCTTGTCACCCACGAAGGAAAACTATTGTTTGCCGGCGCCCTCAAAGTTATGGGATTAAAATAACGGACATGGATAATATTCTTTGGCCCTAATCAAAAGGGATCGACTATGGTTAATTTACTGACTATGCTGCTGGTTTTTGTTTTTTCTTTCGTAATCGGGTACCTCCTGATTTCCAAAGTCCCTTCCTTGTTGCACACTCCGCTCATGTCCATGACCAATGCCCTTTCGGCCATAACCATTCTTGGCGCGGTGCTGATCTTCTCCCTGGAAACCAACCTCAAGGAAAACATTATCGGCTTTGTCGCCCTAGGCATGGCTGCTTTCAATGTCGTGGGCGGATTTGTGATTACCGACCGCATGCTGAAACTTTTTAAAAAGGACAACCAAAATCTGACCGGCTAAACATATACGGATAATAAAAAACAAACCTTGACGTTCGGATAAACTAAGGACAGGACAATCTTGTGATCTGGTACAATCTCCTTCTTGACCTGGTAATCATCCTCATATTGATTCTGGGGATATACCTCTTCCGATATCCCAAACCCGCCCGGACCGGCAACATCATAAACGCCTTTGCGCTATTTGCCGCCTTTGCCCTGGTGTTATGGCGTCATGATATTTTCCACCTGGATATAATTGTTATTGCCATTCTCGCCGGATCCCTCGTGGGAACGATGGTCGCACTTCGGGTAAACGCCGTTCAGATTCCCGCTATGATTGCCTTCCAGCACGGGGCGGGCGGTATTGCGGCTTTTTTGGTATCTTTTATTGAACTGTACCGGTTAAATGTTTACCATAATGAATTAATCGGCCAAATATCCGGTATTCTGGGGCTTATTATAGGCGCTGCAACATTCAGCGGCAGCATGATCGCCAGCGGAAAACTCGCCAATAAGATCAATCAACGCCCAACAATATTGCCCCATCATTCCACCGTCCTTCTGGGCCTTGCGATTCTTGTTATTTCGATCGGTCTGGCCGCCCTTTGGATGAATAACCCCATCCGCGTCTATTTGCTCCTGGTCCTGATATTCCTATCCATCCTGCTGGGTGTCGTTTTTGCCATTCGCATCGGCGGCGCTGATATGCCGGTATTGATTTCCCTGCTCAACGCCACCGCAGGATTGGCCGGAGCATTTTGCGGTATTATCATCCAAAACCGGCTGCTTATCGCCTGTGGAGCGACGGTTGCCGCTTCCGGCTCCATCCTGACGCACATTATGTGTGTTGCCATGAACCGCAGTCTGCCCAAAGTCCTGATCGGTCAAGCCAAGAAATTATCCAAAGAAACCATAAGCAAAGAAGACCGGCTTATGCCTGATGTTCAGAAACATACAAAACCAAAGACTCCGCCGGCAGATCCCTATGCCAGCGCAACAGACCTCCTTAAAAAAGCAAAAAAAGTGGTGATAATACCAGGCTATGGCATGGCATTGGCGCAGGCGCAATTCATAGTTACCCAAATGTCTCAACTTCTGGAGCAGAAAGGGGTCGATGTAAAATTCGCTATCCACCCCGTGGCCGGTAGAATGCCGGGGCACATGAATGTCCTGTTGGCCGAAGCCAATGTAAATTACGATAAGTTGGTGGAAATGGACATAATTAACAGTGATTTTCCTCATACCGACGTGGCGCTTATAATTGGCTCCTGTGATGTTGTCAATCCGGCAGCCATACAACAAGAAGGAACTCCCATCTCGGGCATGCCCATTCTCATGGCGCTGGAAGCGCGAAGTGTTATCGTCTGTAATCTCGACGACAAACCGGGATACTCGGGAGTGGAAAATCCTCTATATAAAATGGATAAAACCATAATGTTGCTGGGCGACGCAAAAACAACCTTGGAAAAATTACTCAAAGGGATGCAGGATTAAAGGGACGTGAAAAAAGGATAATGCTTAGTAGGCCAAGCTTCAATTTATTATTTGATTGGTACATATTGGCCGACCAGGGCGTCGAAAAAGCCTGCCGGGAAAATCCCGCCCTGGCCCTCGGCGTCAATGTCTTCGACGGCCTGTGCACCTATAAACACGTCGCCGATGACCTCAACCTCGAATACACCCCCCGGCAAAAGGTATTAGCATAATATTTTCTCCGGTGGGTCCTGTACCCACCATAATATATATACGATGCTGCGGTTGTCCCTTTCTCCCGCAGCATCTTTTTTTTTACTTTTCCCCCGGACCTCGTCGGGTTAAAATGCTTATATTCTATGCCGCGATTCATAGGGTTATGGACCATTAAATCTCGGACGAGCAATTGGTTATGGGTAATAACGCATCAGATCGCACCTGGAAATGCCCCCGCTGCCGGGAGACCGTGGACGCCGACTTCGACCTCTGCTGGAACTGCGGCGCCACCCCCGACGGCCTCGAAACACCTGATTTTGAACCTGTTCTGGGTGAAAAAGCACCCGGTCGAGCAAAATCCCTTCATAAGGACAATATCCAGCCGGTCGTCAGGCAGGCGTTTCTTCTGGGCATCCTGGTTATTGTCGTTTTAATATTTTTACTCTTGATGCTGCCGGAATATGCAAATGAATTGTGGGCAATTATAATCAGCGTGGCCTTTCTTTGCCTTATTGGTTTAATCTTCGGAATTATTCTTCCGTTTCTTTCGCTGCACAAGCAACCGGCGCCGGGCCGCCTCGAAAAATTACGACGGGATTTGTTTAATAATTGGTCCGCTTGCCCTAATTGCCTTACGGCCAATCTATCCATCGCCCATTATTGCCGCCGCTGCGCCACCCCTTTGACCTCGCATGCCGAAATCGACCCGCTGGGTCGTATTTACGCCATGGGCGACACCTACCGCAAGGCCTGTAATTACCCTTATAAACGAATTATCCTAATCGGCATGTGGCTGATCTTCGGACCTGAATTACTTTTTTTCATTATCGCCCTTAAAAAAGGAATCAGCAAACTTTTCGAACCATACCCTGAGTTTTACGGATATGGCATCGAATTTGATATTAGTGTTCCCTTTCAACATGAAGATGCGATGTATTTTACTTTAAGTATTTTAATAGTACTAAGCGCTATCGTTGTTTACTCCGCTATCCTCTATAAAGTTACTAAAAATTATTTCCACCGGCGAAATGAACAAAAAGGCAGGGTGGGCTCTTAGCCCCCAAAACAAGATGCTATAATAAAAAGACGGCAGGAACCATGTCCAAATGCCAATGTGGTTTATTGGAAAAGCAGGCAGCAGATCCGAGAATCCCTATCGCCTATAATGCCGAGTCTGATAGTTACTCTCTCGAACTCTCGAAAGATTTCACGGTTCCGGATATATACTGCTTGCACTGCGGCGGTCATGATTTGCGTAATCGACATCACGATTATCCTCTTTGTCGTTGCGGCAAATTGGACCAATGGGCTAAAAATCCTGCTCTGCCCGTTCGATTCTACTTCAAACAAAACACCTATCATCTTTTTCTCAAAGAACATAACCGGGTGATGGCGATATACTTCTGTCCCGCCTGTGGGGGCGGAACCGGACTGTTAAAAAAAATCGACCAAATGCCCCGGCCCGAAGAAAAGGATATGAAGGACATTATGCAGCGTCTCCGCGGCCTTACTACTATTGAGCAGGTCATCCAAATTCTGGGCGAACCGGATAAAAGACATGGCCCGATGACTTCCCCTCAACAAGAAAAACAAATATACGGTATTAAAGATACCAAACAGTCGCTCATCTATAAATTCCCGGCGAAATCCCTTATGTTATATGTCTGCCAATATGAAGATGATACCTTAGGTTTCAGCTTCAGCGGAATTATTGAAAAGAAACTTTCCTTCCTCAAAAAAATCAAATACTACCGTTATCGTATTAAAAAATATCTGCAACGCTTTAACATCATCCTCTGGCAATACGCCCCCGATACCCCCGCCGAAAAACTGCTTTGCCACCATAAAATCTCCCGTAAAATCATTTATGCCGCTTCTTTTTGTATGATCTCATCGATGTCATTACTGGCTTCGGCTTTTATTTTCGACTCTGAAATCGAGGGTATGATAGCTGCCCTTCTAGGAATTATCGGCGTACTATTATTTATCCCCGCCCTGTTTTGCTGGGTTTGGGCCTCAGAAATAGAAAAAACCTTAAAACAAAGACAACATCCACTGCCCGCCCGGCTTTCTCTCGAGAAAAGCATCCCTTTTTGGGCCCTGCAGATGATGCTCTGGTTCGCCGGCCTGGTGATATTGGCATCAATACTACACAAAGATTAATGCCGTGTGCCATGCTTGTGCTTGCACCAGCATATTTAAATAAATTCATATTTAGCCCCCAGGTTTATCCTGGGGATTTCGTTCTTAATGATCCACCGGCCCGCCTAAAATCGCTTTCAACTCATCGAATTTTTTGTCGCGCGTCTTCTCATTCTCCGCCTCCACGTTCAGCCGCAGCAAGGGCTCGGTGTTGCTCGGTCGGCAGTTGAACCACCAGTCGTCGTACGGCACCGTCACCCCGTCGAGATAATCGATCGCCGCGTCGGCGTACTTCTGCGCCAACTGCTCCATCATCGCTTCTTTGTCTTCCACGCCGTCCCTTCTAAAATTTCCGCCAACGCCTTGAGCTTATCGAGATCGTCTGCGATTAAAAACGGACGAAGGAGAAGTAAATGACGAATGAAGAAATTCGAATTCCGAATGAACGACGAGTTTTGAATAACGAATAAAGATGGTGGGGAGCGTTTGGTATTCGGATGATGTTATTTCTCTTAGGGTCGGGTTTGGGGGTTACATTATCTATAGGGGTAACCATCCCCAAGTCCTCGGGCTTGAGGCTGCCACCCGTCATTAGGGTCTGGGCGGATTGATGGGGGAGTAACAGTTCAGGTTGATCATACTGAAAAAACAATTGTTTTTTATATGGAGATATTATTAAAATCAGACAGGCATGAAAATTGTTAAGGTTAAATACTGGACGGAAAATCTGGATTTGGCGCGGCCGTACACGATTGCCTATAAGACGATCGAGGCGGTGGAAAATATTTTTGTGCAGTTCGAGACGGATGACGGCGCATGGGGCATGGGGGCGGCCTCGCCGGGGGAGTCGGTGACCGGCGAGAGTTTTGACGACTGCCGGGGGGCGCTGGAGGAATATTTGGAACCTTTGCTGTTGGGTAAGGATGTTCGGCATATCAAGGCCGTCTGCAGGAAACTGGAGGAGAAGATGCCGCAGGCGCCGGCGGCGCGGGCGGCGATTGATATGGCCCTGCATGATGCTTTGGCCAAACATCTGGACGTGCCTTTAGTCGAGATGCTGGGCAGGGTTCATACCTCCTTGCCGACGTCTATAACTATCGGGATCAAGTCAGCCGAGGAGTCGCTGGCGGAAGCCCAGGAATATATCGATCGGGGGTTTCAAATACTGAAAGTCAAGATCGGCAAATCGCTCGAAGAGGATCTGGAGGTGCTGCATAAGCTGCGGGAAAAGGCGGGCGGGGATATTGCCATCCGGGTGGATGCCAACCAGGGGTATTCGGCGGAAACGTTCACGGAATTTGTCGAAAAGGCCGAGGCGCTCGACCTTGAGTTTGTGGAGCAGCCGCTGGCGGCGGATAATATCCGGGGAATGCATTTATTAACGGAGAAGGTGCGTCAAGGGAGCGCCGCCGACGAGAGCTTACTGAATGCCAAAGACGCTCTGAGGCTTGCGCATGCTCCGCATCCTTTCGGGATATACAATATCAAGCTGATGAAATGCGGCGGAGTGGCGGCGGGGCTGGCGATGGGGGAGATTGCCCATTTGGCGGGGATTGATCTGATGTGGGGCTGTATGGACGAGAGCATCGTAAGCATTGCCGCGGCGCTTCATGCGGCGCTGGCGTCGCCGGCGACGCGATATTTAGACCTGGACGGGAGTCTCGATCTAGCCCGCGATGTGGTGAAAGGCGGTTTTGTGATTAAGGACGGGTATATGAATGTGCTGGATAAACCGGGATTGGGGATTGAAAGATTGTAGTGTGAATAAATCACGACAGGTTATTTTTTATTTCACACCCCTAAATCCCTCGAGAGGGGACTTTTGAAATGACGAATGACGAAATCCGAATGACTTATTTTAAATGACGGACAGTTTGGGTTATGACGGTAACGATTGCAGAGAATGGTGTGGCTAAGGCGGAGGTAGTGGTGGCGGGGGAGGCGTCGGCGTCGGAGCAACATGCGGCGAGGGAGTTAGCATATTTTTTAGAGCAGATAACGGGGGCCTGGTTTGCCATTGTTCCTCGATCCGCCGGGGGCGGCTGCCGGCTGCTGGTGGGGGAGCAGGCGGGGCGAGCGGCGGATCCGGATTTTTCGATTGAGGGATTGGGGGCGGAGGGGATTATCATGCGCACGGCGGGAGATGATTTGATTCTGGCGGGGGGTCATCCGCGGGGGACGCTTTA
>LJUC01000112.1 GCA_001303695.1 Phycisphaerae bacterium SM23_30
CTCATCGTCTCGATCATATGCACCGGTATCCGTATCGTCCGCGCGTGATCGGCTATCGACCGCGTGATCGCCTGACGTATCCACCACGTCGCATAGGTGCTGAACTTATAACCCCGGCGATACTCATATTTGTCCACCGCCCGCATCAAACCCGTGTTCCCCTCCTGGATTATATCCAGAAAACTCAACCCCCGGTTGCGATACTTCTTGGCAATCGAAACCACCAGACGCAAATTCGCCCCGCTTAATTGCCGCTTGGCATGCTCGTACTCCGCAAACGCCTTGCGTATCTTGCGGCAGCGCGATTGTAACTCCTCGGCGTCCTCCAGCGTCAAACCCTCCAGACCCAAGCGCTCTTCCCGGAGCACCATTAAATCCTCTTCGCCAAACTCGGCGGCGGGATCCGACAGCTTCCGGTCCAGGTTCCTCAGCTTGTCCAGAATATTCTGCAGCTTGTGCATCAAAGGCTGTACCCGACTGGTACGCAGACCCAGCTCCTCCAGCAGCAACGCCGCATGACGACGACGACGACGAAACTGCTGCTTGATCTTGTTGCGCGCCTCCGGATTCTCCTCCTCGAAAAGCTTCTGCCAGGCCCGCTCGTTCTGTTCCATGATCCGCTGCACCGTCTGCAGATTCTCCGGCATCCGCCTCATCACCGAATTCTTCAACGAATGATTCGACGTCGAGATCCGCATCGTCCGGTCAAAAGGCAAATCGCCCCGGTGCACCTGCTCCAGGATCGTCACCGCACCCCCCATCGCAAAATCACTCTCCAGAACCTTGCGACGAAACATCATCCGCGCCATCTCGATCTTCTTGGCCAGCGCTATCTCTTCCTCACGCTTCAACAAAGGAATCTCACCCATCTGCGTCAGGTACATCCTCACCGGATCATCGATCCGGCGGTCCGGCTCGGCGCCCCGCAATAACCGCTCCAGCTCCGCATCCTGATCGGTCAGGTCCTTGTCCTCCACCCCGATCTGAACCTTAGACTCCTGCTGATCCATATCCGCTTCGTCGATCAGCTCGATCCCCAGATCGTCCAGCGTCATCAGCAGATTGTCCAGACTGTCCGGGGAAAATCCGTCGTCCGGCAGATCGTCGTTCATCTCTTCGTAGGTGATAAAACCACGCCGCTTGCCTTTGGCCAACAATGCCTTCAAACTGCGATCCGCAAGCTCTTGCTTAGGATTGTTTTTGATCAACTCCGCACTCCTATATCGTCTTAATTCCTCTGTAATCGCACATCCGATTTACCTTGCCTCTCCCTGCTTCTTACCGAAAGCGGGGAAACTTCTTACCGTCCTCTCGTATTTTTGATTGTATATCCAGCAGCAGCGCCGTCTGGGCTGCCTCCCCGTACTCTTCGGCAACGCTGGATGCCTGCTCCCGCAACTCCTGACGCTCACGTCCCAGCCTTACCCGGCCGATATCCGCCAGCGCCGCTGTTATATCCTGTTCATAATTACCCCGCTTTTCCCCCGCCAGCGCCATATCCGTTACTATACGGCTCAACTCCGTACTCTCTATCCCCGCCATTATCTCCGCTAAACTCCCCCGGCCTCCTTGGCGGCAATATTCCCAAACGTGCTCGGCGATCGGGCCCAAAATAGGATCGGTTATCTCTTTCGGATCTGGTATGACCTCCTCCACCGTCTCGAACATCTCCGGCCGATTCAGCAATACTTCTAATATCTGCCTCACCGAATTTGTATAACTATCCGGCGCCAAATGCAATTGTCCTTCCATCGGCTGACCTCGCCCTGATCCCGTCTGACCCCCTAATCGCCTCGCCAGTTGAACCATCCTTTTATGTACCTGCTCCGAAGGCTGCTCCACCAGCTTGGCCACCTGATTCAGCACCAGGCCGCGCCCAACGGCTTCCATGCCGCCCCCCCTAAACGCCTGGGCCAACAACTGTAAAAATTCCTCCACCGCCCGCTTGCGTCCGTTTACGGTATCGGCCTGCTCTAGACGCCTCAGCGTCGCCTGCCATTTATATTCCAGCGCCTCGGTGGCCCCCTCAAGCAGTCTCAGAAATGATTCTTTGCCGCTCTCCAGCAAATAATCACATGGGTCCTTACCTTTCGGCAAACTCACCAGTCTCACTTCAATTTGCTGGGCGAAAAATATCTCTATCGCCCGATCCGCCGCCTTCTGACCCGCCGCGTCGGAATCGAAAACCAGCACGATCCTATCCGCATACCGGCTCAGAATCCGCGCATGCTCCGTCGTCAACGCCGTCCCCAAAGTGGCCACTACGTTGTTAAGTCCTTGTTGATGCGCCATTAAGCAATCGGTGTAACCTTCTACCACTACTGCGGTTCGCTCCTTGGCAATGGCGTCCTTGGCTGCCTGAATCCCATATAAGGCCCGGCTTTTGTCAAACAACACGCTTTCCGGGCTATTTATATACTTCGCCGCATCATCCCCTAAAGTCCTGCCCCCAAACGCGATAACCCGGCCCATCGCGTCTATCACCGGAAATATCAGCCTCTCGCGAAAACGGTCATAGTAGCCCCCTTGCTCCTTCTCTATAACAAGCCCCAACTGGATCAAATGATCCAGTGGTTGATTATCTTTTTGTGCCGCCTTTACCAGATTATCCCAGCCCCCACCCGCCCAGCCCAGTCCGAACCGCCGGGCCGACTCCTCACTTATCTCTCTGTCAAACAAATACTTACGTGCTCGAATCCCCTCCTCTGACTCGTATAACGTCCGATAATATCCCCCTGCCCAGCGATTCACCTTCTCCAGCTCATTGCGATCTACCTTCGGGCCCGCCTCCTTGCGCCTTTGAGGCAATTTAATCCCCGCCCGCTCTGCCAACAGCCGGACCGACTCGGAAAACGTCAGCTTCTCACGCAGCATCATAAACTTGATAACATCCCCGCCCGCACCGCATGCAAAGCACTTAAATATCTGCTTACCCGCATTTACGTTAAGGGAAGGCCGTTTATCGTCGTGAAACGGACATAATCCCACCGTCTCCTTGCCCTTGGGCTTCAGAGCCACGTAACTGCTTACCACATCTACAATATTTACCGCTTGCAGAATCTGCTGGATATGCGTTTGATCAAAATAGGCGGACACTGTTCTCCTTGGAATGCTCACCTAAAGCCAGTGGATTTCTTCGTAAACTGCCCTGAACGTAAGTCTTACGCTCATTAAAATCGTAAAAGTATATCATCGAAATCGCCCTCTGTCAAATAATCTCGCAATATTTACCCCTTTCAAGCCCCCAAATGCAGTTTATTTTTCTCAACAACCAGCACCTGCCCTATCATCTTGCCTATATTTCCTATATTGCCCATTTTAACATTTCCCCCAAATTATATCACCTTAACCTGACTTATACAAATCTCAAATTTCTCGAAATTTCTCATTTGACCGGTTTTTATGAAGTCAAACTTTGATAAATAAGCCTTCTTTGGCGTGGCAGCCTCAATCCCGATAAATCGGGATTGGGGATGGCCGCTAAGATGCCTTTAATGCCTCTTTTATCGTCTGGCATAACCGGTAAATATCTTCCTTGGTATGTTCGCTCATCAACGAAACACGCAGACGCGAACCACCCGGCGGCACCGTCGGCGGCCGGATTGCCGGCACCATAAATCCCCGATCCCATAAAATATTAGAAACCTTCATCGATCTCTCCGCCGCCCCGATCAGGATCGGCACAATATAACTCTCCGAAACACCGGTATTTAGCTTCATTTCATAGCAGCAACGCCTCATGTATTCTCCATTATCGATCAACCGTTCGCTGCGGTACGGCTCCGCCGCGATTACATCCAACGCCGCTTCTGCCGCCAGGCAGTTCACCGTCGGTATCCCCGTGGTGAATATAAAACCCCGGGCCCGATTAATCAGATAATCAATTATCTCCCGGCTGGAGGCCACAAAGGCCCCCGAACCCCCCAAAGCCTTGGAAAAGGTCGCCACAATAATATCAATATCCTCCAGCAAATCCGCTTCCGCCGCCACCCCCGCCCCCTTGGGCCCGATGCAACCGAACGCATGCGCCTCATCCACGATCAATATGGTCTCGTATCGTCGCTTCAAGGCCACCAACTCCTGCAGGGGCGCCTTGTCTCCATCCATACTGAACAATGTATCCGTCACGATAAACGCCCGTCGATGTCTGCCCCGGGCCAATACCCGCTGTAGCTTTTCGGTCTGCCTATGAGGCCACGCCCGCAGCACCCCGGCACACGCCCGCGCCCCATCAATAATCGAGGCATGAACCAGCTTATCTACCGCTATCATATCCCCCCTTTGGGCCAGCGTGCTCAGCACCGCGCTGTTGGCCGCATAACCGCTCGGAAAAATCAGACTCGCCTCTTTACCCAGCATCTCCGCCAGACGCCTTTGCAGATGCTCGTGAACCTCCGTATTGCCGCACATCAAACGAGAACCGCCGCTACCGTATCCCCATTGATCCAGCCCCTCCCTCACCGCCGCCACAACCTCCGGATGATGCGCCAGCGACAGGTAATTATTGGAGGCGAACATCAATTTCTCCTCCCCGTCCACCTTTACCTTCCGGCCCGCCGCCGATCCCAGCACCCTCATCCGGCGCAAAAGCCCCCGCCACTGCAGCTGATCCAGCTCCGTCTTGAACATCTGTTTATCCATATCCTTATAATATTATTAAATACCTGTGACCATAACAAGTACGCTTTCGGGCGCCTGCCTCCGGATTTCCCATCACTCGCCGGCGATCTTCCACTCACAAATCTCATCTATGCCCTTGCGGATTAGATCAGGCACTTCCACCCCCTCCGCCGGATAACCCACCGGAAAAACAATATATGACCGCTCATTTTTCGCCCCTCCCAGAATCTCCGACAAAAATCCCATCGCCGCCGGCGTATAGGGCAGCGTCGCCAGGCCCATCTGATGCACCGCCGCGATAAACATCCCGCAGGCGATCCCCACGCTTTTACTGACGTAATAATTTTGCCGCTTTGAACCGTCCGCGTTTATCCCGTAGCGCTGCTCAAAAACCACCACCAGCCACGGTGCCGCCTCCAGAAACTCCTTATGCCGGTTGGTCCCCAGCCGTTCCAAAGCCGCCAGCCACTGTTCATTTCGCCCGGGCCCCTCATAAAACTCATATTCTTCTCTTTCCGCCGCCTCTCTAAGCCGGCGTTTCACCTCCGGATCGCTCACCGCCACGAACCGCCACGGCTGCCGATGCGCCCCCGACGGCGCCGTCGAGGCCGTCCGAATCGCCAGCTCTATCAGCTCCCGACCCACCGGCTGCCCCGAAAACGCCCGCACGCTCCGCCTGGCATTCATTAACTTAAAATATTCCCGCCCCCGCCTTTCCATCTCTTCTTCTGGAAAACGTTGCCACCGGTACGGCATATATCTTTTCAACATCACCTAAAACCCTCGGCTTACAGCTTCGGCAATTCGTCATTAATTAATCGCTCCCGGAAAATACTAAAAAATCGCCTCCCACGCCCGCCGCTTCCTTCCCCGTCCGGCCCCCTGATGATAAGCATAACTGACTATCAAAGGCAAAACGCTGGTGGCCTCGGCATACACCATCTGCTGACGCCCCTCTTGGACCTTGCCCCAGGAACGCGCCTCTCGCAGCGTGGAACTCGAACACGCCCCGTCCCGTACGTCCGCCACCGTTATCTGCACCGCATATTTATGCATGGGAACCTCACGGCCCAAAACCTCCGCGCAAATCACCGTGTCCTGGGCAAAATTCTTGGGAACCCCGCCGCCCACGATAAATAATCCCGTAACTTCCGCACGCATCTTGATCTCGGTCAATTCCCGAAAATCCTGCACCGCATCAATCCCCGCGTGATGATCCTTGTTTTCATATTGATGCTGGACCAGCCCGAAACCCGCGCTGGAATCCGAAAACGCCGGACAAAAAATCGGCGCCTTATGCCGATACGCCAGTTCCACCAGCGAACCCTTCTTCTTGGCGTGATCCGTCAGATAACGTCCCATCTCCCGGATAAATTCCCGCGAGGAATAACTCCTTCGCTCCAGACCGTCGGCAATCGCCTTTACGGTCATATCACACACCTGCAGCTCTTGCTCGTCGATATAGGTGTCATAGATGCGATCAATATAATTTTGCCGCAATACGCCGTCTGCCGCCTCCGCCGATCCCTGGTAATGCCGAAATCCCAACGCCTCGAAAAAATCCATGTCCACAATCGCCGCCCCCGTGGCCACCACCACGTCCGCCAGATTGTATGCCATCATGTCGGCATATATCTGCAGGCATCCCGCCGCCCCCGTGCTGCCCGCCAAACATAATATCACGGTGCAATCCTCATCCCGCAGCATCTCCAGATATATATCCGCCGCCCGCGCCGTCTCCCGGGCCGTGAACGACATCTTCCTCATCTGGTTAATTATGCCCGTCGCATCAAAGGCCTTGATGTCAATATGCTCGACGTACTCTTTTAAATAATCCGCTTTATCCATAAATTGTAACCTTCCTTCAAAATATTTCCCTGAAAATCGCAAAATTACGCCAGAAGTCCATATTATGACAAATGTCAAATGAAAATTCCAGTCGTAAAATCCTCCCTCTTGCCGACGCCCCGATATCCCCCCCCTCGATCCCTACGATCCAAAACCCCGACCCACAGCAAACGACCCTCGAAAACTCGATGCCTCCTGCCTGACGCCTTTCTCAAATCCGTCATTTAATATTACTCTCCGTTATCTGGGGCAACCCTCGCCCCCCCCAAATCTATGCGTAAATAATAAAATTACCCCGCCACGTAAAATCGAGAGTTAAAAATCCCCTGTAGCGCGACATTTTGCCTTGAAAAGAACTCCGATAAAGATATAATAGGATCACAAACATAAAGCCATTTAGGCAAATGAGCGGCCGGAGGACCCGCCGACAGATCCGTAAAATAATTATGTCTCACGAAAAGACGCGAAAAAGAGCTGTTTGATAGAATGAAAAAATTAGGTGGAATTTAACTTATTTTAGGAAAAAATTATGACTAATTTTAAAAAAGAATATGAGATCTTAGGCAGAAAATACAGAATAGACGGGAATAAAGATGCATTCATAAAAGAGCTTAAAAAATTACAGTCGCGGTCGGAGTCGGAAGGATTCAATGCCTGGTCCATATATTTAAAAGGAAGAATTGCTTTAGAAGAAAACAGGCTGGATGAAACCGTAAAAATATTTAATGAACTGGTGAGATTGTTTGGTAAATCTACGGACATGGCGGATTTGTCATTGGTGGCTAAGGCGCTGGTAAGCAAAGGGGTTGCCTTCAACCAAATGAAAAAAGAAAAGGAAGAATTCAAGGCTTATGATGAAGTGATTAAAAAATTCTATGATGCTAAGGAAATTGAGTTGAAAGAAAGCGTGGCAAGGGCGTTGTTCAATAAGGGAATTGCTCTCGGGGAGCAAAAAAATACCCGGGCCGAAATCGAAGCTTACGACCAATTGGTGCGCCGTTTTGGCGAGGATGAGGAAGTAGAATTAAAGGAAATGGTGGCTACCACCCTGTTTAATAAAGGAGTGGCTCTTGGAGATCTGAACAAGAGTAATGAGGAAATTAAGGTTTACGACGAAATTATTCGTCGCTGCGGTAAAGCCCAGGAAATTGAACTAAAAGAACAAATTGCTATGGCATTGATTAACAAAGGCGTCTTAATGGGAAAGCTGAAAAGGTTTGAAGAGGCCGTTAAAATTTTTGATGAGGTAATCAAAAAGTTTCATGACACCAAGACAGCCGAATTAAAAGAAAATGTTGCGACGGCGCTGTTAAACAAGGGCATAGTCTTGGAAAAGAAGGAAAAGACTGAAGAGGCCGTTGCCGCATATGAAGAACTCGACAAACGATACGGGAACACGGAGGAAAAAGTACTCAAAGAAATAGTTGCCGCCGCCTTAATCAATAAAGGTGAAACCTTAAGTCGAAAGGGCAGGCATAAAGATGCCATTAAAGTTTATAACAAGGTTATCCATAGGTGCCGAAACGATGATACGGAAAAAATAAAAATTCAGGTCGCTATGGCCCTGTCCAACAAAGGCCTGGCTCTTTCCGACAAGAAGCAAGAGGAAGCCATTAAGTTATTCGATATGGCACTGAAGATAAACCCCAAGAATGCAACGGTCTGGCGAAACAGATCAATATCGGAATATAACCGCGGTAACCTCAAAAGATCTTTTGAGGATATCCGCCAGGCTATCAAAATTAAACCTGATGAATACAAAAATGTCTTTCGTTTCATCTGCCGGACGGCGGGACGAAATTTCGAGAAGGAATGGAAGAAGTTATTTCCGAAGGCAAAAATCAAAGAGGCAAAGGCGGAAGAGAGACTGCCGGAATTGCAGGCTTTTATAGTAAATCTACGCAAGGCATATAAGAAAGAAGCGGATGAATTTCTAAAAAAGAAAAAAGAATGGGAGAATAAACAGCAGCAATTTTTAACGCCGGAAAGCAATCTGGATAATAAGTATTCGGTGTTTATGGTTTTGCGGCGCTGGAATTCGTACACCCCGGCCATACCAACCAGCGACCGGGAAAGGAGCAAAGGAGGCGGTTATTTTTTATGGCATAAGGGAAAAGGCTTCGTGATCGATCCGGGTTATAACTTTCTAGAGAACTTTCATGAGGCGGGCTGTCGCATCTGCGACATTGATAATATCATACTGACCCACGCCCATAACGACCATACTATTGATTTCGAATCGATAATGACACTATTAAATGAATACAACAAACGACTGGAGGAGGTGAAAAATAAGGAAGAAAAAACGGCGCAGAAAAAATCCAACATTAGGACGAAAAAAAAGGTTAATATTTATCTGAACAACGGTTCCTTTATGAAGTTTTCAGGGCTGCTTGATTTAAGAGATAAAAAGTGCATTGAGAAGATTTATACTTTAAATGCCGGCCACGATTTCTCGGTGGGCAAACACTTGAAAATGCGCGTATTGCCGTCCTATCATGATGAATCGCTCAGCCGGGATCAAAGCGTAGGATTGTTCTTTACGATTAGAACCGGTAAAAAAGTAAAAAGACTGCTTCTAACCAGCGATACGGGGCTTTTCCCCCTGAAAAATGGAAAACAACAAAATCGAATCAAATCCAAAAGAGAAGAAATTTGGCGCGCGTACAAGATCAGCGAGAAAAATCGACCGGACTTGATGGTGGTGCATATCGGCTCAATTAAAGAGGAAGAGCTGAGCGAAAAATACCGGCCCGATCCGAAGGAGGCTTGTTATCCCAATCACCTGGGAATCATAGGAAGCGCGTGGGTGATCGCAATGTGCCGACCGAAGCTGTCGGTGGTATCGGAATTCGGAGAGGAGATGCAGGACTTCCGCTATCCTCTTCTGAAGGGTTTGCAGGAAAATGTGTTCGACAAGTTTTTTGAAGACGAACCGGAAGGTTACGTGCCGCGGGTGATACCTGGAGATTTGGCTCTTATGTATGAATTGGAAACAGAAAAATTTTACGACTGCGTGAAGGGCAAGTGGGCGCCCTGTGAGGAGATTGATTTTCGAGTATATAACAAAGGGCGCGACGCCGATGACGGCATATATTATTTCGAGAAAGGCAAATCAGATGAATTTGAGCAAGATATGAAAAATATTGTAGATCAATTCAAGGCAAATCGAAAACGAGCAAAAGGTGAGATGTATTTTAAGAGCGATTAGAAATGATTATCGAAAAGGGAAGATAAGAACTTAACCGCCTTCGGCGGGACTTTTTATTTAGCCCCCGACGTAAAGTCGGGGGGTGTAACCTAGTATGCCAAATTAGTTACGAATTACCCCCTCATTTTACCTGAGGGGCTGTTTGAGTTATCCACAAATACAAATTCCTATACCATTAATATTGGGCGGCAGGGCCGAGCTCTGCTTGGTCCTGTTTAAGCCGCCTCTTCTTATCGAAATCCCAATATTCTTCCAAATCCATCCTGTCCCCTAGTGACTTCTTATCGACCATCGGGCATAACCTGCCGGCGGTACAGGTTATCCTTTGATGTTGCCGATGGGGGTGAACCGGGCGACGCGTTTAGACAGGCCCGCCCGTTCGGTAGCGGCGACGACGTCGTCGATGTCTTTATAGGCGCCGCCGGCCTCCTCGGCCAGCCCGGAAAAACTGACGCAGCGGAGGTAAATTCCTTTGGCTTCCATGTCTTTTTTCAACTGCTGGCCGCGGAATGTCCTTTTGGCCTGACGTCGGCTCATAAGGCGGCCGCTGCCGTGGGCGGTGGAAAAAAAGGCCTGCTTGCCGGCCTCGACTCCGGCGAGCAGATAGGAGCCGGTTTCCATACTGCCGCCGATGATGACGGGTTGACCGGTCTTTTTATAAATATCGGGCAGGCCCGGCATGTCAGGGCCGAAGGCCCGGGTGGCCCCTTTGCGATGGACGAGCACCGGGCGATCTTGGCCGGCAACGTGGTGTTTTTCGATCTTGGCGGTGTTATGGCAGACGTCGTATATCTGATGCAGGCCCAGGTCCAGGGGATCTTTGCCGAAAACGTCGGAAAAGACCTCGCGGATACGATGTAAAATAACCTGGCGGTTGGCGAAGGCCATGTTGATGGCGCAGTTCATGGCGGCGAAGTAATCCTGGCCGTCGGGAGATTGAAAGGGGGCGCAGGCGAGTTCCCGGTCGGGCATTTTGATGCCGTATTTGTCGGTCATCACCTTGAGGAAACGCTGCAGGTAGTCGGTGGCAACCTGATGGCCGAAACCCCGGCTGCCGCAGTGGAACATCACGACGACCTGGTTCGGTTGATCGATGCCGAAGGACCGGGCCAGGTCTTTATCATAGACGTTTTGGGGTTTGGCGACCTGAATTTCCAGGTAATGGTTGCCGGAACCCAGGGTGCCGACCTGGTCGTAGCCTCGATCCACTGCCTTGTGGCTGACCTTAGAGGCATCGGCGCCGCCGATGCAGCCGAAATCTTCGGTGCGTTCGAGGTCTTCTTGAAGGCCGTAACCGTGCTTGATGCACCATTGGGCGCCCTGTTCGGTAAGGCGGCGAAACTCGTCGCGGTCGGTCTTGACAATGCCGGTCTTTCCGACGCCGGCGGGGACGCGCCGGAAGAGTTTATCGACCAGTTCGCGAAGGTGGGGCTTGACCTGATCGTAGGTAAGGTTGGTGCGGACCAGACGCATGCCGCAGTTGATGTCGAAGCCGATGCCGCCGGGGGAGATAACGCCCTTTTCCAGGTCCATCGCGGCCATCCCGCCGATGGGGAAACCGTAGCCCCAGTGGCCGTCGGGCATACAGAAGGCATAATCAATGATGCCCGGCAGCAGGGCCACGTTGGTTACCTGCTGAAAAATGCCCTCGTCCATCTCTTCGAGCAGCTTCGGGGTGGCGTAGATGCGGGCCGGGACGCGCATGCCGGGCTTGTAGGAGGGTGGGATTTCCCAGAGGGTCTCGGAGATTTTCTGGATTTCCTGGGGGGGCGGCATGGCTTGTTTCCTGTCTTTGCTATGGTCCTAATTTTTCAGAGGTCGCCGGCGCCACGCCGGCGGCCCTTTCTAGGCGGGCTAAACGCCCACCCTGCAACTTTTATATTATATTCACCGCGTGGGTAACCGCTTACTCACCCTACAACAAAAATTCCAATAAGCAAATAGTAAAAAAGCGGCCATGGAACTGTTTTTCCCGCCGCCGCAGGCATGGGGCTGTTTTTCCGGTGGCATTTAACACTCCCGTTAGTCGCTGCTTTTACAAATTTATTTTAACCAGAGTTTTGCAAAAGTTCATTTTAACGCACGCCGCGGTCGTCTCTCAAGGGCCTGTTGGTATAGATTGCCGATGCGAAGCGCCTCTCGAGCGCCGCCCGTCCCTGTTTTTTATAACACCCCCCGGTACGGGACCGGGGGGCGTTTCATCAGAGACCCTTTCCGAGGGAGAGTGGAAATGGGCCTCCAATGTCTGGACGGAATTATTCCGTTAAGATTGTTTCGATTTATCC
>LJUC01000005.1 GCA_001303695.1 Phycisphaerae bacterium SM23_30
CGGCGATGGACGCGGCGCGGACCTCGTGGCGGCTGGGGGCGGACAAGGTGATTATCCTGTATCGCCGGACGCGGGCGGAGATGCCGGCAGACGAGATGGAGATTGAAGATTGCCTCGAGGAAGGCATCGAGATCATGGAGTTGGCGGCGCCGGTGGGTATTGTGAAGGAGCAAGGCAAGCTCAAATCCCTGCGGTGCATCCGGATGAAGCTGGGGGAGCCGGACGAGTCCGGCCGGCGGCGGCCGATCCCTCTGGAGGGCTCCGAGTTCGAACAGCAATGCCAGATGGCGGTTGCGGCCATCGGACAGGCGCCCGTCCTGGAGGGGCTGACCCAGGTGAAGGGTAAGGATATAGGAGTAACCAGATGGGGCACCTTCGTGGTCGATACCGAGACTATGAAGACCAATATTGAGGGTGTTTTTGCGGGCGGGGATGCGGCCGATGACGGCCCGACGGTGGTAATAGACGCTATCCGGGACGGCCAGCGGGCGGCCCGCGCTATTGACGCCTATTTAACGGGCCAAAAGCCGGAGGCGAAGCCTTTTGTGGTGAAAAAGGAGTTCTGGAGCAAGCCCGGGCAAACCGAACTGGGCGAGGTGAAGGAAAGTCCCCGTCACGAGGTGCACGTGATCGACGTAGAATTGCGGAAGAGCAACTTCAACGAGGTGGCGACCGGCTTCGAGTACGAAGACAACGAGCACGAATGCGAACGGTGCCTTTCCTGCGGGTGCCTCCGGTTCGAGGACTGTAATCTGAGGCTCTATGCCGAGCAGTACGGCGTGGATATGAATAAATTCAAAGGTTACGTGCGCCGGCACAAGGTGGACGATCGTCATCCTTATATCGTCTATGATCCCAATAAATGCGTTCTTTGCGCCAGGTGTATCCGGACCTGCGCCCGGATTTTGCCCATATCCGCGTTGGGACTGGTGGGGCGGGGCTTCCAGACGGAGATGAGACCGGCGTTGAACGATCCGCTGGTGCAAACGAGTTGCGTGAGCTGCGGCAACTGCGTGGATTCCTGTCCCACGGGGGCCCTGACTTTTAAGTATCCTTTTCCCGGTCGAGCCTCACTTTATACGGAAGATGGAAAGACGCATTGTGGTTTCTGCTCATTAGCTTGTCCGATCACGGTCAAGAGATTCGGCGGGGATCGCTATTTTGTGGGCTCGTCCGGGGTTTGGGGCGAGTATTTGTGCCGATACGGCAGGTTTGGTCATGAGCTCTTTATTAAACAGAAAAGGATCGTCGCCCCGGAGGTCCGCAGCGGCAGGGAAAGGCGGAAAGTGGAGATCACAGAGGCCGGGCAAATGATAGTCAGGGGGATGAGAAGGGTGGCTGACAAATACGGCCCCGACAAGGCGGCGGTCTTTGTATCCCCGGAGCTTACCAACGAGGAGCTGTACCTGGCGGGCCGCATCGCCCGAGAGGGTGTGGGGACCAATAACGTGGCCTCCCTTTCGATTCTGGGCGCCGGCAAGGAAGCCGGGGTGCTGGATAGATCTTTGGGTTTTACCGCTTCCACCGCCGATCGGTCCTGTATCGACCGGGCTGACCTGATAATCTGCAACAACACCTCGATGGAGTCAGATCACCTGATTCTGGCCGTGAAGGTGATACAGGCGGTCAAGGCGGGCGCCAAGCTTATCGTATCCAATTCCGCGCTGGATACGACCGACCAGCTTTTATCAACCCTGGCCTTGGATCCCATGCGGGGCAGGGCGGCCGTTCTGTGGAACGGAATCCTGCAGGTGCTGTTGGATCAAGGCTACTTTAAGGCGGGCTTTATCAATAAGATAGAAGGTGGTAAAGAGTTTTTGGCCCGGCGGGATTTTGGGATGGAGCGGGTATCCGATCTATCGGGTGTTGCTCCGGAGGGCATCCGCCAGGCCGCCGAGATTATCCGTAAGGCAAAAAAGATGGTATTCATTCACAGTCCCGATCGTAACCAGGACCAGGCCCCGGGTGATATGGAGACGATAGCCAACTTTATCGTACTGCTGAGGGCAGTCGGCCGGGAAGCGGATCTGCTTCTGCCGCGAACCATCTCTAACAGTGCTTCTCTGGAGATAATGGGCGCAGATCCGGTATTTGGTCCCGGCCGGGTTGCTCCGGAGGGTAGTTATGCCGGCGCCGCCAGTCACGCGGAGTTACGTAAACTACTGACCGACAGAGAGATAAGGGCGGCGCTGATAATAGGAGAAGACCCTTTGGCCTGGGGGCAGAGCGGCGTGTGGTTTGAGAATTTGGAATTCCTGGCAACTATGGACTGGACAGACACCGAGACCACCCAGTATGCTGATGTAGTGTTGCCGGGCTCGACCTACCTGGAGGCCGGCGGCACCAGGTGCAACTTTGAAGGCCAGGTAATCGAGTTTTCCCGGACGGTGGAGCCGCCGGCGGGCGTTTCCGGGAGAGAAATACTGCAGGTATTGGCGGCGGAGTTCGGTATTGAAACAGGATCCGAGCCCTTCCGGGAAATTGAGGGTATAATGCGTGATAAACTCGGCCCCAGGCGGTGCTTTTATTGGAACACGGGTCAAGAGCGCGTTTTGGATGAGGGAAAGCTGCGTCTGGTTGCCGCGGAGACGGGTTTTCGTACGGGTTCGATTCCGCCGCCCCTGACCCATGGAGAGAAGTACAAAAAGCAAATCAGGGACGTAGGCACCGACAGGTTCAGAGTCAGGTATTGATAATACAAAAAGCCTGTGCCGGGAAGGTTTTCCGAGGGCAGGCAGGTTTGAGGGGAGGTTCTTGGTCATGCTCAGGCGTGAAAGTCTTTACTATTTTATGGAAAGTATTTTCGACTACCTGCTGGTAGTGGATGACGAAGAACAGATACTTCACGTCAACGAGCTTTTCGACAAAGATTACTCCCAAAAATCTTCTCTGCGGCACCGTTATCTGAGCGAGGTCATAACGTCGGACTCAAGCATGATGTTCCGAGCGGCGATGGCCCAGGCCAGAGCGGGGATCCGAAGCATTGCCGTTTACAGCGCCAAAGATAACAAGTCCCGATCCATACCTCTAAAGGCCGGATTTGCCGAGACCGAAAGCGGGGGGGTATGGCTGTTCTTCGGTAACAAGGTGGAAGGGTTAAGTAAAAAGGAGGAATGGGAAAAAAATGAAAGAATAAAGGAATTGGCCTGCCTTTACGAGGTGGCCGACTGGATTGAGGTTTCCAGTTCCGTGGATGAATTTTTTAGTAAGCTGCCGCGGTATCTTAGCGAGGGGATGCTTTATCCGGAAGAAGTGTTGGTATATTCAGTCTATCAGGGTGTGGAGTACGGACAAAAAATTTCTTCGAAAAACTATCTATCGGTCAAGTTGGTGGTAGGAAAGCAGCATAAAGGCGAGGTCCGGGTGGGTTATCCGGATGATAAATATGAGCTGCTGCC
Organism: Phycisphaerae bacterium SM23_30; assembly: GCA_001303695.1. GTDB lineage: Bacteria > Planctomycetota > Phycisphaerae > Sedimentisphaerales > SM23-30 > SM23-30. Next base: position 3,399 of record LJUC01000005.1, read on the forward strand.
GGAAGAGCAGAAGATGCTGGATGAAATCGGCCGCATTCTTAATCTGGCCCTGGAACGAAAGGAACTCCGGGAGAAAATCGCCCTGATCCAGAAAGAAGAGGCGGATTACCACCGCCGTCTGCAGGAGTTGAAGGCCGAGATTGCCTCCCGCACGAAAGAGCTCGAGGAGCAAAAAAACAATCTCAGCATTGTGAATTCCTACATGGACCGGCTCAACCGGGGCTGGGAAGAGGCCAAGTTCCGCCTGGAGACGATGTTCAAGGCCATACCGGATGAAGTGGTGCTGATTGACAAGAACCGTAAGATCATTATGACCAATCGGGAGAACGTGGAACCGGGTGATTTTTGTTATCGAACCTTTTTCGAGAGAGACCGGCCCTGCAAAGACTGCCGGCTGGCCCGGATCCTTAGGGACAAGACGCCGCTAATGCTCACCATGAAGCACAATGATCGATATTTACAGGTGCACGCCCTGCCGGTTTATAACCAGCGGCACGAAGTGGACGGCATTCTGGAGTTTTACCGGGACGTCACGCTGGAGAAGACCTACGATCAGCAACTGCAGCAGGCCGACAAGCTGGCCTCGCTGGGACAACTGGTCAGCGGCATCGGCCATGAGATCAACAATCCCAACCAGTTCATCCGCGGAAATATAAAGATCGTTAAGCAGGCGCTGGATGACCTGCTGCCGCTTGTGGACGAGTACTATAAGTCGCATCCGAATCTGAAGATTGCCCGGCTTGATTATGATTTCCTCCGGGAACACATTATGACTCTGGTTGACGATATGGCGCACGGCTCCGAAAGAATTACCCGAATCGTGGAAGGTCTGCGGGGTTTCGCCCGCAAGGACGAAGGACTGTTAGTGGACACGGTGGATATAAATACGCTCATCGAGGCCAGCGCCCGCCTGGTGCACAACGAGGTGCATAAGCGCGCCGATATCAAGCTGGATTTGGCGGAGGATCTGCCGAGTTTCACGGGAAACTCCCAAAAGATCGAACAGGTTTTCGTCAATCTGCTGGTCAATGCCAGCCATGCCATGCGGGAGGGCGTTAAAGGTTTGATCACCATCCGCACCCGGAGGGAGAATAAAGACCTGGTCGTAGAGGTCGAGGACAACGGGGTGGGGATGAACCAGAAGACCATGAAACAGATTTTCGATCCCTTTTTCACCACCAAGCGGGCCAAAGGAGGGACGGGGCTGGGGCTGGCCATTGCCTACCGGATAATCGAGGAGCACGGCGGAACCATCTCCGTCACCAGTGAGCCTGGCCGCGGCGCCAAGTTTACCATCCGGATACCGGTGCAAAGCGGCGCCGGCGCCGCCAAGGAAGATCCCAGGCCATGAAAAAGATACTTATTGTTGACGATGACGTGGCGGTGACCAACTATTTCAATGTTTTTTTAACGCAGACGGGCCGCTTTAACCTGGCGGTGGTTAACGATTCTCGCGAAGTAGCCGGCGCGCTGGCGCGGGAGCCCTTCGACATTATACTGCTGGACATGGACATGCCTAACGTGAGCGGGATAGACATCCTCAGCGACATGCGTCAGAAGGGCCTGGATATTCCGGTGGTGGTTCTGACGGGCGTCAGCGACGTGGACCTGGCCGTTAACGCCATGAAGCTCGGCGCCTTTGATTATTTGATAAAACCGGTGGAGGATGAGAAGCTTTTAGAGGTACTCGAAAGTGCGGCGGCGCATCGGGATATCCATCAGACTATCGAACGGCTTCCGCCCCAGTTAACGCGGCAGGAACTAACCCATCCCGCCGCCTTCGACCATTTTCCCACCCGTGATGCGGGTATGATCCGTCTTTTACACCAGGCGGAAAAGATGGCCTCCAGCGATCTGAGCATTTTTATCTGGGGGGAGCGGGGTACGGGCAAAGAATCTCTGGCGCGGGCCATTCATCAGGCCAGCGCCAGGGCGGAGAAACCTTTCCTGGCAGTGGAGGCGGACAGTCAGGACCCGGAGAGGTTTTGCGCCTTTTTCTTCGGTCAGGCCCGGAGATGGAGCAGTTCCGAGCAGGAGTCAACCGGCATATTGGAAGAAGCCGACGGGGGAACTTTGTTTCTGGACAACATCGACGCCCTGACGCTGCCGGTGCAGGTACGACTTAAGCGGGTGATCCAGACGGGAGAATACTGCCGGGAAAGCTCCGCGCAGGTGCGAAAAATTGATGTTCGGATGATTGTCTCATCCACGCACGACCTCACCCTTCAGGAGTACGAAGATGTATTTTCCCGAGACCTGCTGTATCATCTGATGGTCAACTCGATCAGGATTCCGTCCCTCAGGGAACGGCTCGACGACCTCGGCTTGCTGGCGGAGCATTTTCTGAAAGAACAATGCCAAAAAACGGGAAAGAAGATCACGGGCTTTTCCCGGGATTTCCTCGATTGCCTGAGGAGATACAGCTTTCCCGATAATGTACAGGAGCTGGGCACCATTATCGCCGGGGCGGTGGCCGGGGCGGAATCCGACATTATCACCGAAAGCGCCCTGCCTGCCTATATCAAAGACCAGATCAAGCCGGAAGCCGCCGCGGCCGGTGAAGGTTTCCGGCCCCGGAGACTGGAAGAGGTAATCAAAGAGCATGTTCAGAATACTTTGGAGTATTTCGGGCAGGATCGGCAGAAAGCGGCAGAAAGATTAGGGGTGCCGCTCGAAGAAATCGATCGAATCATCGGGGGATAAATAGATTTTTTCCCGGCGTTTCGGGGCTCAGAATGACGGAAGTAGCTGCCGGTGTGGCAAGGGAGGTTTTGTTATAGGTTTCTAGTATCTGCACCGGCGTCTTGTTTACCCTGTTTTTCTTTCCAGGTGTTTATGACATCGCTGAACTTTTCATCGATATGCCGGATAAACCAAACGTCAATTATCGACTTTTTGAAGCGCCACTCCCGTCCTAATTTAGCGGCAGGTATTTTTTTTTCCTGGGCCCAGGTATAAATGGTCTGAGGTTTGAGTCTCAGATAGGCGGCCACTTCTTCCAGGGTCATAATGTCATTTTCCACTGACTTTTCCTTCTTTGTTGGGTTCCATGGTATCCTGAGCCGCCGACGGTTCGACATTCTTACGGTTAGTTTTCTCCGGGGCAGATTTAACCAAGTCTGTCATGGATCGAATCACCGCTATATAAAAGTTTCCTTCTCGCGCCCTAAATAATTCAAAGGGCAGATCTCGGGCCCCGATAAAGGGTCTCAAATTCCAGGCCAGCTGCATGCCGACGAAGGCCAGGATTATAATCCAAAACCGGAAAACAACCACCCCGGTTCTCGGATAAATATTTTTTTTCTCGCAGGAGAAGCGCAAGGCGTCCAAGATAGTTTTCATACCGAAGATACCGGCCAGGGCGAATATGACAACATGTAAAAGTTTCAGGAAAGAGTAGTTGTCGCCGGTGATGACAAAGAAAAGGACAATGGGGGCGAAGGCGACCATAATCAGCCCCATCACCACAAAGCCTGACAGGATAACCATAAACACCTGCCAGAACCTAAGCCGGGACCCCAGAGCGTATTGAATGATAAAAAAGGCGGGAAAGCATATTAACATCCCCAGTGAAAGAAGCAGAGGTACTTTTATGGCAGAGGCAAGCGCCTGTCGATAATCAAAGAAGCTTCCCATAACAATGCCATACACAAACGAACAGATAATCAAGAGTTTGAACAGGTTCACCGCTCGAGGCAGCATGTTTTCATCGCTGATTAACGTTTCAAAGAACTTTTCCTTATCCTGAAAATCCCGAAAGAATTCCGTCGATAATATTCTTTTTTTCTCCATAGATTTCTCCTTATTTAATATTTATTATATATTTTAAGTGTATATTATGTATTTATCAAATATAATGTTATATATTACTGTATATTATTATATATTATTATTTTACTCGGTAAAATGGGAATATTAGTTTAGGGGGGTATATTCTTTAAGTCATTTATTTACAAAAGTTTACATTGAATGAGGAGTGCAATTAGGATATTAACGCTAAAGGTGGAGGCTATTCAGCCGATGACTTCTTTGAAGACCCGATAGAAATTTTGGCCCATGATTTTTTCGATGTCGCCGGTTTTATAGCGGCGTTTTTCGAGGCCGGTGCGAACGGTCTCCATGCGTCGGGGCCCGTTTAATTCGGCAATGAAAAAGGGCCAGTCGATCTGGTTCACCTCGGCGCCGCGGAAGACACCTTTGGTGCTTTTGCCGACCATTTCCTTTTGCAGGCGCTTAAATTCTTGCTCGGTATCGGGAATATATTGGTGTTCGCGGTCGCTGGAGATGCCGACGTGGTCGAGGCCGGCAACTTTGACGGCGTGATCGATGTGGTTTAAGTAATCATCCAGGGTGTTGCGTTGTTTGGGGCCTAAAAAAGGATTGATCTGATAGATGCCGATGACGCCGCCCTTATCGGCCAGGGCTCTCATGTTTTCGTCGGTGGTGTTTCGGGGGTGATCGAAGACGGTCTTGCAGCCGGAATGACCGACGATGACGGTTTTTTTGGAGTATTTGATGCCGTCGGCCATGGTGGCCATGGAGGCGTGGGATAAATCGACCAGCATATTCAGGCGGTTCATGCGATCAATGACCTGCAGGCCGAATTCGGAGAGGCCGGCGTTGGTGCGGTCCATGCAGCCGTCGCCCACCAGATTCCTGACATTGTAGGTCAGTTGAATGCTGGTGACGCCGAGGTTGCGGAAAAAGTCAATCTTATCGAGGTCATATTCGATGGGGGTGGCGTTCTGGAAGTAGTACATCAAGGCCAGGCGGCCTTGTTTTTGGGCCTTGTCGAGGTCGGCGACGCAGGCGGCTTTGGTGAGAAAGTCTCGATTATCATTGACGTACCGTTCATACTGCGCATAGGTATCAACTACAATCCTGAATGCCCGAGAGGGAGGCAGAGGGCTGCCCAGGGAGATGCGTACGACGTTGGTGCCGCCGGCGAGCACCTCTTTAATCAGGTCCATGGGATAAGTGACTCTGATTTCGGCCATTCCGTCGATAACGAGGGAATTGGATTTTTGTTGAGGTCTGGCGCTATCGGCCATACCCCAGGCAAGAGCGGGTACGGCTAAAGATGCGGTTTTTAAGAAATCTCGTCTGTTCATAGTAAATTCCTATTAGTTATCAGCCGTTTACCTCTTTTATTAGTCGGCGGCAATTTTGGCCCATGATCTTTTCGATGTCGGAGGTTTTGTATTTTCTTTTTTCGAGGCCCCGGCGGATGGTTTCCATGCGGCGCGGGTGGTTGAGTTCGGAGATGAAGAAGGGCCAGGGGATTTTTTGTTTTTTATCGGGATAGTAATTAGCCAGTTCCTCTTCCAGTTTCTTTCTTTCTTCATCAGTGTCGGGGATGGTGCGATGTTCGCGGTCGCTGCCGACGGCGACGTGGTCAACGCCGGCGACTTTGACGGCGTGATCGATGTGGTTTAAGTAATCATCAAGGTTGTTGCGGTCTTTGGGGCCCAGGAAGGGATTGATCTGGTAGATGCCGATGAGGCCGCCCTGGTCGGCCAGGGCCTTTAAGTTTTTATCGTCGGTGTTTCTCGGATGGTCGAAGACGGTTTTGCAGCCGGAATGGGAAATAATAACCGGCTTCTGGGAAAATTTAAGGGCGTCGGCCATCGTGGCCATACAGGCATGAGATAGATCAATGAGCATACCCAGTTGGTTCATTTTATAAACTACATTGATGCCGAATTCGGAAAGGCCGCTGTTGGTGCGTTCCATGCAGCCGTCGCCGACGAGATTTCTGGTGTTGTAGGTAAGCTGGATGCTGCGGACGCCGAGGTTGTTAAAAAAGTTCAGCTTGTCGAGGTCATCGGCGATGGGGGTGGTGTTCTGAAACAGGTACATTATCGCCAGGCGGCCTTCTTTTTGGGCCCTGTCGAGGTCGGCGGCGCAGGTGGCTTTGAGAAAATAATCGCGGTGGGCGTCGATATGCCGTTCGTAGGCGGCCAGTTCGTTTATCACATTATCGAAGGCCTCCGGGCCATGCAGGGTGGGATCGCCCAAGGTTATCCGTACGCAGCAAGTGCCGCTATGGAGGATTTCGGCGATCAGGTTCATGGGATAATCCAGTCTGATTTCGCCCATGGTATCGATAAGCGGTTTAAGCTTTTGTTCCATATAGCTTCGCCCTTTCCTAACTTTAAGGCTTTAATATTGATGAAGGCGCCGAGGTTTATCGCCTTATCACTGCGTGCCTTGCCGATTCTCTTTTCCGCGAAACGCTTATTGGTGAAGCAGGGCGTCGGCTGGGCGGCACCGATGACGTCCGGTTCGGCAAAACGGGATTTTATTTTACCGGAGATTATCCGGATGTACTTTTATTATCCGTGTTTTTTCTACGGTTTAACATGCTACCTAATCCACCCGGGATATGCAAACCATTTAGCCACAATTTCCATTTTGCAGAAGGGGAAAGAACCACTATAATTGTAAATATTGCCTATACCAGTTGTTATGAACGGCATTGAGGAGCGGGGGCATTATTTGGTTGAAAGAGGCAGGTTTGATCGCATTATATATTAACGGGACTTTTGTAAGACCTTAGTGATTAAGGAAGGCGGTTCATATGATTATGCGAAGAAGAAACGACGGAACCACGCGGCGTGAGTTTCTGGAATTGATAGGGGCGACGGCGGGCGCCCTTGCCCTTACGGGCTGTTCCGGGGAGATGATGTTTGGAGGGGGCGATAAGCGTCCGCCCAACGTTGTCATCATATTTACCGACGATCAGGGATACGCCGATGTCGGTTGTTACGGGGCTAAGGGTTATACCACGCCTCACCTCGATCGTATGGCCCGGGAGGGGATGCGGTTCACCAGCTTTTATGTTTCTCAGGCGGTTTGCAGTGCTTCGCGGGTTTCGCTTTTGACCGGATGCTACGCCAATCGCGTGAGTATTCTGGGTGCTTTAGGACCAGGGGCCCAGCACGGTCTGCATCCGGAGGAAGAAACCATTGCCGAGGTTCTCAAGAAAAAAGGTTACGCCGCCGGCATCTTCGGCAAATGGCATCTGGGACATCACCGCGAATTTCTACCTTTACAACATGGTTTTGATGAATACCTGGGTGTTCCCTATTCCAACGACATGTGGCCGATTGGTTATGACGGCAAACCCGCCCCAGAAGGCGCCAAAGCCGGTTATCCCTTTTTGCCGCTGATCGACGGCAATGAAAAAGTTACGGAAATCCGCACTCTGCAAGATCAGGATACTCTGACCACCCGCTACACCGAACGGGCGGTCAAATTTATCGAAAAAAATAAAGATAGGCCTTTTTTTCTCTACGTTCCCCATAGCATGGTCCATGTGCCGCTGGGGGTATCGGACAAATTCCGCGGCAAAAGCGAACAGGGGATGTACGGGGACGTAATGATGGAAATCGACTGGTCGGTGGGGCAGATTCTCCGATCCCTGGAGAGATACAAGCTGGCGGAAAACACGCTGGTGATATTCACCAGCGACAATGGTCCCTGGTTAAACTTCGGCAATCACGCCGGTTCGGCCTTTCCCTTGCGGGAAGGCAAAGGCACCATGTGGGAGGGCGGCGTGCGGGTGCCCTGCCTGATGCGCTGGCCGGGGCATATTCCCTCGGGAAGGGTCTGCGATGAGATGGCCGCCACCATTGATCTGCTGCCGACGCTGGCGGCAATTGCCGGGGCGCCGCTGCCGAAAAACAAGATCGACGGCGTTAGTCTTCTGCCTCTGCTGGAGGGCCGAGAGGGCGCCAACCCGCGCGATCATTATTTCTATTATTACGGCCGAGAGCTTAGATGCGTGCGTCAGGGAAAATGGAAGCTGCACTTTCCCCACAGCCATCGGTCATATGCGGGGGTAGCGCCGGGAAGGGACGGTCTGCCGGGGCCTTATGCCCAAGGCCAAACGGGCCTGGAGCTTTACGATCTAGAAGATGATATTTCCGAGACGAAGAACGTGGCAGATAAATATCCCCTCGTCGTCGAACAACTTAAAATACTGGCAGAAGCGGCACGGGATGATCTGGGCGATACGCTCACCAAGCGTAACGGTAAAAATGTTCGTCCTCCCGGACGTCGGGTTGGTTGAGTACGTCATAGCGCCCAGGGCAAGAGGTTGGGGCGGTTAAGGCGGGTTTTTTTTGATCATATTGAGCATGGCGCTGTAATTTTTAGCCTGGAAAATGGTCCAGGGATAAGAGGGAAGATCTATTAGGTAAGGCTTCTGCCATTCGTACTGCGGATGAGCTTTAAGAAAAGGTTCAGCCAGGAAGGGGATGTCGCAGGAATGGCCGAACTTGGCGAAAAACTTCATCTGGGAGGCCCATTCGGAATCGGTTACTTTTGCGTCAATGGCGCCGCCGGGATAAAAGGGGGGCCAATCCCATTCCGGCAGGCCGTCGGGGTCATATTCGACGTGGCCGCATAAGGTACGGCTACCAGGATTGTATGCTTGTTGGAAACTGTCATGATGATCGGCCAGCAGGCGCCGGGCGATATTTCGATCAATTTTGCCGTAATGTTCTCGCATCAACTGCTGCCAGCGGGCCCAGCGGGCATGGGGAGAAGACGACATCTTGGTATAGTCCATACCCCCGGCTTCCTCACGGCGCACGGTCGGATCCTGAGCGACGTTGGAACCGGTGAAGTAGCCGTCGAAGGTTCTCTCCAGTTGGGGATTTTTCAGGGCCAGCTCCAGACGGGCGATTTCATTGGTTTTAATATCGCCAATCAGCCAGTCGTTAGCGTAACCGCCGTTGTTGCCTTTGAGCATGATCTCGGCAAAGGAGTCGATGGAATAGGCGTATTGCAGGGCTTTTCGAATCCTTTGAAACTCCGGGATACCCTCAGGGTCGAATCCTTCAAATCCGCTTATGGTGGTTTCGACGACGACCAGGCCGGCGCTGTTGATCCAAAAATCGGTGCCCCCGAAAATCCAGCCGGGGAAGGCCTGGGTAATAAACCGATTTCCCTTATCGGGATTAACATCGAGGATGACGTTCCATTTGCGGCAGAACATGTAATCATACCACAAGTTGTGGGCCGCCACGATGCGGCCGTCGGGAGTGGCGTTGCCGGCGGCGATAAAAGCGCTGCAGGAGCCGTGGGCTTTGGTGTGAGGCAGATAATACCAGGCCAGTTCGATCCAGCCGTTATAAGCGGTGATGTCGATATGATCGTATTTGATTACGCCGGCCCTGGTCAATCCTGAGACGATGCCTTTAATTTCCTCCTGATATTCTCGCTCCAGGACGGGCCAAAACATTTTCTCGGCGGCGTTACGATAAAAATCCCATTTCTTTTCAGTGGTTTTTTCTAAATAGTAGGAGATGATTTCTATCGTCTCGTCGATATGCTCGGCCAACAAGTACCCGTTTTGAAATCCCCTCTCGAACGGTTTCCCTTCCGCATAAAAATATATCCACCCGTTTTTTGGATACGTATCAGCCTTTTCCAGCCATGATTTTTCTTCGGGAATGAGTTTTTCCTGGGAGAGGGCCATGGTATTTGATAATAGTAAGATCATACATATTTTAATGATTTTCTTACGCATGTTTTTTCCTTTCTAACCGGACTTTGTAAAACTTTAGTTTGTAATTTGAAAACGGTAAAGCCGGAGGGCGAGGCTTTATCCGGCGCGATAACCTTTCAGCGATTAATTTGATAATGTTAAGGGTTTTGTTTTATGCAAACAAGTACATATTTATCCATTCTTGCTCAGGGGCGCCGGTTAATTTATAATAGCGGGACCAAACACCTATTTAATGTGAAGGAGTGAAATAGATGATTGATTTGCGCAGCGACACGGTAACCAGGCCTACCGAGCCGATGCGACAGGCGATGGCCCGGGCGGAGGTAGGCGATGACGTGCACGGCGAAGATCCTACCGTCAAGGAACTGGAACAGCGTACGGCGGGGATACTCGGCAAAGAAGCGGCGGTTTATATGCCTTCCGGCACCATGACCAATCAAGTGGCCCTGCGAATCCACACCCAGGCAGGCGATGAAGTATTGCTGGAGGGCCTGGCCCACATGTATGTTTACGAGGCCGGGGCGCCGGCGGCGTTGTCGGGGGTGATGTGCAAACTGTTGCCGGGCGTCCGGGGCATCTTCACCGCCGAAGATGTTAAGGCGGCCCTGCGCCCGGTGAATGTGCATTTTGCCCCGACGCGGCTGGTGTGCATAGAAAACACTCACAATCGCGGGGGCGGCAGTATCTGGCCGATCGAAAAAATTGCCGAAGTGGCGGCGGCGGCGCGGCCGGCGGGGCTAAAAATGCATCTGGACGGGGCGCGTTTATGGAACGCTTCGGCCGCCACGGGTATTCCGGAGAAAGAATATGCTAAGTATTTTGATTCCGTCAGCGTCTGTTTTTCCAAAGGGCTGGGGGCGCCGATAGGTTCGGCATTGGCCGGTACGAAGGAGTTTATCGCGCGGGCACGCCGCTTTCGCAAACAGTTCGGGGGCGGCATGCGGCAGGCGGGCATCATCGCCGCCGGCGCCCTTTATGCCCTGGATAATCATCGCCAACGATTGGTTGAAGACCACACCAATGCTAAAAAGCTTGCCGAAGCCATTGCCGGCATTGATGGTTTGGAAATTGATCCACAAAACGTGGAAACCAATATCGTTATCTTTAAAGTATTAACCATGTCGGCGTTGGAGTTGGCCGACCAACTGCGTCAAGAGGGAGTCCTGGTTTCGCCCCGAGACGCCCAAAACGTCCGGGCCGTAACTCATCTGGATGTAACCTCCGATCAGATTGACCAGGCGATTAACATTTTTAACAAAATACTGAGCCGCCCTGAATAAGGTTAACTCTTCAGGCAAAGCCCCGCCCCACAAAAAAGCCCCCCCGACTTTACGTCGGGGGCTAGGGGGTGAAGTAGATAGAAGATGCTTGAATTGGGCGGTGAAAAGTGTATAATTAAGTTTTCGGCGGGGCGAACCCCGCCCCACCAAGAATGAGATCAATCGAAATTGAGGTTTTATCATTGCCGCAACCCAAAATAAGAAAGGAGAGGCGTAAACCATGAACACCTGTCTAAAGAAAATCGGATGGCTTTTAATCCCGGGATTAGCATTGCTTTTCATGGCCGATCCGGCCTGGAGTCAACGGGGACTGCGGGGAGCACGAGGAGGGCAGGAATCGCGCCAGGAACGGTTGTACGTCAGCAACGAACCCAACGACCATCCCCGAACTAATTACGAGAGGGCCATGCAGCAAAAGGCCGAGACCGACAGGCAATTTGAAGAGGCCTGCGCCGGTATTATTGATTATAAAAAGATCGAATATCGCAGCCGCATCGGCGATCTGGATATCCCGGCCTATGTGTTTCAACCGCTGGAGAAGCGCGGCCCCAAGGGCCATGCCGCTATGGTCTGGGTGCATGGCGGGGTGCACAGCAACATGGGCTTTAGTTATTTTCGTTTTATCGCCGAAGCGGTGGAGCGCGGCTATGTGATTATTTGTCCGGAATATCGCGGCAGCACCGGCTACGGGGAGGAATTTCACCGGGAGATTGATTACGGCGGTTATGAAGTCGATGACTGCATCACGGCGTACGATTACCTTAAAGAGAATCTGCCCCACATCGATCCGGAACGGATCGGCATAATGGGCTGGAGTCATGGGGGCTTTATCACCTGCCACGCCCTGTTCCGTGAAAATCAGACCGAGTTCAAATGCGGGGCAGCGATAGTACCGGTTACTAATTTGATCTTTCGTTTATCTTATAAGGGGCCCAGCTATCAGCGTTCTTTTTCCACCCAGAAACGTCTTCAGGGTTTACCTTTTGAAAATAGAGAAGAATATGTCAAGCGTTCGCCGGTCTATCATGTTGATAATCTGCAGGTGCCGATTTTATGCCATGTCGCCACCAACGACCAGGATGTAAATTTTGTCGAATGCGAGGCCATGATCAACGCCCTGCGGGCCAAAAAGCCGTATCTGTCGGAAACCAAGGTCTATGTCGATCCACCTTTTGGGCACAGTTTCAGCCGCCGGGGCGATTCGCGTGAACTTAAGGACTCCTGGGAACGCACCTGGACGTTTTTCGAGTGGAATCTCCAGCCGAATTTGGATAAATCGGCCCCCGCCGTCGAAGAGCCCAGAGAAGAAATTAGCCCTCTCGAACGAATCCATCAAAGGACGGTATTCGCCGATATGCACGCCCATCCGGACCAGTTTCATCGGGCCAATGTCGAACGTATCAGCCGCGAAGAACTCGACCGGTATCGCCGGGGGCTGATCGACGTGGTGGTGTGCAATGTCAGCTCCGATGCGGCTTACCAGGGCGGTTACACCAAGCGCGACGGCACCCGAATCAGGCGTTTGGGGGCCGGGGAAGATTATACCCTCCAGCCGGGAGAGGCGTTTGATTTTACGGTGGACCGCCTGGAAAGGGTATTCAAGACCATCGAAGAAGATGAGGACGTGGTCTTAGCCTCTGATCCCCGCACGGTGATGCGCGCCAAAAGGCGGGGCCAAATTGCCCTGATCCCGGCCCTGGAAGGCGCCGACGGATTGGAAGGAAAAATAAGCAACCTTCACCAACTGCACCGTCAGGGATTGCGGCTGCTGCAATTTGTGCATTTTCGAGCAAACGAACTGGGGTATATTCAGACCCGACCCTATCAGGCGGGCGGCCTGACCGACTTTGGCCAAGAGGTCGTTAGAGAATGCAACCGGCTGGGGATTATCATCGACCTGGCCCATGCGCACAAAGAAACAACATTAGACGCGGTGAGAGTATCCGAAGATCCGATCATTTTCAGTCACACCGGCGTGAAAAAGCTTTATGAGGGGGATCGCTATCTCTCCGACGACGAGATAAAAGCCATCGCCTCTAAAGGGGGCATCATCGGCATCTGGCCTTCTTCTTCCTTTAAAAATATGAAAGAGATGGTCCGCCACATTGATTATGTAAAAGATCTGGTCGGCATCGATCACGTGGGCATCGGCAGTGATCTGAGAGGCATGAGCTATGTCCCGGAATTCGGCGAGGAAGCCCGTTTCCGGGCCATTGCCGAAGCCCTTTTGGATAGCGGATATTCCGCCGACGATGTCGGCAAAATAATGGGCGGCAATTTCTTTAGGCTCTGGCAGCAAATAAGCAGGAATTGAAACGTCAAATGGTTCCTGTTGTTATAAACATTTTTTAGCCGTAGAGACGCAAAATTTCGCGTCTCTACGCACGGCTGCTGTTTATAACATTCAAAAATTAAAATTCCATTAGAAAGCCCTGCCCGGCGCCAAATAGCCCGGCAGGGCTTTTTGGCCATAAAGGCAACCTTTACTGCAATTTACGTCACATTTTATTTTCTTGACAAATTGACAGCTTAATATATAATCTAATAATTAGTAGTACAGTCAAGCTTGAGATCTTGTTCGCGTCTGGCAATAAAGTGAGGAGAACTCTTTTCCTAAAATTCTCTTATCTCAATTATCACGCGGCTAATTTACCACATATTATTGAAAGGGTAGAAAATGAAACAAAGAAAAGGTCTATTTAGCGTCGCCATTTTAGCTTTGGTGCTTTTGGTCTGCGGTTTTGGTCTGACTCCAAATGCCCAAGCGGCAGATAAGATTGCGGTTACCATTCTTTCTCCAACATTCCCGGCGGCATTGGTCAACAATGACCATGTTACCGTCAGCTTTAAGTATACCACAGATGATTTGGGCGGGGTGCGTATTTGGGTAATTCCCTATACCAAAGGATCAATATCTCCTGGTGCGGCATGGCAAGGCTCAGCCTTGGAACCTTTTCCCAGCGGCTCGAGCAGCAGGTATTTTACCATTACCTCCGATGATGTGCATGTAGATCAGTTTAGAATCTACATGAAATCTAACGCCTCAGGCAAGTTGCTTTTCGAAGATTTTATCGATGTGGATTATCATTTTGGTAATGCCATCGTCAATATTGTCCCCAGCCCTTCTTCTCCGCATGGGCTATTAAATGAGGAATATGTCCTGGTTGACTTTGACTATTCCACCAATAAAGTAAATGGTGTTCGTATTTGGGTACTAGCTTATTCCGGTGGGGTCGTCAACCCGGATCAATGGTACTACGGTTCCCCGATTGTTTATGGCAGCGGCAGCCTCACCAGAGGTTTCACTATTCCCGCTTCCGCGGGAGATGCGTTTGTCGATCAATTTAGAATCTACATGAGAGATGAAGACACCGGTCTGACGCTTTGGGAAAAATTCGTTGATGTGGAATACTATTTCGGTAATTCCATCACCAATATTAACATGGTTCCCGCCTCACCGTCCCTCCTGATAACCGGCCAAGACATAAACATTACCTTCGACTGTGCCACTATGGACCCCTTGGGGGCATATGTTTTTGCCCGACCCTACACCAATGGTGTGGTGACTTATGATTACGCGGCCTCCGGCGGGGATTATTTTACCGGAACGGATTCCGGCACCCAATCTTTTGATATTAACACCGATAACCAGAGAATCGATCAGATCAGATTCTATATGTATAATAACGATAAAACAGTAATTCTAGTAGATTTCTTTGTCGATGTGGATTATCATATCAGTGACTCCGGATCATGCATTTGGTATGTCGATGCCGACGCGGTCGGGTACGAAACGGGCCGTAATTGGTATCATGCGTTCAACGATCTTCAGGATGCGTTGGGGGCGGCCTGGCCCGGGGATCAGATCTGGGTGGCAGAAGGTAATTACAAACCCGACCAGGGTGTCGGTTTCACTTCCGGTGATCGCAATGCCACCTTCTCCCTGAAAAACGAAGTGGAAATCTACGGCGGCTTCGGCGGCACCGAATCCATCCGCGACGAAAGAGATTGGCACGCCCACGAAACCATCCTCTCCGGTGAGATCGGCAACGGGGGAATGGTCACCGACAACAGTTTTCATGTGGTTTACAGCGCATCTAATGACGCTACGGCCATCCTGGACGGATTCACTATCTCCGGCGGCTATAATGTCGGTGAGGCCTACCCGGATTACGTCGGGGCCGGCATGCTAATTATGATAGGAGGAGAACCAACTGTAAGCAACTGTTTGTTTACTGATAATGACGGCGGCAACGGGGGCGGTCTGGGTGTCTGGGCCTCGAGCAGCCCTTCTCTGTTCAACTGCATCTTCATGGACAACACGGCCAGCATCGCGGGCGGTGGAGTCTCCTTACAACACAGCAATCCGGTCTTTGTCTCCTGTATGTTCCTCGGGAATATTTCCGGCGGCGGCGGCGGCTTGATGGCTCTGGATAACTATGCCGCTCCTATACTTACCAACTGCGTTTTCAGCGGCAATTCCTCCGCCGGTTATGGAGGGGCGATCTATAACGCCGGTGTCGGGGGCAATCCCAATGGTTTTCCCCCGGAACTGCAAAACTGCTCCCTCAACGAAAACTCCGCCGTTTTTTCCGGCGGCGGTATTCATAACGCCGGCGGTAACGACGTGGTTCTCAACAGTTGTATCCTCTGGGCCAACACCGACGCCGGCGGCGACGATGAGTCAGCCCAATTTTTCGATTCGAGCGGCGCCCCGACTATTGAATACAGTTGTCTCCAGGGCTGGACGGGAGGCTGGGGTGGTCCGGGAAATATCGGAACCGATCCTATGTTTGTCGATCCGGATGGCCTGGACGACATCCTGGGCAACCTGGATGACAACCTTAGGTTACAGGTAACATCGCCCTGTATTGATACCGGCGATCCAAATCCTTTAATGAATGATTCCGATGGCACCCGTAACGACATGGGAGCTTACGGGGGACCGGGCGCCGATCTGGGAGGCATCGGGGTTATTCCAGGCAGTGGATTTCTCTTTACCGACGTAGGTAATATCCCCCGTTCTGAAATCACACAAGACGACCTCAATCCCAACTTATTGCAGGGAACCGCCAATGTGGTGGGATCCGGCCTGGGTATTCCTACTTATGTTAACACCGCCTTCGGCAGAAGCCTCTGGCTCCATGGCCTCTTCGGTGCTGATAACATGGATGATATTGATTACTACCAGGTTTTGGCTGGCCTCTGGGACGGCACTACCCCTCCCGATCCCCTCGAACCCGGCGACTGGGTTACTCTGGACGATAAACTGGTCAAGGTGCGCTGGTTCTATACCACCGAATGGGAGTCGGAATATGTTACTATCGGACCTCGCGAAATCGACGGCGTCGAAGATCTATATCTATTAACCCCCACGCCCACCGATGATATGTGGTCCCGCCTGACAGTGAGGATCATCTGGAACACCAGAAATTACGCCAACGGCTTATATACCTTAACCGTCAAGGCCTATCGTGAGGATCCCCCCGGCAACCTGACTGATGTCACGGCGTCGCTGGGAGATATCGCCGCCGGCGAACTGATCCTGCGGATCGACAATACTCCGGTAACGTCGATCATCCACAACGTCAAATACGATCCCGATAATCCCTACTATATCCCCGCCGACGATGGTGAGATCAAAGAATGCAGTATCATCAATCTCACCGATGAAAATGAAAACCTCCGCTTCACCCTCACCGCAAGTCATGCCAACGGCTTTTTAAGACAATTCACCCTGGACAACATCTGGGGTAAAAACCAAAACGGCGGCGTCATCGCCCAGGAATTATATTCCAATCCGCCACCACTCTGGAATGGCGTAACAAATACAGAATATCAATCCCAATTTGCTCCCGACCCGCCCGGCAACCTTCAACCATGGCGACGCTGTGCCTATCAATTCCGGCTGCGGGTGTGGCCGCGCATCACCAACGGTTTCGGGTACCTCGGCCACAGCGAGTTCAACGACCATTACTTCCTAGACTTGCCCGGCGTCCTGGACTGCTCCGTCTATGACGTTGACAACAACAGCTTTATTAATATGATCGACTTTGCCGCCTTTGCCCAATTTTGGCTCAAATCCTGCATCATTGAATAAGGCCCTTTATAGGAGGCCCAAAACCTCCGCTCCTTTACCCTGGGCGATGAGGGATTGGTATGATTTGAGTTCTTTTTGGATGGCCGGGTCGGTGAGGTAGATGGTTTTATGTCTTTCGGCGGACATGTAGGCGGCCTGGACGAGTTTGGTGATCTCCAGGCCGTATTGCCAGTTTAGCAAGGCATCCCGGCCGGCCAGGAACGCATCGCGCATATCCGCCAGCTCATCCACATAACCGTATAGATCAACTTCGTTAGGCTGTACCGTCAGCAGGCCCCGTGTAGCGGTGGCTTTTTCCAAAGCACTCTCGGCGTCGGCCGCCGCTGCGGCAGCGGCGTCGCTGATAAATATCTCCAGAGGCGAACTAAGAGAATTGACCTCGAAGGCATAACCCGGTCCCAGCCCGTCCATCATCAGACGCAGTCCCTGTTTGTCGTACATCCAGGAATTGGTGAATTGACCTATGACCATTTGGTTGGTATCGGGATGGCGAAATTTAATCGTTCCGGTGCAAAAATCCTCCGCCGGGGTCTTACCATAATCAACGCCCATCCGATCCCGCAATTCTCTACGATATTTGTCCCGGCCCCATTTGAGAAGCGCGGTTTCGGCGGTTACCCAGACCGGTTCCAGAAACGTTACCGGTTTGCCCACGGGGGTGAGAACAAACCAGGATACCGCGATGCTGTGACAGCCCATATCAGAGAGCACCCCGCCGCCCTGCCGGATCGGATCCCAGAACCAAGGTTCGTGAGGTCCGGCGTGTTCTTCGGCACAGCGGGCCAGGGCGACCGGTCCCATCGTTTTTTGTACCGGCTCCAGTTGGGAACGGGCGTTTTTAATGGCCTTGATGTGAATTTGATTTTCGAAGTAAGCGGTGGGTAATTTTATCGGGCTGACTAACTCAACGAGACGTTGGGCTTCGGCGACGGTGCGGCCCAGCGGCTTTTCACAGATTATCCCTTTCAGTTCGGCTCCGGCTTTCACGGCCTCGACTATCTGCTCAGTCAACTCGATCCGGACGTAGTTCGGGGCAAATAACGCCACCACCGCGCTGTTTTTGCAAAGCTCCTTCACGTTGGGATATACCCTGCAGTCACCAAGCCCATTATCCCGGGCGAATTGAGCCAATTTATCCGCCCCTTTCAGGGCATAAACCCCTGCCAGCTCCACGCCGCGAACCATTTTCATCGCCTGGGCCTGAAAATTGCCGATAAAACCCGCTCCGATGCATCCCAGTTTCAGCATTTCCATAGGTAAAAATCTCCATTTATCACAGGTTCATAGGTTAAAATTCGCAGCTTCCTGCCGCCCGAGGCAACAAGACGTAACATATTGCCATTAAAGTAAATATGTCGCCGTCATTATAGCTGACGATGTAAAAGTAATTATTTCTTCTAGCAAAAAAAGCAAGAGCCGGTCAAGGGAATTTTTCCCCGAAATCGCGGATATTACCCTTGCGACAAACGATCTGTGAAAAGATAATAACCAATTTAATAAGGCTTAAAAAATGTGCATTTTTATCAGGAAATACAGCCATGAAAAACCAAAACAGAAATCATAAATCAAAGGGCCGCAAGATTTCCCGGCGCGATTTTATCGGCAGCGCCGTGACCACGGCGGCGGCGTTTACCATTGTGCCCCGACACGTGCTGGGCGGTCCCGGCCATACTCCACCCAGCGAAAAGCTCAATATTGCCGGTATCGGAGTAGGCGGACAGGGAAAATCCGACCTGGAAAATCTCCGCAGTGAAAATATCGTCGCCCTGTGCGACGTGGACCAGGAATACGCCGCCAAGACGTTTAAGGCATTCCCCCAGGCTAAAGTCTATAACGACTTCCGTATAATGCTGGAAGAGCAAAAAGACATCGACGCCGTCGTGGTCGCCACCCCGGACCACACCCACGCGGTAATTGCCATGGCCGCCATGAAAATGGGTAAACACGTTTATTGCCAGAAACCTTTGACCCATAAGATCTCCGAAGCTCGCGCCCTTACCGAGGCGGCCCGCAAATACCAGGTGGTCACCCAGATGGGCATTCATATCCACGCTACCGCCTCTTTAAGGCTGGCCGTGGAGATGCTCAAAACGGGCGCTATCGGCAAGGTCCGCGAAGTCCATCTGTGGTGCAACCGGGGCTGGGGATTAGGAAACATTTCTCGTCCCCAAGAAACGCCGCCCGTGCCGGATACCCTTGATTGGGATCTATGGCTGGGACCGGCGCCTGCCCGTCCCTATCATCCTGTCTATTTGCCGGTTGACTGGCGCTGCTGGCGGGATTTTGGAACGGCCTCTTTGGGTGATATGGGTTGCCATATTTTTGACGTGGCGGCCTGGGCGTTGGATTTGGGGCCGCCCTCCAGCGTTTATGCCCGCAGCGCCCCATTCAGCGAGGAAAGTTATCAGGTCGCCACTACCGTGCATTATGAATTCCCCGCTCAAGGCGACCGGCCCGCTCTAAAGCTTACCTGGTACGACGGCGGCATGAAACCTCCCCGCCCCAAAGAACTGGAGGACGATCGTTATCTGCCCGCCAACGGCGGACTTTATATTGGTGAGGAGGGCGCTTTAATCTCTACTCATTTTGGCCCCGCCCCCCAGCTTTTGCCTTTATCCCGAATGCAAGAGTATAAAAAGCCCGAACCTTTCCTCGGCCGTATCAAAAGCCACTATGACGAATGGGTACAGGGCTGTAAGGGCGGTCCGAAACCCTCAACCAACTTTGATTATTCAGGACCGCTGACCGAGACGGTGCTGCTGGGCAACGTGGCGGTGGCAACGGGTAAAAAGCTGTACTGGGATGGAAAAAAGATAACTAATGAACCTGAGGCGAACCAGTATCTGGAATATGAATACCGCCCGGGATGGATATTATAGAATTTGAGACCGAATGCAAACGCAGCGAGTTGGAATAGTCGGCTTTGGGTTCATGGGGCGGATGCACTATCGCTGTTGGAAGCAATTAGAACAGATTCAGATTGCTGCTATCTGCGACAGCAATCCTGATATTATTAAAGATACCAAAAGGCCCGTCGGTAATATCGAAGGAGCGGCAGAAACCGTCGATTTCAGCAGCACCAAAATTTTCGCTGATTTTGAACGGATGCTCGCCGAACAGCAGCTCGATGCCGTCTCTATTACCTTGCCGACCCATATGCATCCGCAGTTTACGGAAAAAGCCCTTGCCGCCGGGGTGCATGTCTTGTGCGAAAAGCCCATGGCCCTGAACGTCGCGGACTGCCGGCGGATGATCGCCGCGGCCCAAAAGAGCGGTAAAATTCTGCAGATCGGCCATTGCGTTCGATTTTGGCCCGAATACGCCAAAGCCAGAGAATTGGTCGATAGCGGCGCATACGGCAATTTGATCGCCGCCAGTTTTCGCCGGTTGGCGTCGCCTCCCGACTGGGCGGCCGACAACTGGTTCGCCGACGAACAACGCTCCGGCGGTATGGTCCTGGACCTGCACATTCACGATACCGATTACGTGCAATATTTATTAGGCCGGCCCCGGGCGGTCCATAGCTTCGCCTCCCACAGACCGGATGGGTCGATTCCCCATATCGTAACTCAGTACCTTTATGACGATGAGAAAGTGATTACTGCCGAAGGCGGCTGGATTATGATGCCGTCGTTCGGTTTTGAGATGAGTTTTAATCTGGTGCTTGAAAAAGCCACTATCGTTTATGACTGCACCCGGCAGCCGACATTTAAGGTCTGCCCCGCCGGGGGCGAGGCCTTTACGCCTGACGTGGCGGAAGGTGACGGTTATCTTCAGGAGATAGCCCATTTCGCTCGTCTGATCCGCGGCGCAAAGGTTGCCCAAGTCACCACGCCCCAACAATCGTGCGATTCGGTCCGCATCATCGAAGCGGAAAAACAATCTGCGAAAACCGGAGAAAAGATTCTAATTGAATAGGCGGGGCGGGCCCTTGGCCCCCTATTTTAATAGCAGCAAAGGGTAATTGTATATGTTGAAGTGTTATCATTGGCCTATCGGAGTCTGCAGTTGGTCCCTGCAAATGGACGTCCCGGGCGTGGCCGAGGCGATGAAAAAACTCGACCTCGAACACATTCATCTGGCCGTCAGGCCGGCCCTGGAAGAGAGCGGCGCCGAATACCTGCGGGCGGTGCGTGAACAAAACTGGACCATTACCAGTTGCATGATCGATTTTCCTCAGGAGGACTATTCCTCCCTGGAGGCCATCAAGCGCACCGGCGGCGTGGGCCCGGATGAATACTGGCCCGGCAACAAGGAACTGGTGTTAAAAGCCATAGACGCTACTGCCGATTTAGAGGTGAAGTACCTCTCGTTTCATGCCGGCTTTCTCGACCACACCAAGCCGGCCTACGCCCAGAAATTTTACGACCGGGTCGGGGTGCTGGCCGACGCCGCCCAGCTCCAGGGCGTCGTCCTGCTCATGGAGACCGGCCAGGAAACCGCCGCCGACCTGCGGCTTTTCCTGGAGGAGCTGAATCATTCCGCCCTGGCCGTCAATTTCGACCCGGCTAATATGATCCTTTACGACAAAGGAAATCCCATCGAAGCGATGGAAATCCTGGCCCGCTGGATCAAACACATCCACATTAAAGACGCTCACCGCACTAAAACGCCCGGCACCTGGGGCGCCGAAGTGCCCTGGGGCGCCGGCCAGGTCAACGACCAACTGTTCCTGCATACCCTTAAAAAAATCAACTTCGCCGGGGCCTTGGCCGTCGAACGCGAAGCCGGCTCCGACCGCCTCGGAGATATTAAATTCGCCGTCGAAAAACTTAGTGATTTTAGTGGTTAACTGTTAGTAAGAAAGGACGTTGCTGTGGAGCTAAAATTATACCTTCCTTTGAGCGTGATGATGTTTCTGGAGTTTGCCATCTGGGGCGCGTGGGCGCCTATTTTGGCTTCTCATTTGGTGGGCCCCTTAAAGATGAGCGGCAAGCAGACCGGCTGGATCTACGCTACTTTATGGCTCGGATGCATCGTGGCGCCATTTGCCGGCGGACAAATTGCCGACCGCTGGGTTGCAACAGAGCAATTTCTAGCGGCGGTGCATTTGATTGGCGGCGTGGTCTTGTTGTTGGCGGCCTTTCAAAAAAGATTCTGGGGATTGTTTGGATTAATGGGATTTTACGCCTTGCTTTATGCTCCGACACTGGCGTTGGTCAATTCTTTGATGTTTACCCACTTGACCGATCCCGACGCGCAAGCTGGCAACGTTCGCGTTTGGGGCACGATCGGCTGGATCGTCGCCGGACTTTTCATAGCCCTGTGGCGGCGCTCGGGAAAATTGAGAATCAAAGGCAGTGACGCCCTGACCCTGGCCGGAATATTATCTTTGATTATGGGGGTATTTTGCTTTTTCCTTCCTCACACCCCTCCTCCCGACCAGCCGGGAAACCCGTTGGCCTTCATGGATGCCTTTGGGCTGCTCAAAGATGCAAACTTTTTAATTTTCTTGGTTATCTCTTTTATCGTTACTACCGAGTTGCAGTTCTACTATGTGCCGACGGCGCCCTTTCTGGAGGATATCGGCGTCAAACATAAAAATGTCTCTGCCGTGATGTCCGTCGCGCAAATGGCCGAAATTATCGCCATGGTTTTATTGTTGGATTATTCTCTGGATAAATTTGGTTACCGCTGGACGTTGGTGATTGGCGTTATCGCCTGGCCTTTGCGTTATATTGTCTTTGCCATGATGAGGCCCGTGTGGCTGGTGATTTCTTCGCTGACCCTTCACGGTTTAGGTTATACCTTCTTTTTCTTCGTGGGGCAGATGTATGTCGATAGAGTAGCACCGGACGACATCAAAGCCTCTGCGCAGGCCCTTATTGCCGTGGTGACTTTGGGATTAGGTAACTTCGTAGGCACTCAAATAACCGGCGTTATTATGGATTACTTCAAAAAAGAAGACAAATTCCGCTGGCGGCCGATTTTCCTGGTGCCCTGTGTCCTGACTATTCTATGTGCGGTAGCCTTTTTGTTGTTCTTCAAAGATTAAACCCGTATCGGCCTAAAACGAATTTTAAGTATATCAGTTGAAATATCTCCGAATTAAGAGGTGTTTATGGAAAACCAAATCGACACCAGTGTTCATCAGCGTTTTTCCT
Organism: Phycisphaerae bacterium SM23_30; assembly: GCA_001303695.1. Classification (GTDB taxonomy): domain Bacteria; phylum Planctomycetota; class Phycisphaerae; order Sedimentisphaerales; family SM23-30; genus SM23-30. The sequence goes on from LJUC01000005.1 coordinate 26,400, forward strand.
CCCGCTGGGCCTTTCTCCTGAGCGCCATCGGCATCGCCGTCGGCACCGGCAACATCTGGCGCTTTCCCCGCATCGTCGCCAAGTGCGGCGAAAACGGGGCCGGCGCCTTTCTAATCGCCTGGGTGATATTTTTGTTTCTTTGGAGCATCCCCCTGATTATCGCCGAATACGCCCTGGGGCAAAAATTCCGCCAGGGGGTGGTGGGCACGATCAGCCGCGCCGCCGGCAAAACCTTCACCTGGATGGGCGCCTTTATCGCCTTTGTCTCCACCGCCATCACCTTTTTCTATTCCGTCGTCGTCGGCTGGGTGATTTATTATTTCGTTCGATCTATCTTTACCGAACTGCCCTTGACCGAACAGGCCGCCCAAGATACCTGGCGACAGTATCAGGACGGATATGTACCTTTGCTGACCCATGCTGTCGTTATGGTCATTGGCACCGTCGTTATCTGGAAAGGCATTAAATCCATCGAAAAAGTCAATAAGATTCTCATACCTACCCTGCTGGGTATCGTAATCTTGGCCGTCATCCGCTCCTTAACCTTACCCAACGCCTTTGAAGGGATTCGCCACCTGTTTACCCTTGATGTGGCCGATCTGGCCAAAACTTCCACCTGGATCGAAGCTTTGACCCAAAACGCCTGGGACACCGGCGCCGGCTGGGGCTTGTTTTTAACTTACGCCGCCTATATGAAACGCGAACACGGGGCCGTTAAAAACGCCTTTACCACCGGCATCGGCAACAACACCGTCTCTCTTCTGGCGGCTCTGATGGTCTTCGGCACCGCCTTTTCCATCTGCAGCACGCAAATGAATAAAACCCCCGAAGAAATCATCGGTATCCTGCAAACCAGCGGCGAAGCCGGCACCGGCATCACCTTCATCTGGATGCCCGTCCTGTTTGAAAAAATGTCCATCGTCGGCCGCCCCCTTTGTGCCCTCTTTTTCCTGGGTCTGATGTTTGCCGGTTTTTCCTCGCTGATTGCCATGCTGGAGCTGCCCACCCGGGTGTTTGTCGATGCCGGCTTCAAACGTCCTGTTGCCATTGGTCTGGTCGTCGGCGTCAGTTATCTTTTGGGCATCCCTTCGGCGATCAATACCAAATTACTGAGCAATCAGGATTTCGTCTGGGGCGTCGCCTTGATGATCTCCGGAGGGTTTGTCGCCTTTACCATCATTCGCCAGCACGCTAAAAATGTTCGTACTCAGGACCTGGTGGAAAAAACCGATTGGAAACTGCACTTCGGCTGGGATTACATCATCAGTATTTTTGTGCCCTTGGCGGCCCTGGTCCTTTTAGGCTGGTGGCTATATCAGGCCGCCACCATTTACGATCCCGATTACTGGTATAATCCCCTGCGGCAGGAATCGTTCATGACTTGCCTGGTACAATGGACCGTTATTTTGTTGATTTTTATCCTGCTCAACCGCTGGATGTCCCGGCGCATGATCGCTAAGTCGGAACTTCAGCAGCCGGATTAACTGACAGGGTGGGCTCTTGGCCCGCCCAAATCTTAAGTCCCCTCTGGAGAGGGGATTTAGGGGTGTGTTATAAATTGAATATTAATGCTGTTATAAATATGTAGGGTGGGGCTTTGCCCCACGTGTTACTAAACCCCCGACTTTATGTCGGGGGCTGACCTCTGAAAGGAGTTTTAATGTTTCCCGCAGACACTTACATTAAAAGGCGAAAACGTTTAATCGATGATGTAAAATCCGGCGTAATCCTTTTTCTCGGCAACGATGAATCCCCCATGAACTACCCGGCCAATCCCTATCATTTTCGCCAGGACAGCTCGTTTTCCTATTTTTTTGGGCTCGATTTACCCGGTCTGGCGGCGGTCATTGATGTCGATCAGGCTCGGATAACCGTTTTCGGCGACGATGTAACCGTCGAGGATATCGTCTGGACCGGCCCCTTGCCCACCCTGAGAGAAAATTGCCGTAAGATCGGCGTCGAAAATACCGCCCCTTCGGCCCAACTTGAAAATATCCTTAAAAGTGCCGTCCGGAATAATCGAAAAATCCACTTCCTGCCCCCGTATCGGCCGGAAAATATATTAAAACTTCAGCGATTACTGGGCGTCCAACCCGACCAGGCCAAAAGCCGGGCATCCGTACCCCTCATAAAGGCCGTCGTCGCCCAGCGTTCCATAAAATCCGCCCGGGAAGTCGAACAGATTGAAACCGCCCTGGAGGTTTCTTACCTGACCCACACCTACGCCTTCAAAAACGCCAAACCCGGCATGTACGAATGGGAGATCGTCGGCGGCATGGACGACATCGTTCATTCCCGCGGCATGACGGCCTCTTTCCCTATCATCTTCACCATCAAAGGCCAGACCCTGCACAACCATTACCACGGCAATATCATGCAGGCCGGCAACATCGCCATCAACGATTCCGGCATCGAATCACCCCTCCATTACGCCAGCGACATCACCCGCACCATCCCTATCGGCGGCAAATTTACCGACCGGCAAAAGGAAATCTACCGCATCGTCCTCGATTGCAACACCAAAGCCATCGACGCCTGTAAACCCGGCATCGAATTCCGCGCGGTGCACGCCCTGGTCGCCCGCACGGTCCTGGCCGGCCTGAAAGACGTAGGCCTCGTCCAGGGCGATCTCGAAGAAGCCTTCCACGCCCACGCCCACACCCTCTTTTTTCCTCACGGCCTCGGCCATATGTTGGGTCTCGACGTTCATGATATGGAGGACCTCGGCGAAGACTATGTCGGCTATACCGACGCCATCAAAAGAAGACCGGAATTCGGCTGGGCCTATCTCCGCCTCGCCAAGGCCCTCGAACCCGGCCACATCGTCACCATCGAGCCCGGCATCTACTTCATCCCCGAACTCATCGACCGCTGGCATGCCGATAAAAAATGCGAATCCTTTATCAATTACCAAAAACTGCTCGCCTACAAGGATTTTGGCGGCATCAGAATCGAAGATGATGTCCTGGTCACCGAAGACGGCCGGCGCCTATTGGGCCAACCCATCCCCAAAACCATTGAAGATGTGCAAAATCTGTCATCCTGAATACCCCTTATCAACGCGAACGCCTATGGTCATCCAGAATGCCTGTTGTCATCCAAAACGTCCATTGTCATCCTGAACGCAGCGAAGGATCTCGTTACCACCGTGCTTGTTAGTAATACACCATGTCTATCCGCCCCCCGGCTTTAGCGGGAGGTTTCACTTAAAATTCCAGGGAAAATCCAGTCTTACACTGTTAATAAAATCTGGCGACTGCCCTAAATGCTTTATTATCAAAGAGATACAATGGCAAGTATTTTTTGCCTTACCGCCGGGATAATCTTGTAATTTTGCGCCGCTGTTTACGTCTTCATTGCATATGTAGAACCGCTTAAAATTGTTTTTTGGGTTTTTTTATTGACATTATCTGTTCTAGACCGATATAAATTTAACACACAAAAGAGTTTATCGATGTTTTATCCAGTGTGATTATTTGACTGATCGCCGATTTTAGATTGGTAGGAGAATCGTCGCAGGATCTCTCAAATCAAGGAGATAGTTGCATGGAACCGACAAATATGCTGGCGGCATTCATTGGGTCAGCCCTCTGGTATGTTCTTCTTGGAGGCGCTCTACTGGTGCTGATCATTATCTATGTGATGTATCGCCGCAAACAACAAGAATAGCAAGTCTTTGCTTATTTGTTCGTCAAGAGTTATTTAGGGCTGATCTGCCGGAATAGTTCGTTGGCCCGGCAGGAGCTCTACTCTTTATGTATCAATAGTGTGTTCAAACTGCTCCAGGGGGCAGTTTGTGCAGTCGGCTCGAACCTTACAATGGTATTTCCCTACCTGCACCAGCAGGGCGTGAAATTCATTGAAGAGGCCCGCCTCCGCCGGCAGGCGGCTCTCACAAAATTCCTTCACCTCTTCGTAGCCGCATTCCCCGTTGATAAAACCGTGTCGTACCAGAACCCGGCAGGTATAGCTGTCCACGACAAAGGTGGGCTTGCCCACCGCGTAGAGAATGATCGAATCCGCCGTCTCGGGCCCGATGCCGTTGATCTGCAGCAGTTGTTCGCGCAGCTGATCTACCGAGCACCCCTCCAATGCCTCTAGAGAACCGTCGTATTCCTGTCTAAACCACCGCACCAGATTTTTCAACCGGCGCGCCTTGATATTGAAATAACCCGCCGGCCGAATAAATTGCGCCAGCTCCGTCGTCTCCATGCTGTCAATCGTCTCCGGGGTGAGCCGCCGGTGCCTTTTCAGGTTGCCGAGCGCTTTTTCCACGTTCTGCCAATTGGTATTCTGCGTTAATACCGCCCCCACCATCGTTTCAAAGCCGCCCGCGCCCGGCCACCATCCCTGCCGACCGTAATGATCTAACAAGACCTCATAAATATCAATTAAATCGCCTCTCATAATGCTTATCCTGCCTCATCATAATCTCTTGCAATTAAACGCCGCCCATGTTAGCTTAACCGCCTGGGTGTTGCAAGATAATCGAGATAAATACCAGCCCCCGACGTAAAGCCGGGCAGGTCTTATCAACGGCATAGTTTTCAACCCCATAAGATGTAATATGGTAATTTCTGGCATATGACATTGAATCTTGTAATGAGGCCCTCATAAATGCCCCTCACCCCAAAAACAAAACCTCTTGCTCCTCCCGGCAGGCTCTTGAACTTCGCTCCGGGTTCTTACCTGGAATCCACTTCCCGTCCCCTTTACGCCCTGCTGTTCTTGCTGCCTTGGATAGTCGTCTATGAGCTGGGCACCCTCTGGGTGAATACCGAGCAATACGGGCAAATTCTCACGCGTAAATGCGTGGTATCTTTTCTTTGGCTGACCCGTCTGGCCCAATGGATCGGCATTCATCCCCGGCTGGTTTGGCTTTTCCCGGGTTTTGTGGTGGTGGTGATCTTACTCTGTTGGCATTTGGCCGGCGGACAACCCTGGCGGGCCCGACTTAAATGGTTGGGATGGATGGCTCTCGAATCCGTCCTCCTGGCGGTGCCCCTCTTGATCCTCAGCGCCGCTATCGGCGGCTCCTCCCGCGCCGCCGCCTTTGCCCAATTTCCCCTCCCCGGACCCATCCAATCCTACTTCGCTCACCTGGTCACCAGTATTGGCGCCGGCATCTACGAAGAATTAATCTTTCGCCTGATCCTGATCGGCCTGATGCTGATGATTTTGGAGGATTTGTTTAAGGTCAAGGCTTCCCTGGCGACCCTTATCGCCGTGCTGATTTCCTCGCTGCTCTTCGCCTTGCATCATTACTTCGGCATCGTGGACGGACGCCTGACGGCCTTCTCGACGGTTCTGTTCACCTGGACCAGTTTTATCTTCCGCACCGCCGCCGGCGTCTATTTCGCCTTCCTCTTTCGCTACCGCGGCTACGGCATCACCGCCGGCGCCCACGCCGCCTACAACATCATCCTCAGAACCCTTTGGCCTTGACCCAAACCCGGTTTTTAATTAAATTTAAAAAATGCCGTTTTCGCGGAAGAATTAGACACATTTGATGTAACTTAGTAGTTTATAATCTGTAATGGTAGAACTCAATCCCGCTTGTGCCGTTCCGTCGCCCGTCGCAGAATCTCTTTTTCTCGACGCGTGAGACTTTGGATCCCCTGTTCATGCACCTTGGCCAGAATACGATCCACTTCGTACTGTATCTGTTCCTCTTGCTCCATTTTACGCCGGTATGCCCCCCGTCGTCTCTTTTGCCACAGCGCCGCAAAATGTCCCCGCCCCATCACCCAAACAAGCCCTGTCGCCATACCCCCCAGATGACACAGATGCCCTCCCGCGTTAGGGCCGCTGGTGATCACGATTAAAAAATAAACCGCCGTCAACAAAATAGCGGCTGCCCGAATCGGCACCGGAAAAAGAACCAGAATCACCGTAATCTGAGGAAACAAAACCGCACAGGCTACTAATAATCCCAACACCCCCCCCGAAGCTCCCACTAATATCATCTTGCGATCTAATAAATCTAGATTACTCGCTGCCACAAACAAGAATCCTCCCACCGCCCCGCAGAGAAGATAAAACGTTAAAAACTTTCGCCCCCCCCAGGTCCGCTCCAGAATCGGTCCCAGAAAATACAAACCGATCATGTTGAACAACAAGTGAAACGGATTCGACGCTGCATGCAAAAATTGAAAAGTGATCAGCCGCCAGACCTGCAGCGGTTGGGTGCCCATCGCGGCGAACCAAATTTCCAGACGTTGACTAAATATTATTTGCAGCAGAAATACCGCTATATTAATAATCAGCAGGTATTTAACCACCGTTGTCGGCCTGGGCAGACCCATACGGCCTATCCCCCGCCCGCCCCCGAAACCGCCCGGCTGGGGCGGCTGATAGTATGGACGGTCCTGAAAACCCACGGTATTACCCTTGTCTATTATCGCCTATTATAATTTTAGCTCTGCTTTTATGGATGATATGATTTTTTTCGGCTAAATCAAGCCGTAATTACACATTATATCTCTCCGACCGCTTCACCACAAATACGCCCCCCCCAAGATAAAACATTTAGACTTTGGGCGGCAGCCTCAAGCGCAGCCTGGGGATGGGTATTCCACTTAAAAAACGTTGTTTTACCCCATTGACCCGCTCAACTGATAGCTGTCGCTGTTTAAAATCCCTTGCCGATGATCGAATTTTGCTTGATCTTTTGCAGATTTTCCGCCTTTTGAATCACTTCCGCCGACGGCGCCGGCAGTTCCGCCGGGGCGGCCCAGCCGTCATATATGTTAAACGCCTGCTGGACCTGACCGCCCGCTCCCAGCAACGCGTCATAAGGCCCGCTCAGGCTCGCCGCATTTTGATCTAGTATGGCGGTGGAGAAAAGACGGCGCGACCGGGGTGATTGTAAGGCCGCATCGCAAATACTCCGAAATCCGTCTTCTCCCACTAACAGCAGCGTTCTCAGGGTCTGTTGGCTTGGATCAGTTACCAGCGGCACCGTCTTACCATCCTCCGTCCGGTAGCTGATTCCCCGCGTGTAACGTTGGTAAGCCGCCCAATACAACTCCGCCGCGCTGCGCAGCAGATCCGTCGCTGATCGCTTGTCGTTCGCCCCCAGCTTTTGCTCCGCCGCCAGAAATACCTGATGCAGAATCTCCGAATCCGCCGCCTCGCTTTCCACCTGCCAGAGACGGTATTGGGCTGTCCGTTTATCGACGCATTTTTTTAATATCGTCAGTCCCCGCGCCTTCTCCGGCAGATTCGCCGCCGTGGCTATCTGCATGATCACCTCCGGTGAACTCTCCTGCGCCAGGCATTGATCCAGACCCCCCAGTACTTTCTGCACCACTGCGTCCGTCTCCTCGACCTGAGTTAGATATTCGTGTATGTTCCGCGTGGTGAAACCCTTCGCCGCATAGTTCCGCACGTCTTCCAGATCGTCCTGCAGCAGCCGCAGCAAATCATCGATAATGCGGGGGTGGTCGCTCACCGTCAAAGGCAGCGCCGCCGCCCGTTTCAGATGCGCTCCCATTTCTTGCAGGGCCTCCAAATCCTGGCCCGACAGATTTACCCCCCGCTGAAAAACCGCCATATATCTCGCTTGCACCATCTCGGCAAGCCGCTCCGAATATTGCTGCCGGGTTAAGGGATTGTTGGAATTGCTGGTCGTAATCGCTAACAGCTCCCTCACCGGTTCGTTTAATTCCGCCCCTGACTGGGCCAATTCCATCTGCTCAAACTGGATCTGGATAAACATCTCCAGCCTTTGAAGATCTTCCGCGGACAATGCCTCATTTTTGCGGATCCTGTCGATATCCGTCCGCGTGATTTGTCCCCTCGCCGGCCCGCTCAAGATAACCGCACCTAACGCCCCCGTAAGCATTATAAATATACTTGACCGTACCATTTCTTTCATCTGTAACTCCTGTTCCCCTCACGTTACCCGGCAGGAAAACGCCCCTTTTTGGTTCCAATCTCAACTTTTCTCTATAAATAGTCTAACTCCGCTCCTGCCCCCTGTCAAGCGGATTCCTCGTTGGTGCCTTTGATAATAAGTGCTGCAGCCGGCCCACCCCATCGTCACGGTTGCTGCAGTTGGGCGGCGGTTTTTTGCAGGAGACGCCAGGCGTTTTCGACGTGGCGGGCCTGGGTGTGGGTTTGCCCGACGCTGAGGCGGAGGGTGAAGCGGTCGTTCAGGACGGTATGGGTCAGGTATAAGAGGCCGCTTTGGTTGAGTTGATCCATGATTCTTTTATTGAATTCGTCGCCGCCGACGTGACGGAAACACACCAGGTTCAATGGCGGTTTGACGGCCAGCTCGAAATCTTCGGATGCTTGAACCCGACGGGCGAAATCCCGGGCTAACTCGACGTGCCGGCGAACGTGATGACGCAGCCCTTCCAGGCCGTAATGGCGGATGACAAACCAGAGTTTCAATGATCTAAAACGACGGCCCAGCGGGATATGCCAGTCGCGGTAGTCGATAACCGCGCCCGATTCGGTGGGTTTGTTACGCAGGTATTCCGGCATGATGGTCAGCGTGCGGATGAGGCGATTCTTGTCCGCCACGTAAAAACAATCGCAGTCGAAATTGGTGAACATCCATTTATGCGGATTGAAGCAATAGCTGTCGGCCAGTTCCAGGGCTTGATGGATATGGCGAAACTCCGGGCAGAGCGCGGCGGTGCCGGCCATGGCGGCATCGACGTGCAGGTAGATATTGTGTTGACGGCAGATTTTGCCGATCGCCCCCAGCGGATCAATGGCGTTTGAAGAGGTAGTGCCCACCGTGGCGCAGACAAAACAGGGTGTTAAACCGTTTTGTTTGTCTTGTTCGATCTGCTTGGCTAAAGCCTCCGGCCGCAAGGCAAAGTGGTCGTCGACTTCAATCAGGCGGAGGTTGTCGCTCCCGAGACCGGCGATGCGGACGGCTTTTTCGATGGAAGAATGCGCCTGGGTGGAGGCGTAGGCGGTAAGTTTGCCGTCACAGCCTTTTTTATCGCTGGAAAAATTAGTGGCCCGTTCGCGCCCCGCCAGCACCCCGCAAAGAGAGGCGCTGGAGGCGCTATCCTGGATCACCCCGCCGCCGGCATTCGTCGATTTGAAATGCTCGGGCAGGGCCATCA
>LJUC01000113.1 GCA_001303695.1 Phycisphaerae bacterium SM23_30
GCGGCTGCTGCACCTTTGAGCAGGCGCATTGGTTTTATTCTTATCGACGGGAAGGGGAACGGACAGGGCGGCACGCCCTGCTGGCGGGTTTGATGTAAGAAGATATCAAATACCAAAGAGCAAAATTGAGGTATCGCCGGGCGAGACGGGAGAGGGTATGAGTTATGACCAAGAGGAGGGGGTTTGCATTCAAGAGAAGGGCTACGGGGCGCTATCAGCTGGGGGGGGCAACCAATAGCAGGGGGGAAACCCGTAGCCCAATAAATTAATAACACATAAAACGTTCAAGGTCAAGTATATCTGAATATAATTTATGGCTTAAAATTTACCTCTTATCCTTCGCCCTAAAAGATTGTAAGCAAAGTGTATAAAAGGACTTATAATATAACAAGGGCGGAAGCATCGAAAAAGCAGTCATTGGTTGAGCCAACTTTGTACTTGCTGTTTTATTTTAACGATTTGCCCTTCAGAGGCGCCAACGACATACAGCCGACATATTTTTTGCCTCAATTTACTCAAGGACTTTAATATGCTATTTTTATCCTCTATCAACGGGATAACTTGCCCTGAAGAATTTTTTATTTTTAGGCTCAACTCGGAAAAAGTTGGTGCTTATTTTCAAGGTTTTACAGGCAAAACCTTGGATTTTAACGCTTTAGGCCTCCGGCATATCATGTTACATTACAATTACCGTCATAGTCGATAGACCAACGCCGCCGTACGACCTGAGCACCATGGGGGCGCCAAACAGCATAGGGTTTGTATCTTATTTGATGTCAATCCTTTTTGATTATGCCGGTGGCTATAATGCGATAAACTCCAGCCTCGTTAGAGGCTGTCTTTAATATTAAATTAACCAACTTTATCTGAGGAGAACCTAAATTTTATTTTCACAATTTCCTCCTCCTTTGGAAAAAGAAAGGAAGGTTTTGTTGATATGAAACCTTAAGAAAAAAAAGCGAATTTTACTTGACGTTCAGATTTTGTCATAGATACCTGACGCTTCTTCAATAGACGAAAAAACATATTTTTCAGGAAATGCCGCTTTGGCCATGAATCCGCACTTTATATCGTTAGTTATCAGCCCATCCGCTTTGAATAATAAAACTATGTATTCAATATCCATACAATCATTTTCAATTTTTTCAATATTCGGCAACTCTCCCTTTACTTTTTTGCTGGCATATTCTAATGCCATAATATGGAGCAGTCTCATGTAGTGCCAACTTAGCCATTCATCAGATAAACAAAATAGTACCGGGTTTTTTATTAAAATCTGGAATTGCTTTATCGCTAAATCATGTGTATCCGACTTGTTAACAAGATTAAAAAAATCAGTGATCCTTTCATTAAAATTCTTCTGTTTTCCGCGCAGTTCTTTTATTTTATCGTTATGCCTAGATCTATACTTATTACAAACTTTTATACTCATTTTTTTCAGATCATTAGCAATTTTTTCGTTTTTATCCTTCCTCCGAGCAATTTCATGTTCCGAAATATACTGTTCGTCCATTATGCCATCCCTGCGAAGAGCGGAGCTCCATTCATAATCAATAATATCTTTGCAAGGAGACAAGCTTTTCCCTTCAGCTTCCACGATTTGCATTACTTGATAACTAACATTGGCACCGTTTCTAATCATTCCATCAATGCGACGGAAAAGCCTCTTTATAACAAGATCAGTGGAAATCAGGCACTCTAGAAATGCAGTATGCGGAATAATCACTTTATGTGCTTTGGCAAACTCTCGGAGTCTATTTTCATTTGTGCCTATAATAACATTTTTATCAATTATGAGGTTCATTGATATTTATTCAGTACTTCAAATTGTTATGTAAAATGTTCTTTAATTTCTCTGTGAACTCTGTGTCCTCTGTGTCCTCTGTGGCTTAACTCTTAACTTTCTCGAAGTGGAAGGCGTGGCCGGCGGCGTCGGCGGTGACGGTATCGCCGTCGGTGAAGTCGCCGGCGAGGAGTCGGCGGGCTAATCTGTTTTCCAGTTTTTGCTGGATGGTGCGTTTTAAGGGGCGAGCCCCGTAGCTGGGGTCGTAGCCTTCATTCATTAATAAATCCCTGGCCGCCTCAGTGACCTGGAGGGTAATATTTTTGTCGGTGAGACGTTGGCTGAGATAGCGGAGCTGGATATCAATAATTTTTCGCAGTTCCTCTTTGCCGAGGGGATGGAAGACGATAGACTCGTCGATACGATTGAGAAACTCGGGCCGGAAGGCCTGTTTTAAGACGTCATTGACATGGGCTTCGATTTCCCATTCGGCGCCGTTTTCTTCGGTGATTTTCTGGATTTGGGCGCCGGCGAGGTTGCTGGTCATGATGACGACGGTGTTTTTGAAATCGACGGTGCGGCCGTGGCCGTCGGTGAGTCGGCCGTCGTCGAGGATCTGCAGCAGGACGTTGAAGACATCGCGGTGGGCTTTTTCGATTTCGTCCATGAGGATAACGCAGTAAGGTCGTCGGCGGACGGCCTCGGTGAGCCGGCCGCCCTCTTCGTAGCCGATGTAACCGGGCGGGGCGCCGATCAAGCGGGCGACGCTGTGCTGTTCCATGAACTCCGACATGTCGAGGCGGACCATAGCGTTTTCATCGTTAAAGAGGAACTCGGCAAGGGCCTTGGAAAGTTCGGTTTTGCCGACGCCGGTGGGGCCGAGGAAGATGAAGCTGCCGATGGGGCGGTGGGGATCGCCCAAACCGGCGCGGGCCCGGCGGATAGCGTCGCTGACGGCGGCGACCGCTTCGTCCTGGCCCACGACGCGTTTTTTGATTTCTTCTTCCATGTGGAGGAGTTTTTCTTTTTCGCCGGCCAAGAGCCGGGCTACGGGGATACCGGTCCAGTGGGAGACGATTTCGGCGACAGAGTCGGGAGTGACTTCTTCCTGGACGATACGATCGCCATTGCGCTGATCGGCCTGCTGCTGTTTTTCTTTTAGCTGCTTTTGAAGGCCGGCGATTTTTTCGTAACGTAAGCGGGCGGCGGTCTCCAGGTCGCCGCGGCGCTGGGCCTGGTCGAATTCGGTTTTAGCCTCTTCAATCTGTTCCCGGAGGGATTTAAACTGGCGCATCAGGCCCGTTTCGGATTCCCACCGGGCGGTGAGGGCGCGGTCCTGTTCAGTGAGGTCGGCCAACTGCTTTTCGAGGTTTTGCAGTTGTTTTTGGGAGCCTTCATCGGTTTCTTTTTTGAGGGCTTCACGTTCGATCTGCAGTTGCACGATTTTTCGACGAATTTCATCCAGTTCGGCGGGCAGGGAATCGTTTTCGATGCGCAGGCGGGAGGCCGCCTCGTCGATGAGGTCGATGGCCTTGTCGGGCAGGAAGCGATCGGAGATATAACGATTGCTCAAAGTGGCGGCAGCCACCAAAGCGGCGTCGGTGATGCGTACGGCGTGATAAGTATCATAGCGCTGTTTTAAGCCGCGTAAGATAGCGATGGTGTCTTCGACGGAGGGTTCCGTGATAAGAATAGGTTGAAACCGTCGTTCAAGGGCGGCGTCTTTTTCGACGTATTTGCGGTACTCGTCGAGGGTGGTGGCGCCGATGCAGCGGAGCTGGCCGCGGGCGAGGGCGGGTTTCAGGAGGTTGCCGGCATCGACGGCGCCTTCGGCTTTACCGGTGCCGACGACCAGGTGCAGTTCGTCGATAAAGAGGATGATGCGGCCGTCGGATTCGGTGACTTCCTTAAGGACGGCTTTTAGTCGGTCTTCGAATTCACCGCGGAACTTGGCGCCGGCGATAAGCGTGCCCATGTCGAGGCCGACGACGCGTTTGTCTTTCAGACCGGTGGGTACATCGCCGTTGACGATGCGCTGGGCCAGGCCCTCCACGATAGCGGTTTTACCCACGCCCGGTTCCCCGATCATCACAGGATTGTTTTTGGTGCGGCGGCTGAGGACCTGCATACAACGCCGGATTTCCTCGTCGCGGCCGATGACCGGGTCGAGCTTGCCGGTACGGGCCAATTCGATCAGGTCGATGCCAAAGCGCTCCAAGGCCTGGTATTTATCCTCGGGATTCTGATCAACAACGCGTTGGCCGCCGCGAATTTCCTTCAGGGCGGTCAAAAATTCGTCCCGGTTGACGGCATTGACGGAAAGGATTTCCTTGGCGGGGCTTTCAACTTCCAGCAGCGCCAATAATAAATGCTCGGTGCTGAGGTATTGGTCTTTAAGGGAATCAGCTTCTTTGTTAGCCTGGAAGAGGACCTTGCTTAATGCCTGATCGGCGGCCAGTTGGCCGGCAGCGGAGACTTTAGGGAGTCGCTGCAGCTCCCTATCGGTCATGGATTTTATCCGTTCGGGATCGCAACCGGCCTTCTGCAAAAGAGGGACAACAATACCGCCCTCGGAATCACGGAGCAGGGCCGCCAACAGGTGCAGCGGGGTAAGCGTGCCGTGTCCGCTATGGGCGGCAATCTCCTGAGCGGTGGCGATCACCTGTTGAGCCTTGATGGTAAATTTGTCTAATCTCATTTTTAACTCCTGATATAGCAAATATTTACGAAAAATATCTCGTTGTTTCTAGTCCCAGAGGTCACAGGGGACACAAAGCGGGCTGATATTTAACTGTGCAAAGGATGTGCCAATAAAGTTTAAAATATCATAAATATTTATATTACAATAGTTTATAATTTTAATTTCCATTTATGCTACAGTAATATGGATCTTCTTTCTGCCGATATGGCAGTCGATAAAGAAATATTGATTTTGTATGGACTACCTGTCAGGTTGGCAAATCAGGCGGGCTGGTTTGTCATTGTGGCAGAATCAAAGAAAGATAACGGAGGGTGGACGACAGTATTTATCTCAAACGTAAATTATTATTATCAAAGGACATATGATATTAAACGCCATAAAAGGTTATGGTTTGGCATTATCTTTGCATATGCCATAAGATGTTGTTTTATGCATGGAGGATTGGTATAAGCAGACGGGCGGGAATAGAGCCTTTTATGGGCCAAGAGAAGAATTTTATCAAAGAGTCAAATCATATGTAAGGAGACAGCGTTATGGCGGTAAAGGAACTGGCTTTTGAGAGTGAGGCGCGCAAGGCATTACTGGAAGGGGTGAGCAAACTGGCCGCGGCGGTCAAAAGCACTCTCGGGCCGCGGGGCAGAAACGTGGTGATTGATAAAAGCTGGGGGGGGCCGACGATAACCAAAGACGGGGTGACCGTAGCGGAAGAAATAGAATTTAAGGACAAGGTGGAGAATTTAGGGGCCAAGCTGATCAAGGAGGCGGCGAGCAAGACCTCGGAGGTAGCCGGAGACGGCACCACGACGGCGACGATATTGGCCGAGGCCATTTTCCGGGAGTCTCTGCGAAACATAGCCGCCGGGGCCGACGCCATGGCCCTGAACCGGGGGATCAAGGCGGCGGTGGCGGCGGTGGATAAGGAACTGCAAAAGATAAGCAAACCCATCGATATCACCAAAAAGGACGACATCGTTAATATCGCCGCCATCAGCGCCAATAACGATTACGAGATCGGCAAGACCATGGCCGACGCCTTCGAGAAGGTGGGCAAAGACGGGGTGATAACCGTTGAAGAGGGTAAAAGCCTGGAGACGTTTGTCGATGTGGTCGAGGGGATGCAGTTTGATCGGGGGTACCTCTCGCCGAATTTTATTACCGATCCGGACAGTATGACCTGCGAGCTGGAGAATCCTTTGATCCTGGTGCACGAAGAAAAGATTTCCGCGGTGCAAAAGCTTATACCTTTGTTGGAAAAGATATCCAAGGCGAAAAAACCACTGCTGATAATCGCCGAGGATATTGAGGGGGAGGCGTTGGCGACGCTGGTGGTCAATAAGCTGCGGGGTATCTTGCAGGTGGCGGCGGTGAAGGCCCCCGGTTACGGCGATCGTCGTAAGGCGATGATGGAGGATATAGCGATTCTGACCGGGGCCAAGGCGATATTCAAGGATCTGGGGATCGAACTGGACAGTATTTCGGTATCCGATCTGGGCACGGCGGCGAAAGTGACCATCGACAATGACAACACCACGATTGTGCAAAGAGGCGGCCGTAAGAAAGAGATTCAAGGCCGCATCGAGCAGATCAGGCGGGAGATTGAGACCACCACCAGCGATTACGATCGCGAGAAGCTGCAGGAGCGGCTGGCCAAATTAGCCGGGGGGGTGGCCCAGATCAACGTAGGCGCCGCCAGCGAGGTGGAGATGAAGGAGATCAAGGCGCGGGTAGAGGACGCCCTGCACGCCACCCGGGCGGCGATAGAAGAAGGGATCGTGGCGGGGGGCGGGGTAGCGCTTTTGCGCTGTCGAGATGCCGTGGACAAGGTGCGCCTCAAAGGGGATGAAAAAACGGGGGCCCGGATTGTCTATAACGCTCTGAAGATACCGGCGGCTCAGATAGCGGAAAACTCCGGCGAAGAAGGCAATGTGGTAGTGCATAAGATACTAAAAAACAATGGGGGTTTCGGGTTCAACGCCGAAACGGGCAAATACGAAGACCTGTTCCAGGCCGGCGTGATCGACCCGACCAAGGTGGTGCGCTGTGCCTTACAGAACGCCGCCAGCGTAGCCGGATTACTGCTGACGACGGACGCGGTGGTCACGGAAAAGCCCAAGGAAGAAGAACCAACGCCGGGCATGCCGCCCGGCGGCGGCATGGGGGGCATGGGGGGCATGGACGACATGGGGATGATGTAATTGAGTTAATGAGTGAATGTGTATATATGAAGGTATGAGTAAATTAGAAAAAATAGGAGTTAAGGGCATGAAGATCAGACCATTGGACGACAGAGTTTTGGTGAAACAAAGCGAAGCGGAAGAAGTAACGGCAGGGGGCATAGTGCTGCCTGATTCGGCGCAGGAAAAGCCCCAGCGCGGCAAGGTGGTGGCGACCGGTCCGGGTAAATTACTCGACAGCGGCGAACGCGGCAAAATGTGCGTCAAGAAGGGGGCGGAGGTATTTTACGGCAAATACGCCGGCAGCGAAGTGGAAATAGACCAGGAAAAATATGTTATTCTGCGCGAAAGCGACATTCTGGCGCTAATCGAAAAATGATTAAACGAAGCTCAGTAAAGGTTAAGCAAATATAACGGGAGTCAACCATGGCCAAACAAATGATGTTTGAGGAGGCCGCCCGACGTGAGATGCGTGAGGGCCTGTCACAATTGACGGCGGCGGTGAAAGTGACGATGGGGCCGACCGGCCGCAACGTGATAATGCAGAAAAGCTGGGGCTCGCCCCGCGTGACCAAAGACGGGGGGACGGTCTCGAAGGAAATTGAATTACCGGAGCCCTTCCAGAATATGGGGGCCAAGATGGTCAATCAGGTGGCCAGCAAGACCAGCGACGTAGCCGGGGACGGCACGACCACCGCCACGGTGTTGGCCGAAGCGATATACAACGAAGGAATCAAACAGGTAGCGGCCGGGGTCAATCCCATGGCCCTGCAGCGCGGGATTAACAAGGCCGTCGCCGCGGTGGTCGATTCGATCGCCGCCCAGAGCAAAAAGATCAAGGGCAGCGACGATATCGCCAAGGTAGGAGCCATCTCGGCCAACAATGATCCGGCCATCGGCAAACTTTTGGCCGAGGCGATGGAAAAGATCGGCAAAAATGGGGTAATCGAAGTGGAGGAAGGCAAAGGCATTGAAACCGAGCTGGAAATCGTCGAAGGCATGCAGTTCGATAAAGGTTACCTTTCGCCCTACTTTATCACCAAGCCTGATTCCATGGAGACCATCCTGGAGGACTGCTACATACTGCTGCACGAGAAAAAGATCAGCAACCTGCGGGAAATGATACCCCTATTGGAAAAAATCTCCACCACGGGCAAACCCCTGCTGATTATCGCCGAGGACGTGGAGGGGGAGGCTTTGGCGGCTTTGGTGATCAATAGGCTGCGGGGCGTACTGAAGGTCTGTGCGGTCAAGGCGCCGGGTTTCGGGGATCGGCGTAAGGCGATTCTGGGCGACCTGTCGGTGCTGACCAAGGGCGAGCTTATCAGCGAAGATATAGGAGTTAAACTGGAGAAGATTGAGTTGTCGCAATTGGGCAGCGCTCGGCGGGTGGTTGTCGATAAAGACAACACCACTATCATCGAGGGGGCGGGCGCCAAAAAAGACATCAATCAGCGTATCAACCAGATCCGGGCCCAGATTGAAAAGACGACCAGCGATTATGATCGGGAAAAACTGCAGGAGCGACTGGCCAAGCTGTCGGGGGGGGTGGCCGTGGTAAGGGCCGGGGCAGCGACCGAGACAGAGATGAAAGAGCGTAAGGACCTGCTGGAGGATGCCCTAAACGCGACCAAGGCGGCCATCGAGGAAGGCGTGGTACCCGGCGGAGGTGTGGTGTTTCTGCGGGCCCTGCCGGCGTTGCGGCGGGCCCAGCGGGAATGTGAAGGTGATGAGCGGCTTGGTTTCGACATCGTGGCCAAGGCCCTGGTTTATCCCACCCGGCAAATCGTTAAAAATAGCGGCGCGGACGACGCGATGGTGGTCGCCGAATTGCTGGAGCGGAAAGGGGCCGCCGGCTACGACGCCGCCCGGGGCGAATTTGTGGACATGTACGAGGCCGGCATTATCGACCCGGCTAAAGTTACCCGCTGCGCCCTGCAAAACGCCGCCAGCGTCGCCGGATTGATGCTAACGACCAATGTGCTTATAACCGAATTAAAAGACGACGAAGAACCCGTGGCCGGGGCGGTTAATTAAAAGACGTGTGGGGCAAAGCCCTGAAAGGTCGAAAGAAAATTCATTTAACCTGCCGCCTCAAACCTTCGATAAGGTTCTATGCGGGGGTGATGGATTTTTTTATTTCGTCCGTTATGAGACTTTTTTTAAAATTTCTATTTATTAGCCGGGGGCTCACGCCCCCGCTAAATACGGACGCCCTTTGGGGGCTTTAGTACGGTGCGATGAGCGCTATGGCGGTAAATAAGCAGGACTATTATGAGG
Source organism: Phycisphaerae bacterium SM23_30 (assembly GCA_001303695.1). Taxonomy (GTDB): domain Bacteria; phylum Planctomycetota; class Phycisphaerae; order Sedimentisphaerales; family SM23-30; genus SM23-30. The sequence continues at coordinate 8,939 of LJUC01000113.1, forward strand.
TGCTGGGGGTGAGCCGTTCCGCCGGTGCCGACGACATCAAACGAGCCTACCGGCGGATGGCCCTGAAGCACCATCCGGATAAGAATCCCAACGACAAGGAGGCCGAACAGAAATTCAAACAGTGCGCCGAAGCCTACGAGGTGCTCAGCGACCCGGAGAAGCGGCAGCGTTATGATCGTTTCGGCCATGAGGGGCTGCGCGGCATCGGCATGCATGATTTTTCCCGGATGGGCTTCGACGACATCTTCAGTATGTTCGATGACATCTTCGGGGGGGGGATATTCGGCGGCCGACGGCGCAGAACCCGGCGGGCCAGCCGCGGCTATGATATCGAGACCCAGGTGGAACTGACGCTCAAAGAGGTGCTCACGGGCGTGGAGAAGGGCGTCGACTTCCAGCGCCGCGATTATTGCGACCAGTGCAGCGGATCCGGCTCGGAACCGGGTCACGAGCCCCAAAAATGCGCTCAGTGCGGCGGTCAGGGGCAAGTCGCTCAAGCAGGAATGGGCGGTTTGTTTCGCATGGTTACGACCTGTCCCCGCTGTCAAGGTCGGGGTACGTTTATAACGCACCCCTGCAAAAAGTGCCGCGGCAACGGCCGCATGATGAAATCGCGGACGCTGTCAATCAAGATACCGGCCGGCATCCGCGACGGACAGGCCGTCCGTTTGACCGGCGAGGGAGAACCCGGCGATAACGGCGGACCCCGGGGCGATCTGTACTGTTACGCCAAGGTTCAGCCGCATCCGTTTCTACTGCGAAATAACGACGACCTGGTGATCAGGGTGCCCATCAGCTTCAGTCAGGCGGCTCTGGGGACTACTATCGAAGTACCTTCTCTTTCCGGGGCCAGAGAACTTCAGATACCACCGGGCACCCAACATGGTATGGTGCTGCAAATTAAAGGCGAAGGACTTCCTGATATCCGCAGCGGCAAGAGAGGTCAGTTGTTGGTGCAGATATTAGTGGAAATACCGAAAAAGCTTAGCAAAGACCAAAAACGGCTGCTGCATGAATTTGCCCAAACCGAAGATAAATCGGTGCTGCCGGAAAGTAAAGGATTCTTTGAAAAGCTCAAGACCTATTTTGCCGGAGAGAACGGCAAGTGAAATGCGTGGGGCAAAGCCCCACCCTGCAACATAGTAATGACGGATGAGAAATCCGAAAGACGAATCAATGAGGAATTTTACATAACGAACAATGAGTACCGGACGCAGAAAGCAGATTAAGCCCAAGACCCCGCAGGAAACTCCGAGGGAGGAGAATGTCGAGACGCAAGACGCAGCAGAGAACGCGCCGACGGAATCAGTAGATGAAACCGTCGCAGAGACGGCGGAGAAAGCGGTCCCGTTTGAAGAGGAGCTGGAAGACCTGAAGCAACGTCTGCAGCGGTTGGGGGCGGACTATCAGAATTATCAAAAGCGTTCCCAGCGGCAGATCGAGCAGGCGGCCCAAATGGCCCGGGATGAAATGGCGTTGAGTCTGCTGGGGGTGCTGGATAATTTTGAGCATACTCTGGAAAAGGGTCGGCAGGCGGAGCAGGTCAGCGCGGTGTTAGAAGGGATCAGGATTGTTTATGATCATCTGCTCAAGGCACTGGCCGGTCACGGTCTGCGGCGGATAGAAATCGAAACGGGCGAGGTCTTTGATCCGACGTTGCATGAAGCGATGCTGCATGAAGAAACCGACGAATATCCTGAGAACACGGTTATACGGGAGCTGTCGGCGGGTTATGTGATGAACGGTCGGACGCTGCGCCCCACGAAAGTATCGGTGGCCAAGCCGCGGCAGAAACCGCCGGAAGCGGAAACACCGATAGAAGGTCAGAAAAATCAATAAGAATGAAAGATCGGATACTGACAAAGAACTAAAATAGGAATAAGAGGTAATTTTTCCCCCAGGTGAGGATGATATATGCCGACCTACGAATATCAGTGTCCCGATTGCGGTCATGAGTTTGAGAAGTTCCAGTCAATCACGGCGCGGCCGATCCGCAAATGTCCGGTTTGCGGCCGGAACAGGGTGCAGCGCTTGATCGGCAGCGGAGCGGCTTTGATATTTAAGGGGAGCGGTTTTTATCAGACCGACTATCGCAGCGAAAGCTACCAGAAAGCCGCGCAGGCCGAAAAAAAGCAGACCCCCTCGGAGCAAAAGGAGGCCGGCGAAGGCGCCACCCAGAGCGGAGAAAAGACCGCCCCGGCAAATAAAAAAAGTAAATCCCAACAATCCGGCAAACAGTCCGCTTGAATCAGGTATGAAATATTCTTTTTGCCCTGTTTGTAAAAAGAAAACACCGGCCTTGCCCGAGGTTCAATCCCAATATTATCCTTTCTGCAGCGAGCGCTGCCAAATGGTGGATCTGGGGTACTGGCTGAGCGATGGTTATATAATTGAAGGCGTCGAGGAGCCTCCCAAGCATTCTGCTTCGGAGGGGTCGGAAACATAAACACGCTTGTGAAAATGATTTGCGAGGCGCCGCCTGAATACTCAAAGTAAGGCCCGCAATCAAAACCGATAAAGTGCTCCAAGATCGCGTAAGGGAATATAACTTGCTGATATACAAGGATTTGACGGTCATAAGGTAAGGTGAACTTTGCGGGAAAAATCTATTGCAACTCCCTGCGCGAAGGCTATAATGTTAGCTAAAATAAAAATTCGGGTGAATCAAGTTGTATCACCGAATTCTATTTTTCGACGTGAATAATCTATAATCATCACAAATTAGTATGCCAACCGACGATTTGAAGCGAAAGGAGAATAGGCATGACAGAGCAAGAAATGCATGACCGCAACCTGCCGGAAAAGCCGTCGTGGACCGATCCATTATTTTTACGCATTTTTCGTGGTTTTCGCATAGCCGTACAACCGGGAAAGATGATCCTGGCGATCTTAGCGGTGCTGACGTGGTTTGTGGGCGGCTGGGGCGTCACCGAACTGGAGTTCTACATCAACACTATCTATGAGGGGGAAAGTCTCGATTGGCAGGCGGAAAGAGAGCGGATGCAGCAGGCCAATGAAGACGATTTAGCCGACTTAATCACCACCGGACTTCTCAGTATGGGAGAGTCGGTCCAGAAAAGACAAGACGAGACCGTCACCCGGTGGGCGGACAGCGCATTGACCAAGATAAAGGGCGATTACCAAGCAGAATTTAAAGAAGCGCTGGCGTTGATGAAGAAAAAATATGAAGCCCAGCGGGATTATATTAATGAAAGATATGGTGAGATTGAAAGCGGCAGCGACCAGGCGGAGCGGCGGGCCCGGAAAAAGGCGGAAGAACAGGAGGCGGATGCGGCCTGCGAAGGTTTGTTTAACGCTTTGGTCGAGGGTGAAGCTGATTTGGCGCGGCTGGAAGAGTGGATGGGCCAGTTATCCATCGCCAACGAAACGGAAAAGCAGCTGATGCAAAAGACCGTGCAGTTGGCCCAGGCATTTAAGCTGGCTCAGGTTACCGCCGGTCAGGGCATATTTGAGACCTTTGTGAACTTCAAGCTCGAACGGCTGCATACGGCGGTGTACGAGCTGGTCTGGAAACGCGATCTGGTGGCGGCCAAATCGCAGATTTATAAACTCCTGGTGGGGACATGCTGGCTGGTCCGCTTTCATCCCATATATTCGGCCGGTTTGATCATATTCGGGCTGATTATCTGGTCTATCTTCGGCGGCGCCATCTGTCGGATGGCGGCCCTGCAGGCGGCCCGGGACGAGCGGATCGGCGCCTGGCGGGCCTTGCAGTTTAGCGGCGGCAAATTCGCCAGTTTCTTTTCCGCCCCCTTGATCCCCATTGCTATTATCGTCATGATTGCGGCGTTTATCCTTCTCGGCGGTCTCATCGGGGCCATACCCTATGTGGGGGAGATAGTGGCGGGTCTGCTGGTCTTTTTTGTGCTGTTCTGCGGTTTTGTGATCGCGCTACTGGCAGTGGGTTTGACCGGTGGTTTTTACCTGATGCATCCCACCATTGCGGTGGAAGGGTCCGATAGTTTCGACGCCATCAGCCGATCCTTCAGTTATATCTTCGCCCGGCCGTGGCGCACCGGATTTTACCTGGTAGTGGCGGCGGTCTATGGGGCTATTTGTTATTTATTTGTGCGCTTTTTCGTGTTCCTGCTGCTTTTCACCACCCATTTGCCGGCCCGCATCATGAATATCGACGGTTCATTTATGGTCGGTTCCCGCGGCAAACTGGACGCCCTCTGGGCGGCGCCGACCTTTAACCATTTGCGGATGGGGTTTTACGATATTCAATGGCAGAGTCTGCATCCGACGGAAATGATCGGGGCCTTTTGCATCTGGATCTGGGTCACCATAGCGGCGGCGGCGGTGCTGGGCTTTGTGATCAGCTATTTCTTCTCGGCCAACACCATTATCTATTATCTGCTCCGCAAACACGTGGACGCCACCGACCTGGAAGACGTCTATCTGGAAAAGGACACGGAAGATTTGCTGCGCCCGCCGACCCCCGCCGAAGAAGAAACGCCCGCTGCTGCGACCACAAAGAAGAAGGTCAAGAAGGCCGCTCCTAAAACGGCCAAAAAAACCGCCAAAGTTAAAAAAGTAAAAAGGAAGAAACCTCCCTCTGCTTAACAGTTAAGAGGAGGTTTAATGTTCCTGTAAAACCGCTTGCCTGTACGGATGTCATGCTAAGGGCCAAAAGCCTCCGGCGCTGCGCCAGGTCGAAGAGGAAGAATCGCGCTGCTGACGTGTTTGTGATCGTTCGCGAAGCCTGTCCTCGAGCAGAGCGAAGGGCCGGGATCATGATCTGTGAGGTTTTTACCTATTTTATGGGATTAGCCCGGATATTTCATGGTAATTTTGTGATTTATGATGGCGCGATAGCCTAACTGTTTGTATAATCGGGAATAAGAAAAAAAACTTCCCCCCAACAGAAAGGCTACCGCTATGACAGAGCGTAACACAAAATCCCTCGAGTTTTCCAGTCTAAAACGCAAAAAAATCCAGGCTGATTTCGACGGCGGAAAGCTCACCAGCTTGCTACCCCCATGAGATATAGCTAATTAGGAGGCGGGGCGGCAAGAGGGTAGTTACCGGGGGTTTTTGGTCAGGTTTCCCATAATTAGCGCAGTTGTTGCATTCTATCACTTACGTTAGCCTTGTTACATGTCGATACATAAATTATGCGAAAGTGCATTAACAGGTTAGCGAGAAATTTTTTTCGTGGAAGTATTCAGGCGCCAAAGAATAGAGTAAATTTTTGGACCTATAATATGAAATAAATGAGGGCCTTGAGGGATGACGATAAAGCAAAAATTGGTTATATTTGCGGGTCTGGTCGCTATCGCTTTGATGTTGATCATTCCGCCTATCAAAGTGATGGTGTCTTCCCAGAGTTCTTCCAGCATTTCCATGCATAATATAATTCGTTACAAACCGCTTTTTACCGAATCCATCGAAAAAATACACTATTATAGGCTTTTGCAACAGTTCCTGGTTGTCTTAACCGTAACGATGGGGTTTTATATAATTTGCGGCCGGACGGAGAAGTCGGCGGCGAAACAGGTCTGCATTTTGGCCGCTACTAGAGAGAAACTTCAAGATGAGATCGCCGAACGCGAGCGGGTAGAAAAGAGCCTCCGGAAACAGAATACCGAAGTGATGGCCTCAAATGAGAAGCTCCGGCAGAAGAATGCAGAGTTGAGTAAAGTCGCGCAAAAACTGCAGGAATTTCGAGAAGAAATTGATCGGAGCCTAAAGCAACAGAAGACGCCATCAACAATCCCTGAGGCAAAATCGCCCCAGGAAAATCCTGAAGGTAAAGAGGCAAAAGGGCCCTTGAAAGAAAGTAAAAAACACACGGAGGCGCCAGAGAATTCGGCGGATCCAAAATTTGAAATGGCCAGAGAGCGAATGGTGGCGGAAATAGAAAGCCTAAATGAAATGATCAAGGATAATAATCTTTGACCTCCGGTGCTTGGGGGTAAGCTTTGTTTTTTATTTTAAATTGTTCATGGCACTTGGTAAAGGTACCTCCCGGTTGGTTTTTTCTTTGGCCTGTTTTTCCGATTTATCAAGCTAAAACATCATTTTCCGGGGTCGTTCGTAATCCTCGAAGAGGTAATACAGTTTTTCCAGGCGGGGTCCCTGGTCATCAGCGACGGCATAGGTGCCGTAGCTGCGGGGGCGTTGCGCAGCGCTGGGTCCGTAAAAGGTGGCGCCGCCGTGCTTGCCGTCCTTGGAAAGGGCATAGAAATTTACATAGAAAGTCGGTCGGCCTTGTTCGTCCAGTAAGCGGGACTCGGTCATTTCGATGGTTCTCTTGAGTGCCTCCAGACAGGCTTCTCGAGGATGCATACCCCGGCGCATCATCTCCACAACGAAGAAGGCGCCGCAGACTTTGATGTTGGCTTCACCCCGACCGGTGGAGCCGGCGGCACCGACGGTGTTGTCGCAGTATTGACCGGCGCCGATAATGGGGCTGTCGCCGACGCGGCCGGGTATCTTCCAGGACAGGCCGCTGGTAGTAGTGACGGAGCCGATGTCGCCTTTGGCGTCCAGAGCACACATATTAATGGTGCCGGCGGACTGCTGGATGAAGCGGTCATCATCAGGATCGAGCCAGTTGTCGCCGGGATTTAAGGTTCGCCGCCAATCGAGCCAGGCCTGGCGGCTTTTTTCGGTGAGGAGGTCTTGTTCCTTGAAGCCCATCTTTAAGGCGAACTGTTTGGCGCCTTGGCCGACTAAAAAGATATGATCGGTGTGTTCCATAACGGCCTTGGCGACGAGTGAGGGGGTGGCGATGCCTTCCAGGGCACCGACGGCGCCGGCACGTTTGGAGGGACCGTGCATACAGGAGGCATCGAGTTGGACAACACCGAGTTCGTTAGGAAAGCCACCCAGGCCGACCCCTTGATCATTGGGGTCCAGTTCCTGGAGGTTGACACCGGCGATGGCGGCCTCGAGGGGATCGGCATTATCTTCGGCCATTTTTTTATAGGCCACGGCGACGCCGGGCAGGCCGTTGGCGGAGGCGACGACAAGGGGATTAGCGGTTTTATTCCGGGGAGTGGGGGATTTACCGGCAACTTTAGCCATGGGCAAAGTTGAAGCAGCGGCAGAGGCGGCAGTTATTTCGAGAAATTTGCGTCTTGATAATTCCATGATAAACTCCTATGTTAAAAGTCTACTCCAAAATTATTAAAAAATTACGTTAACTCTCTGCTACTACGAAGTTTGTGAAATCTTCAAATATCCAATCATTTTTCAAGGTA
>LJUC01000114.1 GCA_001303695.1 Phycisphaerae bacterium SM23_30
TGATCGTACCGCGTACGAAGGCCGCCTGGTCGGCCCAAACGATGACCTTGCCGCCGGCGCCGGTGTCAACGGCATTGGCATTGATGGTGGTCTCGCTATCAACGTAAGTTACCGAAGAGGTTGGCAGTTCGCCCTGCCCTTGATAATCGCCCCCCACCAGCACCTCGCCGCCGCCCTGTCCGCCGGAGGCGTCGATCTCGGCCCCCACCAGCTCAACCTGTCCGCCCAGTACCTTAACCGTTCCGCCTTGACCGTCGGGATTTGAGGCGTCAAGCCTCCCGGCCACCTCCACCCGATCCTGGTTGCCGCCCTGCACCGTAATATCCCCGGCCTTGACATGGCCCCGTATAGCCAATGAATAAATATCCCCGGCCCCTAAGATCACCTTTCCCTGGATATTATCTGAACCGGTATCATCGATACCCGCCTCGGCCCGCGGTGGGCCTACCTTATCGCCGGCCCCCGCCTCGTCGATCTTAATCAGGATATTCCCGTCACGTTCCCCGATAAACACGTCGCTGCCGGCCAGGAGCATAACATGGCCGCCCTCGGAGACAATAGTCCCGTAATTGGCCACCTTCCGGCCAATCAGGTGCACCGCATCGCCAAGGATGGTGCCCTCATTGACCACCTCGCCGTTGACCTCGATAAAATGGTTGATATTGTTCAGAAAGTCCGCATCGGTGATATTGGCCGCCGCCGAGTAAAACCCCCCCACGTCAATAATCGAGCCGGGTCCGAAATAAACGCCCGCCGGATTGACCAGGTAAATCACCCCGTTGGCCAGCAGGCTCCCGTCGATCTGGGTGGGATCGGCGCCGACAATACGATTGAGCACCCGGGCCTGCGGGTGAGGCTGTACGAATTGCACCGTCTCGTGACCGGCGATGTCGAAACCTTGATAATTTATTATACTGTTGTTGCCGGCGGTGATGGTGGTCAAATCGGCGCTGCGGTCGAAGGCGACCTTGCCCCGGACCACCCGCTCGCCTTTAATATCCCCCAGCGCCGCTCCCCCGCTCAACGCCAAAAGCAATAGCATCATTAAAACCTGTCGAGCCATGATCTTATTCACCTTTATATTAGATTTTTAATCTTCCTCGTTCAAAACGCCAGCGTTCCGATCAGGTGGAAACGATTCGTGCCGGCGTTCACGTTGGTCCCTTCCAGCGATTCCAGCGCATACCCCCAGTCGCACCGTACGCTCAGCAAACGGGTTAATTGAACCTCCAGCCCCACTCCCCAGCTCATTAACGTCTCGTTGAATTCAAAACTCGGTCTATCATTATTGGTCACCCGGCCCACGTCGAAAAAAGTACGCAAAACCAGATCCCAGTCGGGTCGGTGATAAATCCGCTGGGGGGCAAACTTAAAAGGCCGACCGAAAAATCTGGTCTTTGTCGGATCGGGCTCAATCTTAAAGGCCCGGGGAATATGGTAGCGATACTCGGCGCTGGCCAGAACCGAATTATCGCCGGCCGCCACATTTTCCGGATAACCCCTCACCGAGTACAGCCCGCCTAAAATATCCCGGAACTGGGCCAATAGTCGATTCCCCCCGGCGTACTGGCCCCGCAGGGAAAATGCCAACTCGTGGGCCAGAGTCGAGCTCTCCGGCGTGGTAACGTCCTCCCACTCCTGGCGGTTCAATACCGGCTCCAGGTAAAAATTATGGGAGGCACTATACTGAAAAACCCACCAGTCATCATCGACGTCCATTCGGCCGAGTTGCTCCATCTTATCCTCATCGGTTCCGGACCAGCCCGAATTGTTCCACTCCAAATGGAGACCCCCGTAGGATGTACTCAAACCGGTTATCTTCTCGAACTCCAGTCCCACACGCGGCAGGAAAAAATCGTCCGCCTCATCGGTGAGACTCACCTCGTCGTCAATCCCTATGTGCTGCCATCGCATCCCCAGATAAGCGTCCAGAAACAGGTCATTATGCTGATAAATATTAGCAATTATCGCCCCGTTGACTTCCCGCTGCTCGCTGATAAACTCTCTGCCGGTAAAACCATATTGCGAGGCGTGAACCTCGCTCCATAACCCCCCTGCCCGCCAGCGCAGACGGTCGTTTTCGCCCCAGGGCGCCTCGTAGGAACCCAGCGCGGCGTGAACCTGATTAAAACCGGAGGTGATATAGTCCAGACTGAGAATGTCATCATTTCCCAATAGCTGGGTGTTGATAAAACCGAAGCGCTCCCTCCATTTATCCGTCCTTTCCGTGCCGGTGTTCGAAACCTGAAAATACGACAGCCAGGGCCGATTTTCATTGATCATATAGTCCACGCCTAAGCCGCCGCGCTCCTGGGCCGAGACCAAAGCCACTTCCACGTCGCGCCCCGGATGGCGATTCAGGAAAAAAATATATTCATCCAGTCGGGATTTACGGAACAAATCATGTCGCTCGCCGGCGCCTTCGGCCCAGGGCCTTACCGGACTGTGCGATATGATGCGTTCATGGGCGGGATGATTAATCCGCTCTTCCAGCCCGAAACGCCTGCCGGAGGCAATCGTGCGGGCCTCCCTGACCACGCCCACCCAGATAACCAGACGCAGGGCCGTCCGCTCCGGGCCGCGGATATCCTGAACGGCTATCACCTTACCCGCCGCGTCCCGCTCCTCAAAAAAATCCTCCTCGTGCGGCCGAACATAGACGCCAAAAATGTCCTGCCCGTGAAAATAATTCACCAGAGATTGACAAATCTGGTTAATCGCGCTGCTATAAAACACCTGGATTGGCAGTCTCGGCGCCTCGGCAAGCTTGAACTTCACCGTGGGCGCCCTTTCCGGCGCTGCCGACAGCCTCCCGCCGCCTGATTGCAACATCACGGCGGGTAATCCCTCCCGCGCCCCAATGTAGCCGTCCGCCGCCTGCACCAGCTCCACCTCCAACTGCAGCACCTCTGCCAGCGGGGGCAACTGGGGATGCTCTTGTTCGTACTCCAGGATGAACTCGGTTATCTTGAAGCTTCTGCCGTCTCGAACGGGATCAGCCGTAATTTGCTCGACACCCGATTGCCCCGGGCACTCCGCCGCCCACCCAAAACATAAATTTAACGCCAAAATCACCTTTACCGCCGACCTGCTCAGCCCCCGGGCGGGCCGGGATGCCTCCCGGCCACATTCGATTACCCCTCCCCGCAAACATTGTAATTTCCTGCGTCCTCTTGACGTTAATATCAGATGAGCTTTCATATGAATCTCCGACACTTTTGAATCTTTTGCTAAATCATGGGTACCCTGATAACCGGAGTCTTTGAGATGGGTTTTTTGGTTATGGTTTCCATCATAGAACATACCGCATGGATCGCCGAAAAGCGACTTGTAGCGTTTGAAATAAAGCTGTTCCCAGGGTCAGCCTTCCATAGCACCCTGGGAAACAATCAACCTCGTAAATCTACATCCCTTGATATGTTATGTCAAGTCAAAATCCATTAAACGTAGAAAAACCCCTTTGTCACAGCTAAAATGTGATTCCCCAACCAAAAAAAGATGTTTCAGGCCTTGCAACCCAAAGTTTCGACACTTATAATTCCTGATTAATATGATTGTCTGGAAAAACCCTGCTATTTCATAGTTTATCAACTTACTATGGAGCCGACGCTCATGGAAGAACAACCCGGCCGCGTGGACATCACGGCAAATCGACTGCGAATGATACAGGTGGATTTTGCCGACGAAAGTGACCAGGTGCGGCAGGAATATCTCGCCGAAGAGATTGAAAGGGCCTTGGCCGGTTTGGTCCCCGAACAAAGGCAGGCCTTTCTACAGGAATTGATGACCCGCTTTCCCACCTGGGATCATCACGTCAAAACCCCTCCCGACCAACTCGAACCCCAGGATGTCGTCCAGTCCCTGCTGGACCGCCGGGAACTGCAGGACCCCGCCTTTTTATTGGCGCGGCTGGCCGAAATCGCCCCGGCCCTCGCCCAAGATCAGAAACAGCATCTGATCAGCGGTTTAATGGATCTGCAGTTGGCCCCCGCCCGGGCGGGGTTCTCAACCGCTGCCGAAGAAAAACTCCGAAAAACCCTGGCGCTTGCCGAGGCCGACCTGGAACCGGATCGCCTGGCGGAATTAACGGTCTTGCTGGCGGAATTCGCCGGCAAACTGGAACCTCTGGTATGGAGAATCTGGCACACCCTGGCGCCCCATTCGAAGATTCGCCGGCCCGTCGAATTGAAAAAGGCTATTCATCAATTTTTCCGCGGCGACCAACTGGAAACCTACAAGGAACTGTCCGGGGTCCTGGAGACCCTGCGGCAGTTGACCGCCTCGCTTATTTCGGCGGTGGGGCAGGCGGATAACCTATTCGCCCAGAAACACGCCCGCCGCTTTTCGCCCGGCGAGATCGAAGGTATGGTCAAACTGGAGCACAAGGGGCTCCTGACCAGTCATGAGGTCCGCTGCTGGCGAAAATTTGTGGAATTGGCCGACAAATTCGACGCCGCCACTATCGAAAGCGAAATCCGCAAGGCGATCGTGGATTGCACCGAGTCGTTGTTAAAAGGCACGCAACGCTGATGTTAACCTCCGGACTTTACGGCTGGAAAAAATAAACAAAAAAAACTTTTTTTTCTTTTCCCGGTATGCCCGACCTCAATTTGGTAAACTTTAATTGATATTATAAAACAGGAAAAAAGCAAATGGCCGTAACAGGAATGATTCATTGGCATGAGGGGCTTTTTCTCCAGCCCCATCATCTCCAAACCTTACAGCAGTACCTGATCGAACAGTTCACCTATGAACGGCGCCTGGGCTGGTCCTACCCCTATGGCCTGATTGAGGCGAAGATCTCCGACGACGAGTTGGAAAATATGCGGATTCGCTTTGATCGGCTGCGGATCGTCATGCCCAGCGGCCTGGCGGTGGCGGTGCCGGAAAATACTCATCTGCCCTCCCTCGACATCAAAGAGGCCTTTGCCTCCGGCCGGGGGGCACTCACTATCAGCCTGGCGGTGCCCTTGTGGTACGACAGCCGGGCCAACACCGTCGAATCCGGCCAAAAAGACGAGTGGAAGGTAAAGAGGATATACCGCGTCGCCGAGATCGAAAGGAATGATGAAAATAGCGGTGAAAATCCCCAGCCCATCCTGGTGCGGCGGATCAACGCCCGGCTTATCTTGGACCAGGATGACCGTTCCGATATGGAGGTCCTGCCTTTATTGCGGATCGTGCAGGCCGCCGGCGAGGACGTGGGTACGCCCCGGCGGGATCCGGCTTTTATCCCCCCCTGTTTGATCCTGGAAGGCTCCGATGTACTGCGAAATCTCATCCGCGATCTGGCCTCTCAAGTCGAGGCCAGCCGAAAGGAACTCGTCGTCCAGTTGACCCGCGCAGGGTTCAGCATCGACACCATGCGGGGCGTTCAGTTTGAACAAATGTTACGCCTCAAAACCCTTAATCGCTTCAGCGGCCGTCTGCCCCAGATGGTCCAGGCCCCGGGCGTCGCCCCCTTTGCCGTTTATCTGGAATTACGCGAACTTCTGGGGGAACTGGCGGCCCTGCAGCCCCAACAGGACCTCTTTGAGGTGCCCGATTACGACCATGACCGACCCGCCGTCTGTTTTACCGAACTGGCCGACAAGATCCGCTCCCTGCTGCGGGGGGCCGTGGCGCCCAGGTTCATCAAGATTCCTTTCGACCTCAACCTCGAACAAAAAGTCTTCAACGCGGTTCTCACCGAAGAATCACTCACCTTGCCCAACGAGTATTACCTGGGTATCAAGACCAAACAAGACCCCCGTATCCTGGCACAACTGGTCGAGGACAGCGACCGCTTCAAACTAATGCCCTCCAGCATGATCCAGCAGCGGGTCTTCGGGGTCCGCCTGGCCGAAGAACGACATCCCCCCGTGGAACTGCCCGCCCAGACGGGGTTGCATTACTTCCGCCTGCTCCGCGCCGAGTCCCAGCGGATTTGGCAGCGCATCGAACAGGAAAAAAATGTCTCCATCCGCTGGCCCGGAGCCGAGTCTTCCGATTTCAATATCACCTTATATATGACGGTGCCCGAAACAGAGGCTAAAAAATGAATCTACTCGAACTGTGCGAACCCATGTTTCAGTACGTCTGTCTGCTGAACCGTTCCGCCCGCCGGGGCGGTAACTATGACATGCAGCAGGTGCGGACGGAAATCAAAAACCGCCTCCAACAGATCAAATCCGCCGCCCAGGCTGATCCCGCCCTGGCCGACTCCTACGATCAGATCGAACGGATCCTGGTGTTCTTTGTGGATTTTATGATCAAGGAGAGCAATCTCAGCTTCGCCGGCGATTGGCCGGAATTGGCGGCGGAAATGTGGGGGGAGATGGCCGGCGACGAAAAATTCTTCGACCTCCTGGAAGAAACCTTGCTTGATAAAAGCCATGCCGCTTCCCAGCGGCTGGCCGTCTTCTACACCTGTATGGGCCTGGGTTTTACCGGCTTCTACACCGGTCAGCCCGAATACCTCCGCAAGGCCATGATGCAGTGTGCCTCCCGAATCGGAGACATGATGGAGGCCGATGAAAACGCCCGCATCTGCCCCGACACCTACCAAATCGTCGATACCAGCGACCTGATCGAACCCCCCAGCCGAAAACTGCTCGGCATCGCCATCGCCCTGGTGGGGCTCATCATCGTCCTGGCGGTGGCCAATTTCTTCCTGTATAAGTATCGCTCCCAGGACCTGAGCCAGGCCCTCACAAATATCGAACAGCACCGCCGGACGGCCCTTGAAGAGCGACAGTCATCCCCTACCGACAAGGAGGTCAAGTTGCCATGAGTTCGCCATTCTCCGGTTTTGCCAATCTGCCCACCCCTTTTAAGGCCGGCGTCATCATCGCCGGCGGCGGGGGGCTGGTCGGCACTATATACATGTTCATACGACACTTCGATGCCCGGGTCATCTGGGTTATCCTGATCGGCCTGGCCTTGGTGGCCCTGCTGCTGGCCGCCTATAAATTACTCTTGAACTGGCTCCATAAACGCAAAAGCAAGGACTTTCGGGGCGGCGTCGAGGGCGACAGCGCCCTCAAACCCGGCGGCATCAGTAAAGCCGAACACCTGGCACGCCTGGACGACCTGCAGAAAAAATTCGAAGAAGGAATCGAAAAATTCCGCAGCGCCGGCAAGGACCTCTACAGCCTGCCCTGGATCATGATCGTCGGCGAGCCCGGCTCCGGCAAGACCGAGGCGGTTCGGCATTGTAACGTCGGATTCCCCCCCGGTCTGCACGAGCCCCTCCAGGGCACCGGCGGCACCATCAATATGAACTGGTGGTTTACCGACCACGCCGTCATCCTGGATACCGCCGGCCGCCTCATGTTTGAAGAACTCGAGGCCGGCAGAACCACCGAATGGCAGCACTTTCTCAATCTGCTCAAAAAGTACCGCCATAACTGCCCCGTCAACGGCGTCCTGCTGGTCATCCCCGCCGACACCCTCAGCACCGATACCGCCGACGAAATTGAACGAAAGGCCGAAAAAATCGCTCAGCAGTTCGATACCATCCGGCGCACCCTGGACGTCCGCTTTCCCGTCTTTGTGGTAGTGGCCAAAACCGATAAAATCGACGGCTTCCGCGAATTCTTCGACGACCTTACCGACCCCCAACTGCAGCACCAGATCCTGGGATGGTCCAACCCGGCGCCCCTCGATGAATCCTTCAATCCCGAAATGATCGATAAATATCTAGAAGTTATTCAGGCACGTCTCCGGCGTTATCGTATGGGACTTTTACGCGATCCGATCCCCGGCGAGGACGCCCGAAGACGCACCGATGAGGTCGATTCCCTGTATGCCTTTCCCCGACAGTTGCTTAAAGTCGCGCCGCGCCTGCGCCGCTACCTGGAACTGGTCTTCAGCGTCGGCGGACAGTGGTCCGGAAAACCCCTCTTTCTCCGCGGCATCTATTTCACCTCTTCCATGCGGGAAGGAGAAGCGCTGGACGTGGAACTGGCCGAAACCTTAGGGGTCCCGGTCGAATCCCTCCCCGACGGCAAGGTCTGGGAAAAAGACCGTGCTTACTTCCTCCGCGACCTCTTCATGAACAAGGTCTTTCGGGAAAAGGGATTGGTCACCCGCGCCGCCAACGCCCGCCGGCATCACCGCTGGCGCAAGGCCGCCGTCCTGGGCGCCGCCGCCTTCAGCGCCGTGCTGCTGCTGTTATTCACCACTATGGGCGCCTACAGCCTGGAGAACAGTATCGGCAACGTCAGCGATTACTTCGTGGCCGCCAAGGACGAGGGCGAAAATTGCCGCTATTGGATCGATAAAAATCCCCAGATGTACTGGTTCCCCATCGTCGAGCAGCGCACTCCCGGCAGCACCGAATATATATATGTCGGCGATCAAACCTTCGAATTCTTCGAGGATTCGCCCACCCGAATCCAGTTTCTGGGCGACCTGCGACGTCAGGTTGACAAAGGCGTCAAGATACCCGGCGTCTTCCTCCTGGCCCGCGCCTTCATCGACGCCATCGAAGCCGAAAATCTCCAAGAGACGCAAAAAACCCTGTTCGAGGCGGCGGTGCTGAGGCCCCTCGTGGACGCCGCCCGCTGGAAAATGACCGGCGGCGCCCGAAAACAACCCCCGCCCTGGACCCCCCGGACCCAGCCCTTGGCCGCCGCCGCCCTGGCCCAGCTCATCCGCCTGGAGGCATTTCGCTTGGGCGCAGCAACGCCCGCCGGCAGCACCGACGAGGCAATGTACCAATGGACGGATCCCTTGTTGGATTACGTCCTCCACGATAGCGACGACCTGCCCGATCCGGAGCAGTTTCTAAGGGACAAACAGGCGCTTAATCTCTTGGCCCGGCAAACCTATGAAAACGCCGCCGACTGGCCCCCGGAATTGATCAGCCTCCATAATGACTCCCTGCGCATAATGGCCGCCCCCGATCAGGCCGTCTATCAGGGTATCGAAAGTTTTATTGAATACTGGAAGGGACAGGGCGGCATGGAAGGCCCCGCCCTGAAAAATATCCGCCGGATCGAAGCCGCCTTGAAACAACTCGAAACCGCCGAACAAAATACCTTGACGGCGGCCCGGGAATTCATTCGTCAGGAAAATCAGCTCGACACCTCCGCAAAGCTCAATGCCCTGATGAAACAATGGGATCCGGACGTCGCCCAATTGTCCTCGGCCGCCCTCCGGGTCAACGAACTGCTCGATACCCTCCAGGATACACCCCTCGATCAGGCTTACGACCAGGGCGTCCGGGAGGTGATCCGACAGATGCAGGACTCTTTCGCCCCCCTGCTGAGCGAGCTGCCCTCCGAAAGCGAACCCCCCCCCGCCGAAAAAACCGAGATCAAACCGCAGGTCGAACCCGCCGACAATATCCTCACTAACGTGCGCCGCCGGCTCGATGAAGCCGCCCAAACGGTAGAGGGCGAACTGCTTAAAAAAGAATATCTCGGCGCCCTGCAGCTCTTCCAGGAACGGTTTTTAGCCCCCCTGCAGCAGTATCGCCTCTATCAACTCCGGATGAAGATATGGGAACTCGCTCAGGGCCAGCTTGCCGCGCCGGTCGAGATCGCCGGCGTGGCCGAATTGGCCGACGCCATCGACGACATCGACAAACAAAGCGCCGACGCCCGAGACCAGATCGGCGTCTTAGCCCGCCATCAACAGCTATACCTGGTTAAAGATACACTCACCGCCGCCGACAGCCTCTTGAAGGTGGCCCAAAGACGGCGTACCTCCTGGGCCTTGAACCGGGCTTTGGCTTCTTTGCCGAAATCGGCCGATGGTATCCAAAGCGACGTCGCCGAACGAGCCGCGGATGTCGCCGGGCCCCGGATCGCCCTGACCAGATTTGACGGCCGCCCGTTCGACAAAACCTACGACCCCCAGGCCGCCGCCCTTATCTTCAGCCTCTATCGCCGGATTCAAACCCGATTGAACGACCTCAACACCCCCCTGCTGGACCGCAACGAACTGGGCCTCAGCTTCAACCAATTTAAACAGGGCTACATCGAGTATCTCGGCCGCTACTATAATTACTGGGCCTACACCGTCCCCCGCCAACTCGAAAGCGGCGCCGCCGACTACCAAAGCTTCTTCTTGGAACTCTCCAAGATCACCACCTTTGCCGTCCGCAGCCCCCTGGACGACCTCGGTAAAAAAATGGATGCCGCCTTTGGGGCTGTCGCGCAGGCCGTGCCCCCGGAACTCACCGACGATATTAAAACCGCCCTCAATCACATCAACCTCAACTGCGAAAAAAACATCAACCGAAACGACGCCTACCAGATCTACGCCCAGCAGTGCGATAAAATCCTCACCAGCCTCAACGGCCTCGGCGCGGACCCCTTCGCCGCCGCCCAGAATTTGATTCGCTTGCCGGCCCGTGATCTACGCGAACGCTTCCTGATTACCTCGGAAAAGGCGCCCCTGCCCGTCGAATTCGTGGATTATTATTGGTACAGCCTCAATCAAACCGCCTTGGAGTTACTGGTCCAGGAGATGGACTTACAGCGGCGGGAATCACTCGAACAGTTGAAGCAAAAGTGCGACCGCTTTCCCCTGAACCGACCCCAGCCCGACGACCTGCGTTTTATGACCCCCCAGGACGTCACCCAGGCGCGTTTGTTATATAATCGGATTAGTTTTGCCGGCGCCGAGCTACCCCCGGAAAAAATCGCCGAACTAAGAGTCGGCATAGAAGAAATCGACCGCTTGTACGATAGTTTGCGACGCCCCAAAGGATTATCTCAAACGGACAGCCTGTGGCTGGAAAATCTGGGAAAGGTCCTCAACGCCCTGCCGGGACGGCCCGGCACCTTTGACCGGGCCTGCAGCGTTCGACTGCCCGATCAGGAGACCCAGAAAAAACTCCTCGCACCCCAGCAGCAGCCCGATAGTCCCGATGCGCACCTGATCTCGCCCGTTTGGCGCTACGTGTCCCTTAAGCAGGGCCCCCAGGAAACCAACGCCGGCACCGAAAATCCCCAGGATGCTCCCCTGGGCGAGTTGATCTACGGCGCCGAAGGTCTCGTCTTTCACTTTTACCGCTATGCCGATTCGGATGCCGACCGCTCCCTTTCGGTTCCGGGTCCCTGGGCGCCCCTGCGGCTGCTCCACCAGGGAACCGTCGATGACCTCCACGCCCAAAAAGAGCAGCAGCCCTTGTCCTGCTCCTGGCAGTTGATCCCTCCGCAGCAGGCAAGCCCCTTCCTCCGCCCCGGTGAACAGTCCGATAAAGTCTGGCTGGTCAAACTGGCCGTCACCGGTAACGAACCGCAGGAGCTCCGCTGGATTTGTATAAAACTTATTTTCGAACATCCGCTGCCCCGCCCCATAGATTGGCCGATAAAATAAACATAAAGCTGAATGTAAACAACCCGGATAGTAATAACAGGTGACCCCTTGGCCTCCCTACTGACCAAAATCCTGTATCGCATCTCCGGCAAGCCTGCCGAGACCGATGAAATCCCCCAAATCTACCTGGCGGTCTTTGGCAAGCACCCCGGCTGGGACGATCACATCGAAGATCTGGGACTGGAGACCGAACGCCTCGTCGATGCCAAACGCACCCTTTACGTCCAGGGTATCGGCGGCAACATCGACGCCGGCTCCTGGGAAGATCTCGCCCAGGTGCAGCAGCTCGATGGCTTCCGACACCTCTTGGTCTGGCGGCTCGCCGGGGATCTGCTCGTCGGCAGGATGTGGTCCTCCACGGACGGTAAAGGCCGTACCAGTTATCCCATGATCGCCCTGACCCAATGCCCTCGCCTAGCGCTTTCCTGGGCCCTGGAGCAGGTGCCCCCCCGCCTGGAGCAAATCCAGTCGCGCTGCAGCCGTACGG
>LJUC01000115.1 GCA_001303695.1 Phycisphaerae bacterium SM23_30
AAAGCCCGCCTTTAAACCCGCGTTCAGATTGCTCGCCCCCAGCGTCGGACCAATGGTGTTTTCACTCTCCGGCTGATCGCTCAGCCGCGCCGGCAAGGCCCCGGCGTTGAGCTTGTCCACCATATCCATCACTTCCTGCTGCGTGAAGCTCCCCTCGATAATGCCGCTGCCTAATATCGGTGTTCGAATATTCGGCGCCGAGATTACCTCGTCATCCAGTAAAATACCCAACGGCCGATCTTTGTTGGCCTTGGTTATGTTAAAAAACAAGCCTGATCCCGTCTGGTTAAAGGAAAAACCCACCGCCGGTCGGCCCAGGTTGTCCGTGGCGGGCCGGACATTCTGCAGCTTCCAGTTGCCCCCGGCCGTGTCCCGCCGCATCACTTCCCCGTCCAGGTTGGAACACAAAACGTAACTCATCCCGCCCTGATCAACGCAATAGGTCCAGGCCCGCTCCTGAAAAGTATCCGGATCTTTGATCTTCATCCACACATATTGCTCATTGCTGTTCCACTTATCAGGCCCGAACTTCTCCAGCCGCTCTCTATGAATGGCAATTATGGCTTCGGTCAACTCCGGTTGCGGACTGCTTTTTGGCAGAATCCGCCATTCCAGAACCCCCGCTCCCCGCAGCAAACGTTTGAGATCCTCCGGATCGTCCAGCCTCCCTTCCACCTCCGTGTACACCCCATACGCCGCCACCAGTTCATCGATCATCCCCGCCGCCAGCGGATGTTGTCCCTTCAATTCCTCAAGATCCGGCGTCGGCTTACCCTCGGAAGCCTCCAGAAGCATTCTCAGCCGACCGGCATCAATATTGACCTGCTCCAGTTCCTCCCATGCAGCTTTCAGACGCGTCTGCGAACCTGTCTCTTCGTCCATCGTCGCCCGACGCAGAAATCCCAATTCGCTGCGGATGTCCATGTATTCCGTGATGAGATCTTGTTTTGCCACATCATCCCCCACGATCATAAACAGCTCATCTTTCACCTGATTGGGTTCCAGATCGATATATATCCCATACAGCTCATCCACCGCCGTCAGATCGACCTCGGCCGCCGACAGTTCATCCCGCTTCGTCGTTTCCTTTTCCACCGACTCGCCCAAACTCGTTTGTCGTTCTTCATTGGTGTCTTGCGCCTCGCTCAAGTTTCCCAGAAGCTCCCGGCGTCTTTGCGCCCCCGCCGAAATATCATCAATGCTGATCCCTTTGCCCAAAACCAGCGCCTCTATCCGCTGCCGCCAACTCTCCGCCAAATCGTCGAAATTCTTGCTCCGCCTCTCCTGATATACCTGATCCTCGATCCCCACCGGCTTAATCAATCCCTGACGCACCCGCAAGATATCCAGATTGTAACCCGCCAGAGACGCCTCTTTGTTCTTGAATGTATCTCGCCGCGCGCGGGTCTCTTTCGTCGCCAGAGGCATCTGGATCTCAATCCGGTATCCCCCGTGCGGCCGCCAGATAATGTTCGACTTGTTGCTCGGATCGATCCGCTTACGCAGGATCCGTATCATATCTTCCTCTACCGTCCGCTTATCGAGCTCGGTCAGTCCTTCCGTATTAATCGAATAAATCAGGCTCGTGCCGCCCGCCAGATCGATCCCCGGCTTCAGCTTCTCCTCCCAGGGTAAAATCTCTACCAGACACAGCCCGATCAACCCCAAAATCACCACCAGCTTGATAATCAAATTCCTGCTCATAAATGCCGCTTTCTAACTCTTATCCTGTTTTCCGGGCCCCCTCGCCGTCCAGTTGTATTCACCCTGCTTAACTTTCAACTCTAAACTCCCTACCTCTTGCCCGCCTCTTCCCCTTCGCCGAATACTTTCGCAATTGCTCCCACCGTCACCCGCATCTTGGTGTTGTTGGTCTCGTCGATCTTCAGCACCACCTCCTCGTCCCGCACCTCCACCACCGTCCCCATAATGCCCCCGATGGTGCGAATCCGAGCGTTACGCTTTAAGGACTCCCGCATCTTTTGCAACTGTTGCTGCTGACGCTTCCGCGGACTGCGAAAAATAAAAAAATACATCACCAGCATCATCAGTATCAACGGAATCCATATATTACTAAACGGACTTCTTTGCTGGGCCCCGGGATCCACCGGCTCGGCCTCCGGAACCGGCGTCCCCGGCTCGCCCGTCGTCTGGACGCCCTCCTGCGGGACCGCCCCCGCCTCCTCCCCCGCCGCCTGCGCCAGAAACATCTTCATAATGTCATCCATCGCCTGTCCCTTTCACCTTATGATTTCTATTCATTCATGTTCATTCGCGGCCCTGTCCCAGCGCGCCGCCCAGTTGCTGTAGTTATCTTCCCGTATCGCCAGCCGCGTCTGGGCCATCAGCCATTGATAAAACGCCAGATTATGCAGCGAAACCAATATGGGCCCCGCCATCTCTTTCACCATTATCAGATGTCGCAAATAACCACGCGAAAAATTCCGGCAGGTATAGCAATCGCACCGCTCATCCAGCGGTCGCCTGTCCGTCTTATATTGTTCGTTCCGCAGCCGCAGCCCCCCCTCCCGCACAAAGGCAAAGGCATTACGCCCGTTCCGCGTCGGCAGCACGCAGTCGAACATATCCACCCCCAGCCCTATCGCCCGGACCAGTTCCCGCGGCGTCCCTACCCCCATCAAATACCGCGGCTTGTCTTCCGGCAGCAGCGACGTCGTATGCTCCACCGTCGCCATCATCTCCTCCCGGCCTTCGCCCACGCTCAAGCCGCCTATCGCATAGCCGTCAAACGTCATCTTTTTCAATTCTTCGCTGCAGTAACTGCGTAACTCTTTGTCGGTTCCTCCTTGCACAATGCCAAACAGCCATTGATCCTCTCGCTGGTGCGCCTCTAAAGACTGCTGCGCCCAGCGAATCGTTCGTTCCACCGCCCGCGCCAGCCGCCCCCGCTCGCACGGCAGCGAAACGCACTCGTCAAACGCCATGATAATATCGGCGCCTAACCGATTCTGCACCCGCGTCGCCCTTTTCGCACTCAGTATTAACCGCGCCCCGTCATAGGGCGAGGCAAATTCTACTTCATCCTTCTCGTCGTTGATCTCTCTCAGACTTTTTAACGAAAAAACCTGGTAACCGCCGCTGTCGGTCAGGATGGGCCCTTCCCAGCCCATGAATCGATGCAAACCGCCTAACGACTCTACCGCCGCCACGCCCGGCCGCGCCAGCAGATGACACGTGTTCGCCAGCACCATTTCAACTCCGGCTTCACGCAACTGCCGGGGGGTTATACCCTTGACGACGCCTCGGGTCCCCACTGCTATGAATATCGGCGTCTCCACCGTCCCGTGCGCCGTCTCTAATATTCCCCCTCGCGCCCGGCTCTCACTGCTCCGGCCTCTTACCTCAAATAAAATCCCAGCTTCTCCTTATCTGATCTTCATCCAGCACGCATACAACTAAAAATCAATCCTGCAGCACCCGCAATGCTAAGCCTCTGTCTTTCAATCGCTGTTTGATTTCATACAAACTCGTCAAACCAAAATTCTTACAGCCCAAAAGCTCCGCCTCCGTACAACGCACTAACTCACCCACCGTACTTATATTCAACCGCTGCAGGCACTTCCGCGAACGCACCGACAGTTGCAGCTCCGAAATCCCCATAGATACGGTCTCGTCGGCAATCTTGTCTTGCTCGGAATCCTCCAGCGCTAAGGGCCGGGCGTTGTTATGATCTTCCAAAAGTTGCCCCAACCGCAGCGCTTTTTGCGTCAGAACCCCTTTGATCTCCTGCAGACTCGTCTCCCCGAAGTTCTTATAGGCCAATAGCTCCGATTCGGTGACCCGGAGCAAATCCCCCAGGTACTTTATGTTCATCTTCTTGAGACAGTTACGCGCCCGTACCGATAACTCAAAATCTGAAATCGGTATCTGCAGCATCTGATTACGGTAATCAACCCGTTTCTCCAGCTCTTCGTCGTAGTACATCGTCATGCTCGAATCGATGTCCTTCAGGTACATCCGCGCCCGCTCATGGTTGGGATAAGCCAATAACACCCGCCTGGCGCAGTCCCGCGCCTCTCCATAATCACCCGCGTCTTCATAAAGAACCGCCAGGTTCATCAGGGCGCTGATATGCATCGTCCCGCTCTCCAGGCACCTCTTGTAATACCTGATGGCCTCCTTTTCGTCGCCGTACAGGTCACACGCAAACGCCAGCGAAAACAACGCTTGAGTATGATTGCCGTCCAGCGAAATCGCTCGTTCATATTCCGCCATCGCCTCTTCCCGGCGACCGTTCGCGTCGTGCAGCCGTCCCAACTGATAATGAAACTCCGCCCGGATGTCTCCCATCCGAGAAACCCGCTTGAGCCTCTGCTCGGCCCCTTCCAGATCCCCCTGCCGACGCAAGGTCTCCACCACCGCCATCGCCGTATCAAAACTGTCGTAACCTTTTTCCTCCGCCTGCTCAAATGCCGAAACCGCACCCTCATATTGACCTAATTCCCGCAGGCTGCAGGCCTTTAACCACAACTGCTGAGCACCCTTGCCCGATTTGTCGAACCACTCGACGGCCTTGGCGTAATTACCTAACGCATAATATCCCTGCCCCACTTTCATGGGCCTCACCGTGCCTTGGCTCAGACTCGAAATCCGCTTCTTCACCGATGCCTCAAAATCCTCGGCAAAATGCAGCCGCTCCCGTTCCCCGCTCCGAACCTCCTGGATCAATCGCTTAAACTGTTGCTCGCTCAACGGCTCGTCATCCGCCAGCAGCATCGATTTATCCCATGTCGCAGCTTCCATATCTTCCCTGCCTTCCTCACTCATAATATAAATCTTATATTCCAATTCGTCCCCCAAAATACATAAACTGCGCATTATAAAGCATTTGCCCCGCCTTGCAACCCCCATTTCAATCCCCCCGCCCCAAAGGCCGCCCAAAATAACCTAAATCTATGTCTTGCCAAATTGGAAAAAAAGAGGTTATGCTACTTTTTCTAACCATCGATCACGGTAAGTACTCATAAAGACTACACTTATGACGATCTTGACAGATCCCTAATTAAAATCAACCCCTCCCCTATTATCCTTACAACCATAAGAACCATGCAAGTTTGCCCGTTCGACCCGGAACCTAAACTTTAACTCATCCTTGAACTCGATCGTGCTCTTTTTGCCTTTTTTCCGCAACCGACCTTGACTATGCCGGCATTAAATTTTATATTTCTATGCCCTCGCTATGCACAAAAATTTGTTGCTTTTACCAACCTATTTTACAGGGAAAAACGATGAAAAACGTCAAAGTCTCCGATGAAACCTACGAAAAACTCAAAAATTTTGTGGTGGACCCCTTCGACGACTCCCCCGAAGTGGTCATCGGCCGCGTGGTGGACATCGCCCAAAAAGCTAAAACCCGTTGGTCCCCCCTGGACGATTACGCCCAAAAAGAACCCCCAAAAGGTCGCAGCCGGGAAGAGGTCTCCGAGGCCGTAAAAGTATTATAACCGATACTTTTTAGCGGCGAACCGCTTGGAAATATTTACGACCGGCCTGCCCTCGAATCCCCCTTGTATAAGCTACCCGCTAAAGGGAAGATAGTCTGTAAATTTTATCCGTCCAAACGCCCGGTATAAGTTAATTTCAACCTCCCCCAAGCTTTCGTCCTCTTTAGGAATCCTTCCGCGTGCTACCGCAAAAACCTCCGTTTCCCCACCGCCTGGCAGCCGCTTTTTACCGGCGGATCCTCCCTAAATTTCGGTGAAATGGTCGTCTCGAATTGCCGATGTTGATATTGTCTGTTGCTTTTATCGCCGTCAAAAACAACAGATTGGCCCAAAGATGTTACCATTAAAATCAAAAGGAGCAAAACATGAAAAAGACCCCCAAACGCCCCGTCTTGGTTGCCCTGAGCTGTCTTATTATCGGAACCATGCTGCTGTGCGGTTGTGAATCCTCGACCATCAGAACCTACCCGGGCGACGCCCGGCCTCTCGAGCAGGTCGCCGTCCTGATAACCGGTCCCGATACCTGCCCCGTCTTTAAGATTGACGGAAAATTCAGAGACCTCAACCGCCGGCCCGGCGCCGAATTCCATCTGACCCCCGGCGCCCATAACGTACAGGTTTATTATCAGACCAAAGACGCCGACAGCACTCTAAATGTCGAGCTTGCCTCATTGGACTACACCTTCAACGCCGGCCACGTCTATGCCGTCAAAAAATCCCTCCGCCCCATGGAGCCGCAAAAACTGGCCTCCTTGGCCTGGACGCCCAACATTCAGGACCTGGGAGACGTCGTCGGCTATGCCCGCCAAAATCCCAAATATTTCGCCTCCTCCAAAGACTGGAAAACGCTCCGCAAGGAACACGGACTTACTCCCTCTTTCTTCGACTTCTTGAAAAAGAAAAAACAAACCGACCTCGCCGCCGATCCTTCGGTCCAAATAAAATAAAATACCCAAAAAGGGATATTCTACTTTTTCCTGATTCTCAATCACGATAAGTCCCCATGAGGAAAATAATTAAGATAATCCTGACCAACTGACCCGGACGGATTATCCCAACAGGTAAAATTGCCCAGTGAGGCTTTTCCCCGCACAGTCACCTTCTGCAACCGCAAAAACCCATCTGCTCATACTTATAAAATTAGGAACCAAAGTTCTGCCAAGGTCCGGTTAACAAAGCATGATGTTCATCAGCCCCCGCGTTAACCGGTATGGCGGGCTCTTATCCCACCATCCTTCCGCGTTAATCCGCATCCCTCCGCGATTTCACACTCTTGTTAGCGCCCTGACCATTTGGCGTTATGCTTTATATGAAGCTATTTGTGCGATGTCCTTTTATCTTTTACCCATCTGCGTAAAGCGCCGACCGGCTGGCAATTCAGCACGTCGGATTTTTTCACCCAGCCGCGCCGGGCCGTCGCCACTCCGTAACGCATCAAGTCCAGCCCCTGGGTATCGTGGGCGTCGGTGTTGATAATCAGTTTCACCCCCGCCTCCACCGCCAATCGACAGTGCGCATCGTTCAGGTCCAGCCGCAGCGGCGAAGCACTCACCTCCAACGCCGTATGCGTCTGGGCCGCCCGGGCAATAATCGCCTCCATATCCAGATCCATCGCCTCCCGCACCTGGATCATCCTGCCCGTCGGATGACCGAGGCAGTTGACGTAGGGATTCTCCAGCGCCCGCAAAATCCGCCGGGTATTCCGCTCCTTCGGCCCGCTCAATCCCGAATGCACCGACGCTATCACAAAATCCAATTCCGCCAACACCTCATCCGGATAATCCAGCGACCCGTCCATCAAAATATCAACTTCGGTAGAGGCCAAAACCGTAAAATCCTTAAACGCTTCGTTGATCTGTTTTATTTTCTTGATATTAGCCTGCAGCCGTCTCACGTCCAGCCCGTTGGCGATCACCGAACTCTTCGAATGATCGGTAATCGCGATATACTTGTAACCCTTCCCCTGCGCCGCCGCCGCCAACGCTTCAATCTCCTCCCGCCCGTCGGACGCCGGACTGTGCATGTGCAGATCGCCGCGTATATCGCCCAGCTCCACCAGCTCCGGCAGCTCCCCCTTCAACGCCGCCTCCACCTCCCCCCGGTCCTCCCGCAGCGCCGGCGCCACGTAAGCCAGTCCCAGCTTGTCGTAAATGCCCTCCTCCGTCTTGCCCGCCATCTGCTTATCCCCTCTGAACAGTCCGTATTCGTTTAGCTTGTATTTCTTCTTAATCGCGATCTCCCGCAGTCGCACATTGTGATGCTTACTGCCCGTAAAATACTGCAATGCCGCCCCCATGCTCGCCGTCGGCACTATCCGCAGATCCACCTGCACCACGTCCCGACAAAACTCCGGCTCCGCAAATCGCACCGACGCCTTCGTCCCCCCCGCCAACAGCACCTGCTCCACCTCCGCCAGATGCACAAACGCCTCGATAACCTTACCGCCGTCCTTCGCCATCGCCAAAAGATCTATATCCCCCACCGTCTCGCACCCTCGCCGCAAGGAACCCGCCGCCTCGATCCGCTTTACCGAGGTCTTTGCCTTCAGCTCGCGGATAATATAATCCGCGATCAATTCCGCCTCGATCAGCAGTATCCTCTCGCCCGCCGACTTGATAAACTCAATCCCCCGCCCGATCGCCTCGGCCTTTTTCGCCCCGAAGCCTGCCAGCTTCTCCAGCGAGTGATCTTCGATAGCCTTTTTGAGTTTATCCAGATCGGTAACCTTCAATCCTTTCCACACCGCCGCCGCCCCTTTGGGTCCCATCCCCGGTATCTTCAGCATCTCCAAAAGCCCCGGCGGTATCTTCTTCAACAAATCCCGATGCGCCTTGATCGTCCCTGCGTGCACAAACTCGTTGATCTTCTCCGCCGACGATTTACCCACCCCCGGCAATTCCTGCAGCTTGCCCGCCCCCGCCAAAACCGACACGTCCTTGACACAATCATGAATCACCCGCGCCACCTTGCGATAACTGTTGATCCGAAACCGATCCTCCCCCAATATCTCCATAATATCGGCCATCTCCTCAAATATGTCGCTCAACTGCTCATTCCGCATAACATATCTTTCTTATAAGATTATTGACTGTCGGAATCCAGAAAACCACAATATAGGAATACAAAAAGAGATATGGGTTTGTATAATTTTAATCAGACGGTCCAGACAATTTGAGCCAAGCTAATAAAGCCCCAAACCCCACACCTATTAACACAAGGATTATATCCCACAACCTTTTCCTTCTAGTTGTACGTTTATTCCTTTTGTTCCATTCTTCCATAGCTGGTATACTTTTAGTTATATGCTCTATAAAATCCAACAGTTCTTGAATCGTATCCGAATAAGCTGTTACTTCAGTTAATAGGTTATCGCTATCTCCAATATCTTTGCGCGCACGTATAGCAGCAATGTCTCTATTTAAGTGTTCCAGTTTTGGCCTTATTTCTGAATAATAATTAGGCAAACATGCCATAATACATTCATTTGAATATGGTTTTATAAGATCAGATATTATTTTACGCGATGATGGTTTTAGAATATCCGATATTTTTTTACGAAGTGCCCATCCAAGCCAATCAGCGGTATCAAAAAATGCGCGGTAAGCATGACCTAAAGCCTTATCATAATTCTTCTCAATATACGCTTCATCCTTACCAGATAAAATACCGAGTTCGGCAGCTTGGGCGCGCATAATATGCTCAAGTACATGACGCTGTTCATTCCCAGGTTGAAGAAAAGTGTTGAAGCGTACATCAATCTCCTCCGCAAGTATCATGAGGGCTTTTGTCCTTTGATGTATTTCAACTATCTTGCTTAATATTTCTTCATGCGGCATAGATATTCCCCCTCTTGGAGGAGATTGAACCTGTTGAATTACACTAAGCTTAAACGTTAAGCATTAGGGCAGCGGTGTACTTAGAACCTTGTCACGGTATTTCTTATATTCTGCGTCAGTCCAAAATCTGCCCGTGGACACACGTACACCTCCCCTGTAACGTGCTGCCTGCTCACGAGTCTGTTTTCTGATTTCTTCAGTAATTGGACCCATTGTAGGCATATCAACATCGATCATGTCTTTCCACGGTCTGAGTTTCATAACCATTTTTCCTTACTTACGATTTCTGTAGAACGAAGTTTAATATACACGCCTACTTAAACTTGTAAGTAATTACTACAAAATACCTTAGAATACTATGTCTCCAAAATAGCACTCTATTAACATTTTTTCAAATCGATTGGTATTCCGTTGCCCGACAAACGTATTTAATTTGGCTGGAGTATCTGGGCCTTCTTAAAAACGCATGAATACTTTAGATTATCAAACACTTTAAGAAGAACCAAGAAAAAATTCCTGTCTTCTCTTTAAAACTTGGGGATCACCTTATTATTACATATTTCTATCCGACTGCTTTCTATAATATTATAATACACATAAACCTTTAAATCCAAATAATTTATCGACAAAAACGCTATGTTGATAAAATTATTGTCGTTCATATTCATGAATCTCTATTTGTGTTGTTTACATAAACACATTATTGACAAATACTTATATGAATTTATTGCCGGTATAAAGGCCCAGTTCCATCTATGCCGGATAATTTGTAAGTGCTTATATTTTAGACATTTATAAAATATTTCTTGTTCAGTCATCGATTAACAGAATATCTGAATATAACAATTTAAATGTTACTTGCAAAACTTATTGTCGAACTCCGTGTAAGTGATCAGTCGGTTGCCTCAGGCTTGGCTACGCCTTGATTCTTTGCCCCCACATTCGCTGTACCGTCCGCGCCAAAGGCAGCTTCACATGCCGGGGCAGTCGGTGGTGTTTCTTTTTAAGAGTTAAAAAAATCCACTTATGCTCCCGCACATTCAACGACGCCCCCACATCCCACAAAGGGGGAACTATATACACCACGTTTTTCCCCACTCTTTGCAGCTCTCGATCAAAAGCGTCCGGCTTATCCAGATGCTCCGCCGTGTGCGAACTCATCACCCATTCAAACGCCTGATCGCCGAAGGGCAACTGATAAACATCGGCTATCTTGCAGAAATTATCGATCTTGCCGAACTCTACTATATCCGCGTTCACCCCGCCTCCGTCCGTCCTGCCGCAGCAGATATTCAAATCCCACCGCCTTTCCCGCAAAATCCTCCCCTTCAAAACCGAATAACTCAAATAATGCAATAAAAAAAATAGCACCACCACCGACAAAGTAACAACGACAATAACCATTCCTCACCTAGCCTATTCGTTCCTCCTTAATCTCCGTAATCTGTAGGGTGGGGCTTTGCCCCACGCGTATTATTTTGCGGTTATTTTAATATGGTAGTTTTTCTGTAAGTTCTGACTTCAAAACTTTATCCACCAATCCATATTTTTCCGATACTGATTTCAACATTTTATAAAACCTTTCTTGCGAATATGGACTTGTTATGACTTTTTTAATAAAAACGCTAAAATTGTCTAATGGTATTGGAATACCTTTCTGCAAGTTCAACCATTCGTGAGATTCGATATTTGAAGAACTGGTATATAGCACCGCTCTCAGTTCCTTTTCATATTCGAAACTTTTGTGCTTATGTAATACTCCATCAAACAACCACATTGCACCTCCATCGCGAAACAATTCTGTGAAGTGATCAATATATTTAACTCGATTTATTTGATGCAGATAAGGAAGATTCTTTTTGGCATTCTTTAATTCCTCACATAAAGAACCATAAGTTGATTGAATTGCTATTCCTTTATCATATTTGGCGTAAATTTTCCACATGGCATCAGATTCGTACTCGCTTAAATGCCAACAACTGACTGCCATATATTTTTTATTATCTTCTGCGTTTTTCTTCCAGACGGCTTTATCCGATTCTGAGATATTTGAGTGTTTGAAATCCGGTTTTAGTATCTTAGTGGGCCAGAACGATCCTTCAAAATGATCTTCAAATTCATGTAACCGTGCAAAATATAAGCTTTTGCTGGTGATAAGAGAAACATATTTTTCGATATCCATATATCTCCAAATCTTATCATCAGGATTTATGGGCTTTTCAAAATATTCATCTAATACTGCTTCCGACATATCATTATCTCTTATTTAATCATTCCTTTCAATTTGTTACTACACATTATCTTCGAAATTTAGGGTGGACTTCTAACCTACCAACTCTCACTTCGTGTATCCATTCGTGCCAATTCGTGGCCAAAAAATCTATAATATATTTGTGCCTAAGTTTCTTGGTGGCAACTGGCCCGTATTTTCACATACCCAGTTTTTTTTGCAGCTTTTTCGGCGACCAGATGCCCAGTATCGAAGGGGCGTTAATATCCGTACTGCCGTCGGTGGCGTATTTATTATATAGATACAGATCGACTTGCTGCTCGGTCTTGAGCCACCATATCGCCTGCACTTTAGTGCTGAAGGGATCGTAATCCACCGCCAGCGCCTGATGCAGCCGAAAACGGTTGTTCATGGCTCTCTCCACCTGACCGCCCGACCGAAACAGGCTGTGGTGTCGAAAAACATAGTGACCCCCGCTTCTGATCCAGGCCAACACCTCCTCCCGCTTATCCGCCGGCAGCCGATACCTGAAGTATCCTTTATCATCAAACGTCCTGCCTGACCCGATGCAAACAAAATATTCCGGTACATCTTGCAGTGGCATATATATCTCCTATTGCTTCGTGGTTCAACTTATACTCTCGGTATTCACTTTTTCGTCCGCACCTTGAACAGTGGCGCCTCGATGGCCTTAATGTAATTCGTCCAGTTGCCGGGATTGGGATCCTTCTCAATCTCACTCAAGGTCAGCGCGATCTTCGAATCCAGGTTGTCCAGATAATGCACCGCAAAGGCCTCCGGCGTCGTCGGCAAGACCGGGCAGCCGTATTCGCGGCTGCCGTGATGCGACAAAACAATATGCAGCAAACAGTCTCGCAGCAGCTCCGGAAAAGGTTCGCCCCCGCCGGCGTCCAACTGTTGTATCTTTTGCTCGATCAACACCGCCCCCTTCACCAGATGCCCCACCAGCCGCCCCTCATCGGTATATTGAAAACTGACGTCGTATTGCAGCTCGGTCGTCTTGCCCAGATCATGCAGAAACAGCGCCGCCTTAATCAAATCCCAATCCAGCGCCGCATAATGACCCTGAACCCGCTCGGCCAGCACCAAAAGACTCAGCGTATGCTCCAGCAGCCCCCCAATATACGCATGATGCAGCCCCATCGCCGCCGGCGCCTGCTGAAACAGCCGCATCAGCTCTGCATCACTCAAAAACGCCTGCACCAGCCGCCTCAGGTGCGGATTCTCAATCCGGGCCAGCTCTTTCTTCAGCCGGGCGAACATCTCCGGTATGTCTTTGTCGGTCTGGGGCAGAAACTCTTCCAGATCAACCTCCGCCGCCTCCACCGGCCGCAATCCCTCGATCACCAACTGCAGCGACCCCTGGTAGTTCTCCGTCCGCCCCTTCACCTTTACAAATCCCTCCTGCGGCAGCGACTGAAATATCGCCTCCGACGCCTGCCACATCCTGCTGTTGATCTTGCCCGTACTGTCGCTCAAATACGCGGCAATATAATAATCCCCCCGCGTCGTCGTCCGCAACTGAGGCTGCGATATCAAAAATACCTGATCGATCCGCTCCGCCGGTCGCAGCGACCCTATCGGTCGCCGGGATGTCTCCGCCATAGCTCTACCTTGCCTTTCATGCTTTTACAAGTTTTTCCCCCTTAAAACAAACTGTGGAGACGCAAAATCTTGCGTCTCTAGCTTAATTTACGATCGGCCTCAAGTGTGCCCTGGCCGACCCCGACCTCGAAACTCATGCTCCTCCGATTCAGTTCACAACCCGCAGGGTTGCAGTGACAATAGCCCGGCAATTTATCGCCGGGTTTAATTTCAACCCTCTTAATAGATCGAAAGCTTCTCAACCCCCAACTATAAATAGCCCGCCGCCGACTTGCAAGCAAAACCACCCGCCGCAGACGCCGCTCTTAAATAAGACTTGCCGGTGTTTTTTTCCCCCGCATACCCAATAAATATATTGTGTCTCTACGATAATTATAATCGCCTGGTTTAAGGACTTGTAGCGGCGGTATGGTGTGCTTCAGCGCCCGCGTTGACTCCAAAACATTGTAACCCTTTGCCGCCGCTCATCTTGTAATACTTTGACTTCCGGGTGCATTTGTGGTAATATGAATTTAGGTGCACAAGGAGTGTGCGAATATGACCATGCAGACACGCCCAAATCAGCAAGAGGTGGTGATTGTCGCCCCCGGCGCTTGGATTGAGCGCATCAACCAACATCTGCCCGCCGAATTCTCCTCCGGCGCCGCAGGCCCGAATATCCACCCCTGCAGCAACGTATATGAAGCCGCCGCCCGGGTCCTTAAACTGCTCCGTCAGGGTCGAACCGTCTGGGCCTATGTCCTGGTGGACTATCTGCCCGCCCCGGAAATGCACTTCTTTCGCTGCTTCAACGGCAGCGAAAGGATAAAAACCATCGCCCTCACCGCCGCCCGCCGCCTGAATAAGCTCAACCAGGCCCTCTCCCTGGGCGCCGACGAAGCCCTTACCCTCGACGCCCTAATCGACCCCACCCCCTCCGAACCGCAAACCCCCCCCCCCCAAATTCAAACGACACCGACCATACCCCAAACACCCC
>LJUC01000006.1 GCA_001303695.1 Phycisphaerae bacterium SM23_30
GGCCTGCTCTGCGGGATGCCGGTGCTAAAAGAGGTGTTGCGGCAATATGATGAAAGGTTAATATTGGATGCGGCATTTACCGATGGTCAGGAAGTACCCACCGGCGCCGCGGCGGGGTTAATTAACGGGCCCCTGCGGTCGCTGCTGGCGGCCGAACGCGTGTTGCTCAATTTTTTGCAGCGGCTAAGCGGCATCGCCACCACGACGGCGGCGTTCGTGGCGGCGGCGGCGGGTACCAAAGCAAAGATATACGATACTCGCAAAACCACGCCCGGCTGGCGGGAACTGGAGAAATACGCCGTCCGCTGCGGCGGCGGCCGCAATCACCGACGGGGACTTTACGATGCCGTGCTGATCAAAGACAATCATCTTAGAGCCTTAGGAACGGGCGATCTAAAAGAAAAACTTACCCAAACCGTCGAAAAGATACATAAACGCAGCGAAAAGATTGAATTTATAGAAGTGGAAGTAGATGACCTCAACCAGTTGCAGACCGTACTGAGCGTGGAGGGCGTGGATATGGTCCTGCTGGACAATATGACGACCGAACAGTTGACCCGGGCCGTGCGTCTGCGCGATGAGGTGTCTGGCGATCGGAAATTCCTGTTGGAGGCGTCGGGCAGCATAACCTTAGAGAAAGTAGAACAAATCGCCCGGACCGGCGTCGATCGCATATCGGTAGGCGCCCTGACCCACTCCGTCAGAGGCCTGGATATCGGCCTGGATTTGAGCTAATAAATACGACCCGTAAGGTCGTGGCGATAATATATGACCCCCCCGTATCAAAATGAAACGGACGATGAACGGATCGGGGCGCAGCTGCTGGAATTATTGCGACGCAATAAAGGAAAGTGGGTGCAGATGGAGGCCCTGCGCCTGGCGCTGGAGCGGGAGCCGCCCCGGATTCACCGGTTGATCGCGCAACTGGGCGAGATAGGTTATGAGATTGAAACCGCCCCCGTGAACGGGTTTCGTCTGGCCGGACCGGCGCCCCGTTTAAGTTCCCAATTGATCGAATTTGGCCTGGCCACCCGGCGGGTGGGTAAAAAGGTGCTGGTGTACGAAACGACCGACAGCACCAACGACGTCGCCTGGCATTACGCCGCCGAAGCGGGTTATGACGGCCTGGCGGTGTTTGCCGAACATCAGCGCCGCGGCCGCGGCCGCCTGGGCCGCACCTGGCTGGCGCCTAAAGGCAGCAGCCTCCTATGTTCCATACTACTGCAGGATGAACCCGACCTCCGCCGGGAACCTTTAACCCTGCTGGCCGGCCTTGCCGTCGCCCGCGCCATAGTCCACGCCTGCCCCCTGCCCGTCAGCATCAACTGGCCTAACGATGTGACCGTCAGCCGGAAAAAGATCGCGGGGATTATGGTGGAATCAAGACAAATAAACTCTAAATCCTGTTATGTCGTGGGCGCGGGCATCAACTGCCGGCAGACTCATGAGGATTTCGCCCCCGAAATACAATCCTTTGCCGCCTCCCTGCAGGAGCTTGCCGACCGGCCCGTCGATCGGCTGGAACTGGCCCGCCAGCTCCTCCGCGAGCTGGATTACTGGCTGGCGACCGTGAAAAACCAGGGCCTCGCCCGACTGCACGATGAATGGTCGGCTTTATGCGACAACATCGGACGCCGCCTTACCCTTGTAAACAACAACCGCCGTTTCACCGGCCGCGTCATCGACGTAAACTGCCAAAAAGGCCTTATGCTCCAGTTGGACACCGGCGCCGTCATGCTCTTCGACGCCGCCACCACCACCGTCGAGATAACCTGATATTAACAATCAAAATTAAAAACCATAACCCCAGCTTTGGGGACGATACCAAAATTTCACTTCGTAAACCATTGATTCTAATGAATTTATAGCAAGTACAAAATATTTAAGAAAATTACCCGCCCCCGCCCCCGGCGCTTTATCTAAACCAGCCCCCGGCGCCGGCAAGCGTTCCGTCATCCTCAGCGGATGCAGGAGGCGATCCAGGAACGGATTCTCCGGCGCGTGTCCTGCCGGGATTATGAGAGGGTCCTGGAAGATATCTGTGACGGCTATGGCATAGACAAAAGCTCGGTCAGCCGCCATTGGAAGGCCGCCAGCACCCGCCAACTCCAACAGATGCTCCAGCGGCTTCTGGAGGATCTGGACCTGGCGGTCCTCTTGCTGGACGGCAAACGATTCTATAAATTCACCCTGATCGTGGCTTTGGGGGTCGATTTTGCCGGTCGCAAGCATGTGCTGGGCTTATGGGCCGGAGACACCGAGAACGCCGAGGTCTGCGGTCAATTGCTGGATGAATTGATTGAGCGGGGCTTGGCCGTCGATAAAAATTATCTGTTTATTCTCGACGGTTCCAAGGCCCTGAAGAAGGCGGTGAAAAAGCGGTTTGGTCGTCACGGTCTCATTCAGCGTTGCCGTCTGCATAAGGAGCGAAACCTCCAGAGCCATTTGCCCAAGCACTATCATCGTTTGTTGCGGATGAAATTGCAGACGGCCTGGAACATGACCGACTACGCCGAAGCTCTGGCCGAACTGCGTAAAGTTCACGACTGGTTGGCCACGATCAATATCGCCGCCGCTCACAGCTTGGAGGAAGGATTGGAAGAGACCTTGACGGTCAATAAGTTGAAGTTGTCTCCGGTCCTGCGTAAGCTATTTTGCACCACCAATATGATTGAAAGCAGTTTGTCCCTGGCGGATGATCTCTGTCGGAATGTCAAGCATTGGCGGGATGCGAATATGGCCTGGCGTTGGTGTGGCAGTGTCTTACTGGAAGCCGAGAAGCGTTTTCACCGGATTCGTGGTTATCGTGAGCTGCCGCTGTTAATTCAGGCGTTGGAAAAGGGAGTTGATGAGAAGCAGAAGGTAGCGTAAAATCATGGAGTCTAACTGAGCTATATGCTAAAGTTCAACGGAAAGTGGGACAACCTCCCATTCCTCCAGCGCCATCCTTGATTTGTACTTCACCATGAACGACCGGCATTCCCAGATGGCGATGAACAGCCTGAGCTTCAGCAGTGAAAATCCGGAAAATAGGACAGTTATAGGACAGTCAGGTGGCAATTTTTCTGCAAACCCCTCACAACCTATCCATTTCTAAGCACTTACAAACACCCTCAAAAATGCAACGGAGAGGGCGGGATTCGAACCCGCGGTACGGGTGAACCGCACACCGGTTTTCGAGACCAGCTCCTTAAGCCACTCGGACACCTCTCCATATCTTAGGATATTCAGTATAATAAATAATCAAATTGAAGATAGTTATTTTGCCGGGTCAAACCTTCAAGTCAATTAAGTCATTATATTATAAGTAGTTATGAAATTGACTCAAAAGATTGTTAATATTTTTTTATATGATATAATTAAGGGAAATTCAAGGTAGTCTTTAATAAAAGAAAATTTATGAAAGATGAACAATCATATCGTACTACGGAATCGGCCTTACGGGAACGGGTCAAAGAACTTACCTGTCTATTTCAAATTGCCCAAATAGCGGCCAAACCTCATAAATTGCTTAAAGACACTCTCCAGGAAATAGTTGCTCTTCTTCCTTCGGCCTGGAAATACCCGGAGATCACCCAAGCCCGGTTATTGCTAGATAAAGTTGCCTACACCACGCCGGGATTTCGGGAAGGTTATCAAAAGTTATCTGCGGATGTGGTGATCAACGGCGTATATCGGGGAGAATTGGAAATCACTTACCTGGATGAGAAGCCTGAAATAGATGTGGGACCTTTTCTTAAAGAAGAACAATATTTGATAAATGCGGTGGCCCGTCAATTGGAGCTGGTTATCGAAAATAAACAGGCCGAAGAAGACAAGATCAAATTGCAAGATCAATTACGACATGCCGACCGGCTGGCGACGATCGGCATGCTGGCGGCGGGGGTGGCGCATGAATTAAACGAACCTTTGGGAAATATTTTGGGATTTGCCCAATTGGCCAAAAAGCTGCCGGAAGTTTCGGAGCAGGTACGGCAGGATTTAGCAAAGATCGAACAGGCATCGTTGTATGCCCGGGAGATCATTCAAAAATTGCTCTTTTTCGCCCGTCAGCAACCGTTGAAGAAAGACCGGGTCAATCTTAATCAGCTCGTAGAAAACGGTCTATCTTTTTTGGAGGCGCGCTGTACCAAAGAAGATATTAATTTGGTACGGAAGTTGAATTCGCAGGTGCCGGATATTATGGCCGATCCCTCTCAGATTCATCAAACACTCGTTAATTTGGTAGTAAACGCCATCCAGGCCATGCCGGAAGGAGGTAGATTAACCGTGCGTACGGACGCCTCGGAAGATAATGTCATCCTGATGGTGGAAGATACGGGAACGGGTATGGACGAAGAGCTGATTGAGAATATTTTTATGCCTTTTTTCACCACTAAAGAAATGGGAACGGGTTTGGGATTGCCGGTAGTACATGGGATCGTCACGGCGCACGGGGGCACGATAAAAGTGGATAGCAAAGTGAATTTCGGGAGTCGATTTGTGGTTCAACTGCCCATAAAATCCGATGACGATTCGGAAGGTAACAGTTGATATGCCATCTCAGAAAAGTAAAGAACGAATATTGATTGTGGATGATTCTCAGAGCACTCTGGAGTTGCTCCAGCGCAATTTAACCGCAGAAAATTATCAGGTTTTTTCCGCCTCAGGAGTGACCGAAGCCGTCGAGGTGCTCGAGAACACGGCTGTGGACTTGGTCATTACCGACTTGAAGATGCCCAAAATCAGCGGATTAGACCTGGTGCGACATGTGCGGGAAAATTACCATAATACTGAAGTGATTATGATCACCGGCTATGCCTCGATTGAAGGGGCGGTAAGCGCCGTCAAAAGCGGAGCGGAGGATTATCTGCCAAAACCTTTCACTGACCAGGAGCTATTAACGGCGGTGAACCGCGCCTTTGAAAAACTTAAGATACGACGTTTGGAGCAGGCCAGTAAATCCAAGATTAAGACGGGGCCGGGCGGTCTCATCGGTCAATCAAAAGCGATACAAAAGATATATGCCGCTCTGGAAAAGGCGGCTTCCACCACAGCTACCGTCTTAATAACCGGCGAAAGCGGTACCGGTAAGGAATTGGTAGCACGGGCCATTCACTACGGCAGTAGCTGCTCCTCGGCGCCGTTCGTGCCCGTTAATTGCGGGGGAATCCCCGAGACTCTCCTAGAGAGCGAGCTTTTCGGGCACGTCAAAGGAGCCTTCACCGGGGCCACTGAATCTCGGGCCGGTTTTTTTCATGCTGCCGACGGGGGGACGATCTTTCTCGATGAGATCGGTGAAATGAGCCTTTCCATGCAGGTTAAATTGTTACGCGTCCTGCAAGACAAACAGGTCTGTATGGTAGGGTCGCACCGATTGCGCGAGGTGAATGTCAGAATTCTGGCCGCTTCCAATAAGGATTTGTCCGAAGCGGTGAAAAAAGGGACGTTTCGAGAGGATTTGTTTTACCGGTTGAATGTGATTTCGATTTTTCTGCCTCCGCTGCGTGAAAGGGGCGACGATATTCTATTGTTAGCGCGGTATTTTGTCGACAAGTTTGCCAAGGAAATGGACAGGCCGCCGGTGCAGTTTTCCGATGAAGTTTTACAGGTATTGCGTAATTATTACTGGCCGGGCAACGTGCGTGAGTTGGAAAACGTGGTCCAGCGGCTTTTGGTGATGACAGAGGGCAACTTAATTAAAGCGCCGGATTTACCCTCATTGATGCGGTTTTCCGCCTTGCGGAAAAAAGGCTTCGATCGCACGTTAGCACAAGTAGAAGCGGAATATATCCGCCACGTGCTGGACAGCGTGCGAGGTAATAAGACTCGGGCGGCTAAAGTGTTGGGGATCGACCGTAAAACCCTCCGCGAAAAATTAAAAAGTATCGAAGAAGATAATAAATAAATTTTTTGGTATTACCTTTTCCTGCCCTTCAATTTTTTTCTCAATCATACTTCATCGGTTACCTACGTATGAAAGAGGGAACTACGAGATTATTTGCCGCGCTAAAAATAACTCAAACAGAACATCTTGGTTTTGTTAGGTGTTTTTAAAAAAGCGGGGAGTTTTCCACCGGCGGGGTATTTTTCCCCGGAAGTTTCCACGACCAAATAAGATCACCGTCGGTAAGCATCTCACTTTAGCAATTAAGGAGAAATTCTGTAAATCGTTGTATAATAAAAGGTTAACGCCGTCGAAAAATGCCGGGGCGTTTAATTTTTCCGGTTTAGGTTTTGATCCGATCATTTGGCACATCCTTTGTATTAAGTTCCTTATGGAAAACGATGGAAAAATAAAACCTTAATCAAAAGGAGCAAAACCATGCTGAAAACCAAAGAAAAAAGACACATGCCCCAAAACATCAAGACCAAGGTGTTTTACGATCTGTGTTCTACCTGCATCCACGCCAAATACTGCACTTTTCCCCAGGATCCGATGACGCCGGTGCAGCAATGCGAAGAGTTTGATGATCGCGTCGAAGTTGCGCCGCGCCCGATCAAAGAAAGAAAGGATCTGGAGATGAACACTTCTGTTGGAGCAGAAAACGATCGAGAGGAAAAATCGCATTATAAAGGGTTATGCAGCGATTGTCGAAACCGGCATACCTGTGTTTTCCCGAAGCCTGAAGGTGGCGTCTGGTATTGCGAGGAATATCAGTAACCAAAAAGAAACCAGCAGATGGTAAGCGTCTCTTATGGATGAAGATTAGTCTCATGAGTTTGTTAAAAATCCCTCTTGATAAATTGGAGATTCGATTATGACCAGAGTAATAGAAAATATTACCGGATCCGCCGCGGAAACCATAGAAACAAAGGGGGCTGCAAAAGTTGCAACAAGACCAAAACCTACCAATCTCTATGAGGATGTCCGCAGTCTTATATTGGATATCGTAGATAAAATGCACCTTGAAGAACGGTATCCGAGGCAAAATATCGTGCAGCGTTTTCTAGAGCCCGACAAGGTAATTGTCTTTACTGTCTATGTGCAGCGTGACAACGGCTCAGTGGACATTTTCGAGTGTTACCGGGTTCAGCACGATGATACGCTGGGCTGTTATAAAGGGGGCATCCGATTTCATCCGGAGGTAAACCTAGACGAGGTCAAGGCCCTAGCCACCTGGATGACCATTAAAACGGCTCTGGTGGATATTCCCTTCGGCGGCGCCAAGGGCGGCATCAAAGTGGACCCGACCAAACTGTCGGTGGCGGAGCTGGAGCGCCTGGTGCGTAAGTACACCCAGGGTCTGTTGAACGATATAGGACCGGCTTCTGACATTCCGGCCCCGGATGTGGGCACTTCCTCTCGGGAAATGGCCTGGATTTACGACGAGTATCGCAAACATCGCACGGTGGCCCGCGGGGTGGTAACCGGAAAACCTATTGAGGTGGGAGGCTCGCTAGGTCGTTCGGCGGCTACCGGCAACGGGATGGTGTGTACCATGATGCAGGCTATTAAGGATTTGGGATTAAAGGATCCCACGGTGGCCATTCAGGGATTCGGTAACGTGGGAAGCCATGCTGCTCTGGCATGTGCCGCCCGAGGCATTACGGTAGATGCGGTGAACGATGTGTATGGAGGTATTTACAACAACCAAGGTATAAACATACCGGCTTTGGTGCAACACGTCAACCAAACCGGCAGTGTGGTCGGCTTTTCGGGGGCGGATAAATTGCTCGACGACATCATAGCCTACCCCTGCGACATTTTATTACCTTGTGCATTGGAAGGCGCCATCACCGCCGAAAATGCCCATATGGTTCAGGCACGCCTGATTGTCGAGGGAGCGAACGGGCCGGTGACATTGGACGCCGACGACGTCTTAAACGACATGGGGGTGTTAATCATACCTGATATCCTGGCCAACAGCGGCGGGGTGATTGTCAGCTATTACGAAACGGTCCAGAACCGCCAGGGATTATATTGGGAAGAAAAGAAAGTAAATGATCTGCTCTACCGGCAAATCACCAAGGCATATCAGCAGGTCAGTAACATGGCCCGAAAACAAAATATCAGTTATCGTAAAGCAAGTTACTATTTGGCCATTGATAAAATCGCCCGCGCCATTATCATGCGCGGCGCCCAATAAGATAACTTATTTGACAAGGACGAATGGAAGGCAAGATCAGGTTGTGACGGTGTAATATATTTTTATCATTAAACGCATGAGGAATTATGTAAAATAGTGTTACTGCTGGAGTTGGGATCGCCTGGAATCGTAAGTTTTGATGATGAATAATGCCAAAGCCAGGCAAATATAGGGCAGTAAATAGCTTATAAGATAGTCCTGGGGATACGATCCGCACGACATGGAACAGCCGCCACCGCCCCCCACTTGAGGAGAAGAGGATAGTGGAGTCTGATTTAAGATGACAAATTGTGAAAAATGGGTGGTCTTAAAGCGAATTACATGTAAATCAGATGACAAAACAATCTGTTCGATATCAGACAATCCCGATTGGCTGTATGAGTCAATTGCCGGGTTGTACCAATATATGGTGCCAAGCTGATCGTTATCGGTTATCAGATAAGGTATCGTGATGGTAATGGGGACGGCAAATTCGAGGGGGCTGCTGGGGCCAAACTCATATGCAGCAAGTGGTGTGTTGGCAAAGGGGG
The DNA here is from genome assembly GCA_001303695.1 of Phycisphaerae bacterium SM23_30. Taxonomy (GTDB): domain Bacteria; phylum Planctomycetota; class Phycisphaerae; order Sedimentisphaerales; family SM23-30; genus SM23-30. The sequence continues at coordinate 8,600 of LJUC01000006.1, forward strand.
GCGGGGCAGGATTTTTAATACCGTGAACCGATAACATAACATCGGACCATAAGGCATGAGGGGGCACTTCTATAGAGATGTCATTCAGGTCGGAGATATTTTCGGGAAGGGGACCGATCCGCCCTCCCTGAACGGCGGAGATAGGGCCGGCAATTATAACTGGATCAAGGATGGCAGTCAGCCCGGCATACTTGATAGATTCATCCGGGTCTGAGCCGTCAACCCACAAAATATATGGATTTTCATCATCATCGAGACCGATTACCGGCTGCTTTTGGGAACCGGTGTCATTGGTAACCAAGATGTTAACCGGGGAATCGGAGTTAATTTGAGCAAAATAGATATCGCTGTCGGTTCCATCAGCAGCGTTACGTTCATCCTGCCAACAGGCGAATATTTTCAGGTCTTGTCCGGAGCCGGCAAGTAATAAAGAAGGGGCAAACTGATGGGCATGAGAACAGTCATCAATAATGTTAACGCCTTCAACAGGTTCGGCCGGCAAGCCTTGGAAGATTCCTGCGTAAAAGATGTCCTTGTCGCCGCTAGCTTCATCGACCCAGAGCAGGTGCAGTTGGGAGATGTAAGGTTGTACGACTAGAACGGGCGAAGATTGAGCGCCGATTTTATTTACTATCGGGACATTGGTCCACGGGCCTAGATTGGAGGCGGCGCCATAGATATCTTTGGACTCATTTCTGGAGTCGGACCAGACGACGTAAACGGTATTCTGGGCATCAATCGATATTGATGGTTCGATCTGGTCGTGATGATCGGAAGTCAGGGCGTATTCAGCGATCTCAGTAAAAAAGTTTGACGAGTACGCCAGATAGATATCCTGATTATTTTGGCGGTCATCCTGCCAGGCGATATAGATCCCATTTTGTTGATCGAGGGCGATGGCGGGTCGGCTCTGATGGTAGATGGAGGGGGTGATTATTTTTTCGGAGAAGATTATACCATCAATGGAGAAGGCCAGATAGATGTCCCAGTTGCCGTTTCGGTTGTCCTGCCAGGTAAGATAAATGGCGCCGTTGCTGTCGCAGGCTAAACGGGGATAACATTGATCGGCGGCATTGTCGGTAATCTTTATAGGCGGCGTAAGAGTATTAAAGGTCTGAGCCGATAATTTACTGAGATAAATATCTCGGGATCCATCAGGGCCGGCATCCCAAGCAGCCCAGACAATGTTGTGGTTTTGATCTATGACAGTAACGGGATGGTTTTTGGCAGAAGGCACCGTATCGACATCGACGCGGTAGGCAGTTCCGAAGGAGTACATTTCAGTCATAAAGGCATATTCATAAGGGGGCATGGAATTACCCGACAAATCCTGAGCGCTGACGATGACGTCGATTTTTTGATTGTAGCCGAACATCGAGGCAGGTTGATATATAAACAAATAATTATTATGATTGCCCATCCGCCGACAGGCGCCGGATTCGGAAATATAGTTATCAATATCACCATTATAAACCAGTTCATCCTCAATGCGGATTGTAACCGAATCAGGATCTACACCCGCGCCGTAATCACTGATTTCGAGGGTGACCAAGCTGTTAAGAGGTATTTGCAGGTCATTCTTTTTGGGGATACAGTTGGTTATAATCGGCGGATCAACATCACCGGCAAGGTGATTTACCTGGATGAGTATGGTTTGGCGTGCGTCGGTCTGGCCGTCGTTAGCAATGAAGGTTACCAGATAAACGCCGCGGTTTTCCATGACGGGCGACCAGGAAAAGGTATCGCCAACAAAGGAAGCGAGAGGGGGCAGGTTTTCGGCAGTATAGGTTAATTCATCATCATCGGGGTCCTCGGCATGTACAGCAAAAATCAGATGAGAGTCAACGTTGACGGTTTTATCATCGAGGGGATCAAAGACAGGTGCACGGTTTATATTATTTACGACGATAGTGGCAGTTTGGGAGACCTGGTACTGGCCATCGTCGGCAGTAAAGACGACCGAATAGCTGCCGGCGGTATCATAACCCGGCTGCCAATAAAATAATCCACCTTCAAAATAAGCGCCCGGGGGGAGGGCATCTGCGGAGTAACTGACAGGGTCGTTATCAGGATCGACGGCGTTGACGGTAAAGTGAAGCGGGATATTTTCATCAATAGAAAAGTCCTCAAAAGGGGGCAGCACCGGCGGTTGATTGGGTTGGTTAGGATCGGGATTCGCCGAGGCGTCGTTCACGGTGATAGTCACCATTTCATAGTCACGGTAAACGCCGTCGCTCACGACAAAAATGACGTAATAACGACCTGGGAATTCGGCAGTCCATTGGAAGCGATCATCGGTGAATGCGGCATTACCAGGAAGATGCATGGCGTAATAGGAGAGGGTATCGCCGTCGTCATCGGCGGCTTCCATTGTGATATCAATAAAATCGCCCTGAGTTACGGTTTTGTCATCGATAGGCTGCAAAGATGGTCGATGCATACCCTCGGCGACAGGGGGGTTATCGTCCAGCAATCCTGCTCGAAATGGTGAAGCATACGGGGAAAAACCATCGATAATTTCAATTTTTACATCTTCAAAATAATTATCCTGGTACTTGGTACAATCTAACCGGAAGACCATGCCGTGGGGGTTTGCCGGCAGGATTATGTTTACAGGTGCTATTCGATCCACAATCACATCGGCCAGGATATTACCGTAATCATCTTGTAAGACAGCCTGATAGCTTTCGCTACCTCCATCACCTTTGAGTTCGATGGTACCGGCGGTAACGCCCGGGGGCATCCAGAGATAAAGAGGACAATCGGAACCGCACACATTTATTATACTTTTGCCATTGATCGCATAGGGCTGGGTGGCTCCCTCGAGTTTAAGGATATTGCGATCCGAATTCAAAACGATCGCATATATATCCGTTTCCGGTACGACGAAATTGAGCGTATGCGTCTGCCCGTACATGATGGTGACATCCTGAAATATCTGGCCGAGGCTGTCTGAAATAATCAGGCGGGCAGCATCATTGTAGTCGGCCAATTGGATACAGGAAAGATTTAGCTGAATAGTATTTCCCTTTTCCGCGTACACAATAAGTTGATTGCGGTTACGGAAGTTCACAGATGTTTCTGCAGCAGCGGTATAGGGCGGCGGCATAACTCGTATGGTGGGGCTGTTGTCAATGGAATCCGGATGGATGACAGGGACCACGGTAAATTCATTAGGGATCAAAGGGCTTTGATAATCGGAATTGTTTGCCAAATTGTCCAACTCAAGGTTGGCTTGATTTATAGCATTCCAATAATCCTCCGGTTCACCTGACAAAGGGGCGTACCAGGGTTTAATGTAAGTTTCGAAAGTGTAGATGAAGTAACCGTCCATATCTTTGGCACAGTAATAGAGGTGTTCAGTAAGTCGAGGGGGGGGATATTTACTCTGCCAGAGGCCCATAATATGCTTAACGGAGGTTCCAAAAGAGGCGAAATTCTCCAGGACTTCCTGCATAATAGGGGAGAAATAACCGTCGGTATAGGTACCGGCGTGCAAAATAAAGAGGGGATTTTGCTCAGTGGCAAAGCCATCGACCAATCCCTGAGCGAACGGATATAGGTCGGTGACATCGTAACAACCGATAATAAGATCCGGATTGATTTGATGAATCTGTTCTCGGGCGTTTTGGGCCAATTGCTTTATCCCCTGGCGAAAATGTGCGTTATATTGATCCATAAGCCCGTTTTGTTCCAGGAAACTTTCACGTTCGAATAAAGGAATCTGGCTGGACACACCGGTCTGCCGACAATATGCGTCGAAGCAATGGTCGCACATACAGGGCTTTTTGTAGACGGCGTCCAGTTCACTGGCATACAATTCATTATCGAGGATTATTCCCGCCATAGGATAGGTTAGAGACATCTGGGCTAGTTCACAGAAACAATTGGTCACAACCTGTTGGAATACCTGCGGTTCCATGGGGCAGGGCGCATTAGCGTTTCCGGTATAACTATGTTCAAATTGAACCCAAGTAGATTCGCTGTTGCCCCAAAAATCAATTGTCGGCATAAATACTATGTCATGTTGTTGGCAGAGATTGGCCCAGTTCTGGATGTAAGAGATTGTTTGGGGAGCGAAAGTTTCTTGGGGGCGTTGAATTTTCACTGCTGCCAGGTTCATACCCACCTCGGACATTTTGGGAACCAATTCCAAGCAAAACAGCGATAGGTATCCGGCACGAATCTTATGGCTCTCAAGATATTCCCGAGCGTTGATATTATCATCAGCCAAAGTGTTACCGGCCCCCGGCCAGACGATTGCCAACAATCCCATTATGAGGCGGCATAATGTAATTTTGAATTTCCCTTTATCATACATTTATCGGACTCATGGAAATATTGTATATAACTTATCATCATAAAGCAAAATCACAGTGCGGCTTAAGGCAGGCAATCAATACCTTTTCTTTTTGAAAGTCGGAAGTAAGCTATATTGTGAGGGTTATATTTTGCCTAAATCACCTATCTTACATACTTTAATATATGATTCAGGATTATCTGATGCAAACGAGCCTTTCCCGTCAGAGGATACAATTTTGATTAATGAATTGATTTGATTTCAATTTTATCAGATAGGCAGTTTTTACGTCTTATCAAGTCTCAGGCTGGGAAGGTTATGGGACATATTTTACATATCGGTCCAATCATAAATAATTATAGAGCGCATGCGCTTTTTGAAGGGGCGAACAATTTGCGCACAATCACTATGGTGGGATTTCCAAAACGGTTACAGGGATTATAGACGGGTTAGAGCGGTTTTCCGGTGTGTGGGAACTTTAATGATTACCGCCAATTTTGAATCGCGTCGAGGCTTTTTTGACAGGGTGTGATGATCTCATCCTGTTTCAGCATATAAATCCCTGCCCGGCATGAATTGATGTCGGGGGTGAGGGTTTCGTTTTTACACAGGGAGATAAGTTTGGCGGGGAATTTGGCGCCGGCAAAGTGCGAACAGGGATACCCCCCGCCGAAACGGGGATTCATTTCGAGTAGTTTGGGAACGCCGTTATCCATTATCACATCAACATCCATGGGGCCGAACAATCGAATTTTTTGGGCGATTTCCAGTCCCAGTTTTATCAACCGGGGATTATCCGTACTGACGGCCTGATCCGTTTCGCCGGCGCGCATAGCGAGTTTTAATTTGCAAAATACACTAATAGGTCGATAATTCTTGTCCGAGAAGATATCATATCCGTATTCTTGTCCCGGGAGATATTTTTGTATCATAGGATTAGGGCAGTTTTCAAAGGCATATTGCAATTGTTTTTCATTCTTGCAGTAAGTGATATCGGCGGAAGCGCTGCCATTACGCGGTTTGACCACCAAAGGCCAGGAAAGGCGCCCCTCGGCCAATAATTTTTTTGCCGGGGGTATAGTCGTCACGGTTTCGGGAACCGGGATATCGTTTTCTTTACCAAACTGATATGTTAAATATTTGTCATATGTTATTTGTACGGTTTGGGGCGGGGAAACAACCGCCATTATGCCCAAGTCATCGAATTGTTGATGACGGGCAGCGAGAACTTCCAATTCCGGGTCAATCAAAGGCACCACCATATCAATACGATTCTTCTGGCATAACCGAATCAGCTGATCGATATAGTGCGGTTCGGTTACTTTAGGCATCAAAGCGCGGTTGTCACAGTATTGAAAAGCCGGGGCGTGTTTATTAGAGTCGGCGCCCCACACTTCGTCACCGGGATCAAGGGCTTCTTTGAAATATTTTACCAGATACCCACGCCGTCCCACGCTCGACAACAATATTCTCATTTAACGAGTCTCCTATGAACGACATCCAGGTATGGTTGTTTACCTGTTCTCAGGCAATGCCTTTTTCATCGAGAAATTTCTTTATCGCGCGTACGTCCGTTAGTTCAATGGCCTCGGCCGGAGTGATCGAGACGTGAAATTGTCGCTGCAGGGCCATGATTAAGCCGACATGGGCCATGGAATCCCAACCGGCGACATTATATATGGACATCGAATCATCGATATGATCCAGGTCGAATGATTCCTTAAATATTTTTTCGAGCTTTTGTTCTATTTGTTATGATCCTATATATATTTATTCATCTATTATTTTCAGATAGGCAAAAGTATGCGGATGAAATTTAGCGATCTCATATTTCCAAGATGTTTGGTTAGGAAGGTTTTCGTCTAGATTAAAGTACATTCGTTCCCAGAAATCGGCGACCAATCTGTTTTTCGCGGTGGGTAAATATTCGGCGAGGATCGAGGTAATATTTTGTTTGGCGGCATCCTGCAGAATTCGATGCACCAAGGCGTCTTCGGCGCCGCGGCCGATGACACGACAGCTTATGAGAAAGGTGTCTATACGCCGGCAATTTTCTACTTGGTTGACCAAGGCTACGCCGACGGTGCCGTTATCGCCGAATTTGTCCTTCAATCCCAGTACATATACGTACCAATCTTCAGCTTCGAGCATGGCTTTTATGTCCGCCTCGCAATATCGACGGGTAGTAAGATTGAATTGATTGGTTCGCTGGGTCAATTGAGCTACTCGTTTAATATCCGACGATCGCGCCGAACGTACGGTGGCGACCATTTCCAAAGATTTTAAAAATTCTTCCAATGATCCAACGGAGGTTTTAAGTTGTTCTCTCTGGCGTTGGGCGGCGTATATTTGACCGCGTTGGCGATCTTCAGGGGTAAGAAAGGTCTTGGCAAATTCATTGGTTTCCCGCAGGGTACGGGCATACAACGCCGGGTTTTCAGGCATTTCTATCGTGCAGATTTCCGGCAACATTTGACGCATCATAGCCCGCTCGGCAGGATTGTCGTCCAGGAAGACGAAACTGTCGGTGGCGATGTTTAGTGTTTGGGCTATAAGGCGCATGTTAGATGGTTTATCCTGCCAATTAATTTCTAAGGCGGCAAAATGTTTTTCCCGTAAAACCATATGCGGATGTTTATGAAGCACTTCTATCACATCGTGGTGATTATTTTTACTGTTAAGGGCCAGAACGACACCCTGATGATATAATTCGAGTATGGCATGTTGAAAATCGACGAATTCTCGACCGGGCGAATCGGGTCCCAACTGGATGTCGTCGAAGCCATCTTCGCCGATGATCCCTCCCCAGAGGGTATTGTCGCAATCCAGCACCAGACACTTGCGGACCATTCCCTTGAGGGCTTTAATATGGGAAGTGATTTTTTGGGCCAACAGGGGCATAAAAGTTTCACTGAAAGGGTTTCGCGCCATATGCAGCATTTGGGGCGAAAGGGACCGGCGATAGCCGTGATAGGCGGCCAAGGAATCTAAATCAAAGATTTGAATATGCGGATCTTCGGCGAATTTTTCCACCAGCCGGCGATTGACACGACGGCCTAGAGCGGTTTTTTCATCGGGGATAATGTGCAGCGGCCAACCGGGAGAGGCAATCAAAGTATTTATAATCAGTAAGGAAGGAGTTTGTTTTTTAAAAGTGTTCGCCAGAGATGTTATCTGTCTAATTACCTCGTCTGCTATTTGGTTGGTGTTGGTCAGATTAGTTTTGGCGGCTAGGCTCTCCCATTCCATAAACAGGAAAGTAATTTCCGGTTCAAATGCATATAAGCTACTGTGGGGATTGAGAACTTCCTGTTGAAACTGTCCGTAACCAGCCAGGTAAGAGTCGAGCCAAATTCCTTGAGAGGCGGCGGCGGTTAAGGCATAATCACCAATCGGCTCCATGGTGAACGAGCTTAAAAAGGCCGCCTTCACCTTAAAGTCCGCCACAACCTCACCGCCCGCCAACGCCGCCTTGATCTTCTGCGCCGCCCGCCGGTAAGCTAGCCAACCGCCGCTTTGTTCTGCATGTTTAATGATATCCTTAATACTCATCTTCATAAGTTTTCAAAAAATCCTCTTGCAACATACTCAATCTATATACGGATATATATTTGCCGTCTTTATAATATTCGTCCCGCAAAACTCCCTCCCGCTGAAAACCGATTTTTTTCATGGTTATATAACTGGCAATATTATGTTCCAGTACGTCCCCCCATATTTTATGCAGATTTATGGTTCTAAAACCATACTCCATAAGACTCAATTCCGCTTCGTACATGATCCCCTTGCCCCAGAATTCCTTCTCCCCGATCAAAATATATATACAAGCCGAACGATTATGCCTGTTGATTTTACGAAAACCTGCAAAACCGATCAGTCGCTTCTCCTCTCGGCTGACTATGGTTAGATCCAGTCGCGTCGCATCCTCTTGGGCTTTTTCAAACCATTGACGAGTCTTCTCCAGGGTAAACACCTCATGAACTATCAAAGTCGCATTAATATCCGGATCATTCTGCCATTTCACCCGATTTGCCAGATCATCTACCTCCAGAGGCCGCAACAGAATATTGTCGGAAACAAGCTTTGGTTTTTCAATTCTTTGCATTTGCCTGGCTTTCTTTAATCTCTGCCGACGATTTGCTCGGTTTTGACAAATCAAAAGCCGGTCCGTATTTTTCATAATCATAGTAGGTCCCTTCCCCTCGCAACACTACTATAATAGTTTTCAATAATATTTTCAAATCCAGCCATAAATTGAAATTATCGATATACTGCACATCATACTGGATGCGTTTTGACCAGGGGATGCTGGCGCGGCCGCGGATGGTGGCCAGGCCGGTGATACCGGGGCGCATTTCCAGGCGGCGGCGTTCGAAAGGCCCATAATATTCCAATTGCTCCGGCACGGTAGGACGGGGGCCGACCAGGGAGATGTCGCCTTTAAGGACATTAAGTAGTTGAGGTAGCTCATCAAGGCTGCTTTTACGTAAAAATGAGCCAACGGCGGTGATGCGGGAGTCGTTTTCCTTTGTGGCCAGGCCTGCCCCGAGGTTCACCGCGCCGGGGATCATGGTGCGAAATTTGTAGAGCCGAAATATGCGGGCGTCCTTGCCTAAACGCTCCTGACAGAAAAATATCGGCCCCTTGCTGGCGAGCTTGATGGCTAATGCTAGAACCAACATGATCGGGCTGCACAATATCAGACCCACAGCCGCAGCGGTAAAGTCAATCAAGTATTTAATTGCCAGTTGTAATTTTCGCACGGATAGCTTGAAAATTATTTTGTTTTTTTCTGCTAAAATTCCATCCCTGGTAATGTTCTCAAGCAAAAACGTCATGAAATGTTCTTTCTCGTTGCCAAATGTCTGTCGATCCGTCACCCCGCCCCGCCATCTTTGCCGGCCGGAAAAAACCACAACTGTTGGAAGTAAAATGATCGGCGCTGTGGGATCCCATATGATGAGTCACTATGAACTCATCCACCATCGGCAGATAATTCAGCTTCACCTTAGCCTTATTTATCAAATCACCCGAAAAACACAAACGCCCTACCAAAAATGCTTCGCAAGGTTCATCATCTGCATGGGGAAGAAGATTTTTCAGCATGGCCGCTTATCCGCGGGGATTTGATCGGATAATTACTCCTGCAACTGTCGGGTAATATCTCACCATTCACTTTCGGCGGCAAATTGCATCGAGTACATCATCTTACAATAAAATTAATTTCTAATTTTAGGCATCCGTAAAAAATCAAACCACCAAATGAAAAATCCCGAGATCAGCACCAGAATCGAAAAAAACAAAATTGAGTATTCAAAACTGAACAGCCTCATGGGCAGTCCGATCATTACAAAAAAACCCGATAAAGCGTAACAAATATTTACAGTTTTTCTTAAAGAATGTCCTTTAGATATTAGTTGGTCGTAAATATGACTTCGATCCGGAGCAAATATGGGCTGCTTGTTAATAAAACGACGCACCAGGGTTACTGACGTGTCCAAAATTGGCAAACCGAAAATAATTATCGCCGCTGTGGACCAGTTCCCCAGCTTATCTATGAACAAGATAATTAAAGTTGCTGCCATATAACCCAGAAGCATACTTCCGGCGTCACCCATATATATTCTCGCCGGGTGTCGATTTAAAATCAGAAATCCTAATGATCCACCTGTTAACGACAGGCACAAAATCAAACGGATCGGATCAACCATCGGATCGTGAAAACAAGTCGTCAACGATACCGAAAGTACAAAAAAACCCGCCGATATAATGGCAGTTACACCGGCGCATAAACCATCCAATCCATCAAGAAGGTTTAAACTATTAGTGGCGCCGAGGACGAAAAACACAACGATGGGAACGCTTAAAATCGTCAACAGAACATCCGGCAGGGGAATGTTGAGAAGGGAAAACATAGTTTTTAAATCGGGTCGAATGCCGACCAAAATTAACGCACTGGCCGCGATAGTTTGTCCTAAAAATTTTTGCCAAGGTTTAATATTGAAAATATCATCTAAAAGCCCTACAATGCATGCGATTGTGGCCCCAAGGTAAATACCCTTCAGCATTAAAACATTAGAGATCTTGTTATTTGTAATTTCAATGGAAAGGCGGCGCAGAATTATTAGACCGATAGTCAATCCGACTAGCAAACCGAACCATATACCTACTCCGCCCAGATATGCGGTGGGCTTTTCATGGGGTTTAACGTCACCATCAGGAAGATCCATAATCCCCCATTTCAAAGCTAAAAATTGGCAAATCCAAGTGGCCCCCAAAGTCACAATAAAGACTACGGGAAAGATTATCCCATAGTCTCGTATAATCTGCCATAGCGTATATTGGTTTTCACCAAAGAATAATGAAATTATGGTTTTCATAACGGGGGGCTTAATAATTTGCAAATAATCATTACTAATATTTTTGTTGCAGATACATTTGGCTAGAGTAAGCAGAGGCGTAATATTGTATTTGAATGTAATATAACGGCCTCATATTTGCGCTAGATCGAAGCTTTATTTCTTTTTCAAAACGAAGAAAGCATGACTCATATCCTCAGGCACTTGGTAGTACTTTTCGATATAAAAATATTTTTTTATTTTTGCCCGAATATTGAACATACATACCTCTTTGCTCGAATTAATTTTCCAAAAATTTTGAGTCTTGCTCTTTTCCGTAATCTTGAGAGCCCACTGTAGACATCGTTTTAGGACTAGTGGAAAAGGAATTGATACTGAAACCGACTTGCACCCCGTAATTCTGCATGTGAAATAAATTCGAAATGTTTCAACAGGTAACGTAAGTATAAGATATTCTTGAGTAACATGATTCAACTGGGATAATACATTATCAAATTCAGAAAAAGGTAAATGATGTAATACACGAGCGCAAAGTACAAGAGGAAACTCGCCCGGTTCAAATACAGTATCCAACTCAGTAATCGAAACAACCTTATTAGGGCGTAGAGATTCATTAATATCTGTAGTAATTGCTTTTATGCCATATATTTTTAGAATGTTCGAAACGATACCGTTGCCGATACCGACTTCGAGGATTATTTTTGGTTTTTTGGACAAGACGTCAACCACCTGATGCCAATACGTAATCATCCTTTCCTTGGAAACATAGAAAGAAAAATCATAATATTCTTTTGGAATATTACGAGGCTCTAATTGCTCATATTCTTTTTTGTGATAATTATGCGTTGACATGTTGAACCTCCAACCTAACTATCCTGATAGTAATACCAAAACATCATCCTACTCCACAAAACCTCGATCTATTGGATTTGTAGATCGATATTTTATAAATCTAAGAAAATATGAAAGAAACTCAGAAAAAGTCGCACCAATATCATCATAGAACAGATCGTCATATACATCTTCATTGCCAGGCAACAGGAGCTTCATTGCCTCAAGAAGATTGAGCTTGGATAGGGATTTTATGCTAATTATCATATCCCCCAAATACCATCGCGCCACAATTCCATCAGGGTAATCCTTATACATTGAACGTGCTGCGTTTATACCCTTTGTAGCCGCAATGTACGTCATTACCGGGAAATCTACGCCACATGCAACCGGTAGCGCAATACTGCCCCATAAACGAGGATTAATCTCAATAAACCAAGGCTGTTTTTCTATTGGGTTCCATTTAAATTCGACCATTGCCAACCCATGCCAGTTAAGTTTATCTAAAAGCTTGTGCGCACAGTCTTCCATCACGCGATTGTGGGCTGATTCGCGTAATGTACTTGGACCTCCGGTACTAATTTTTTCCCTAAGCCTTCGGTGAGTAAAGGATGCAATTCTATTACCATGCCAATATAAACAAGATACACCCCACCCTTCTCCTTTAACTCTCTTTTGAATTATGGGATAGTTTTGATGTTTTAAATTAAATTGCCTTATTACTTTATCAAGCGTATCTATTATTAGTTCCTTGCCTTGAGCGTAAAATACGCCCTTAGCACTATTACTTCTGTGAAGTTTAATAACAACGGATTCCCCAATCTCGCTGATAATATTATCAATTTTACTTATATGTTTAAATGCTGCATATTTAGGAGTTGGTATTCCCCCTCTAGATGCAAATTCAATCGCGCGCATTTTATCATTTGCCAAAGATAAAATATTATAGCTAGGCAGAGGAATTTTTATATGTCTTGGTAGATGCTTTCTATATCTAGTGACTATCTGACCTTCATCGTGGCCCGGAAGATAAAAATGCACTTTCGATTTTCTTAATATTTTGTTCATATCTTCTATGAATTGCTCTGGATTACTACGCGGATCACAATGGACATAACGCTCAGATATAAATCTTGAATTTTGCCCCATTCCGAATCTAGCGCTGTCGGCCGCGGCTACACGAAGACCATATCGGCTTAAACTTCGGATGGCTGTATAACTTGACCGACACCAACTGTATCCAACAAGAACATCATTTCTCATTTTTTTTCCCAAAGATCTTATATATAGGAAATCGCAAACAGGATTGTTTCAGAAAGTCATTATGCCGGGCCTTTTTTCCTTAGCAAGGCAAAAATGTGTCGGTGGAACCGCTGATAGTTACCGGAACCAGAAAATTTCGATCATAATAATCTGAAAATAATTCTTCATATTTTCTTTTATGTTACTTTTTCGTAAGGCGGGAAATTCCTGCAATCTTGAAACGCCGCTAACGCTGGGTATAATTTCTTCCTGCAGATTTAAATTTCGACCACATTAATCTATAAAGCTTTGTGTATTGATTATGCATGGAAGCCAGCGAAAAGTGGGATTCCACAATTTTGCGATTCTCCTGGCCTATTTGCCTTAATTTTGCCTGATTTTTTCTAAAATTGTCGATTCGTTCCCTCCAGAGAGCTTTGTCAAGGGCAAGAATACCGACGCTTTCGCCATATTGTCCAATCTCCTTGTGGGGGGGGATATCGGAAAGTATCGTGGGGCGAACCAGCGCCATAGCTTCCAGTACCGCAATAGGCAGGCCTTCCCGAATTGAACTTGATACAAAAAGATCTGAATTTAGGATTTCTCTATAAACGTCTTCACGTTCCAGCGAGCCCGTAAGTTTGACACGATGGTCTATTTGTAAATCGCAAGATAACTTTATTAAATCTTTCTCCAAATTACCGCTGCCTACGATCGTCAGGGTAATTTCATCAGGCAATTCAGTCATGAGTTTAATTAACCATTTCTGGTTTTTTGCGCCGACCAGACGCCCTACATTTATCAACTTGAATTCTTGCGTTGCCTTGCCTCCACAAGCCAATTTTGCTTGATTTCCCCTTCCATATAAATTACAAATTATATCTACGCGATCCAAATCGACGCCGTTGGTTATAACGTGAACTGAACTGTTCCTTACGTGCCTGAGCCAATGAGGATAAGAATCGCACGCAGCCTGCCCCACATAATTAACATGATCAGACAAAAAGAAATTGGCCAACGATAAGATTTTGCTGGGCAAACGATAGTTTTTAAAGGAGCTGTGGATGGTGAAAAGAGACGGGGGCCTTTGCCGTGATATTGAGCAAAAGAGGTGGGTTAATAGAGCGGGTCTCAAATGACCAAAGTGAAATACAGAGGGGATATTTAGAAGCTGAATATCATGTATCACTGTTTTAAGTCGTTGACGCATCACAAAAGGGCTTCTTTGGCAATCAAGGATTCTTATATTTTTTAATAATTCAGGATCACAGCAGCGTAATTGATTTTCAACAATGGGCGCATAAGAAACTAAAAAGTGTAGTTCCTCCGGAAAATGTCGGGCGCGAAACAGAACGAACTCATTAAATTCCATACTGGTGCTGCTGAGGCTGTGTGTTACCGTAATAACGGCTCTTTTATAGCTCACTCAAACTCCTACCCTTTAAAGAGACGAAAGAAAATCCCGGGAATTAAAAGTTGTTTTTGCTCTATTAAATTATCTCATCAGTATTATGCCATTCGCATCCCATATCTTTTACCCGTTAAACGATATAGTATGCTTTATGGCAATATACGTTTTAATCGGGTAAGCGTATTATACTTATTTTCCCGCTGGGATGTAGATCGGAAATTGCCAACCAGCGCCCATCGGGAGAGAAGGCCACATTTGATGCGATCTCGGAAGTGCGTATGGATTTGACAATATTTTGCCCCGATCCGCAATCCCACACGCCGCCCTTTCGAGTATTAGTTAAGGCGGCAACCATTTTACCGTCGGGACTGACGGCCAAATCATAGAATTTTACGTCGCCGATAATACGAACAATATCCTCATCGGCAACAATCCGTTTTAATACCCGACCGTCATCCGTTTGTATTTTATATAGAATAAGATTATCATCCCCCGCGAAAAACCAACTCCCGTCCGGACCGAAAGCCGCCTTGTAAAGTTGCTGCGGGCCCGGGATGGTTATCTCCCACTTTATTTTCTTGGCCGCCATGTCAACCACCATGACCAAACCTTCTTTGTCCTGCTCGCCCAATAGCGCCGCCCATCGACCATCATCGGATATAGCCCCGTGGTGCAGTTGAAAGTCGTCGACGTCTTTATCGATGGTTACAATTAGATCGGCTTGTACCTCATCAGGATCAATCTTTGTTAACTGATAAATCGTTCGGGAAGGTCCAATTATCGAACTTCCCCCTAATAATACCGCCAGCACGCTTCGATCGCGATTGGCGGCGAGATGCTTAAGGTTGTTATCAGGACCAAGTGGAATTTCCCGAATTATATGTTGGTCCCGGAGATGACTTACCACCAGGGAATTTTGGCCGGTCCGCCGGTGCGCCGCAACCCGTTCCGCATCCAAAACTACTGCTTCTAAGGTTGGAGTCATGCCTCTTTGAGGATCAATAGATAAATCATCCCAGTTCCATAGTAGGATTTTACGGTCTTTAAATATAGCCGCCAATAAGTTACCACAGGTGGAAAGGTCTAAAACTCCGACGCCCTTGGGGAGAGGCACCTCTATCATCCGATTCGAACTTTGCTCCACAATAACCATCAGAACCATAATTACTACCATGACGGCTAAGAATAATTTAATCGGAGACCTCTTTTTTTGTCTCTGCGAAGTCGGCATATAACCCTCTAGCCATAATTTTATATACTCAGTTCAGAATCGATCACGAAAAATAATGATATTTTAGGGTGCGGATCGCAGATAAAATTCGTGTAGGAGTCGCGCGATTTTTATATCGTTGAAATGCTCCTGCACTCTTTTCAGACCGGCCGCCCCGAAATTTTTTCGCAAACTTTTATCTTTAATAAGATTTTCAATTTTTTCGGCCATTTTATCAATATCTCCCAAAGGCACCAAAAAACCTGTTTGCCCATCAACAACCAATTCCTGTGTACCTAAGACATCTGTAGCCACGACCGGTTTTTCTAAAGCCATGGCTTCCATGAGAGAACGCGGGATGCCTTCCTTCTCGGAACATAACACCACCATGTCACAGGCTTCAATAAGACCTAGTGCTCTGGTGCTGCGCCCTACCATATTCACTAATCTCGACAAACCCATTTCTTGAACCTGTTTTTTCAATTGTTGCTCCTGGGGACCTGTTCCCGCTACCACACAGGCGATATCAATGCCTTTCGAAATAAGTTTACATGCTACTTTTAAGAAATCGTCAACCCGTTTTATTCTCTCCAGCCGGCTTAGTAATACAATTCTGAAGCCCTGCTCAGGATAATCTTTCTCTGCCTCGGATAATTGTAGTGCCGCTAATTTTTTTACAAAATCAATATCAACTCCGTTACCTTCATACGATACTTTATCTTTTGTACCGATAAGTTTAATGCATTCAGACATATCACGTTTATTTTGAGTGAATATATGGCTTCTAAACTTACAGGCTGTTTTTTCTAAAAAACTGTATGCTATATATGAAATTCTGTTTTGACCTTCGTAAAATGGAAGCCCGTGGTAGGTATGAAAAATAAACGGTACTCTCGCTATTTTTGCAGCTAGGGCGGAAATGAAACCTGCTTTAGCTGTGTGTGAGTGCACCATGTCAAATTTTTCTCTTTTTAATACCTTATATAACTCCCAGATGCTTTTTAGGTCTTTTATTGGATTTATACTTCTATCCATGTTAACCGCAATATGTTTAGATGGGGGGGTGGCTGAGTAATCCTTGGTTTTGGGTGATGAAATAACCGTCAAATCAATATCGCCGCACCGATTTAGCTCCTTCAGTTTTGTGTACAGTATGGAGGTGGTAGAACTGTAAACTGTTACTATATGGACAATTTTGATCATTTATTATATTTTTCGCCGTGATAAGCCGTTCTCATTTCTGAGCCCCACGATATTGTTTTATCATCTCTCGATCAGGAATAATCCTGTCTGTTTTACGGCCCAGAAAATAGTTTGCCGAGGCAGCATCTATTCCGCCGGGTTTGTCTATCAAGAAATAATCAAAATATTTCAACCAGAAAGCAGTTAATCGCGCGAAGATCTTAATAAAGTTTCGAGATAACTTTGAACGTACAAAACTTAGTAAAAAGTAATTATAAGCCCAGGCTAATGCGCAACCTGGCCCCAGCACTGAACCGCTTTCAATTTCTTCAAACTTTCGGAACAAAAATCTATGTCCTAAATGGGTAAATCTGGTAAAATCGTATCGTCCTTCATGTACTTGCTGCATAAAAGGTGTGTCCGAGTATATGATACCGTTTTTTTTCAGAACGCGCCATATCTCTTCAACGCAGCGAAATGGATTAACTACATGTTCCAATACGGCCTGTATAATCACACCGTCGAAGGTTTGGTCCGCAAAGGGTATAACATGTGCGTCGCATACTAAACAATTACGATCATGAATTGTAATATCTGTATCAACAAAATATATGCTACTATCGTCCTGAATATTTTGGAGGCCCTCTCCTTTTTCTCTCCCGCAACCTATAATAAGAACTTGGGGACGTTCTTTTTGTTGGTGCAAAATATCTGAAAATTTCGCATATATTTTTTCGGCTTTCAGATTTCGTCCCAACTGGGGCAATATTTTTTTTGCCTTCTGCATGTATAATACTCGCTGAGATTTACGTAAAGATTTCCCTTTATTATTCTGTTGACCTATTATATCGTTTATGGAAAAAAGACTGTCAGATTCGTTTATAAGAATACATACACCGTTGACAACAGGAAAAGCAACTCCGCATTGTTGATTACTACAGGTGAGACTATCAGATGACAATCGCAGTTTTGACATGCAACACGGACAACGCAATTTTTGTAAAAGTTCTGATTTTATTTTTAGCGTCTCCATAACCTGAATCCCTTATTTAATACGGTTACAACCGCCAATTTAACTTTATCATTAATGAACATATCCAGGGATAGGCATTTGTCTCTCAATATCGCGAAGCAGGCTATCTTTGGATAGCGACATATATTTTCCCAGACCCGAGTCAACTTTTAACCGCACGTCTTCCAACACCGCGCCGGGTCTGGGTCGAAAAATTAATTCAATTATTTCCCCTTGTTGGTTTTTATGCAGCGCTAAGGTTATATTATGTCGGTGGAGTATATCATATTCACCCAGAATTGCCCCGCCTCCCTTTTTAAAAGTGGCGACAACAGATTCTCCCGGACCGTCAACCTCTAGCCATAACCGGGCTTCCATGCTGCCCGCTGGTTTCCATAAGAACAGACTTTGCTTGGGTCCTAATAAACCGACTGTTTCGTTGACCACTATGCTGAACGGATGAGAATAGGATACGACTTTGGCGGCATTACCGCCTGGATTAAATGCCGTTGCATAAGCGCCCGTATAAGGCGCCGTGAATCGCAGTTCGGCGTTTTTTTGAAAAGTTACTAAAGAGTGTGCCAGTTGCTCACCTGAATAGTTACTAAGCACAACGATGGCAGATTGTACATTATTTTGGCCGTATTTACGCATCGAAATCTTAAAGTTTATCTCTTCTCTTTGCCGGGCGATAAAAACCAAAGTAGTTTTTTGTCTAAAACTAAGGTCACTTATAATTTTCACACCCGGAACTAAAGATGTTTTCCCGACGTATTGCACCGACGTAATATTGATATTGGATATGTTGGGAACGGTAGAGGGCGGTAGAAAAGAGCGAATCCGAAGAGAACTTTTATAGTCTGGATATTTCTCCAGTTTGTCCAACTCATTGTTTGCCTCGCGAATGGCCTGCCAATATTGATTTTTATTAAAAGGCAGGACTTTATTCATATTCCGGGAAAGTGATTCGGTAGTGTAGATCCAATAACCAAATGAATCTTTAGCACAATAATAATATTGTTCCGCCAGGTTCTCCGGAGGAAATTTATCCTGCCAGATGCCAACAACCAAGCGAGCCTTAACACCCAAGACGGACCATTCGTCTTGCAGGGACCGAATAAAAGAACTATAACCGGTGGAATATGTTTGCTCGGTAAAGACCAACAGAGGATCCGCCCCTGTCGCCAAACCTTTGAGAATCCCCCTGTAATAAGGACGCGCGATATTATGATGAAAAATCCCTATTTTAAAATCCGGCGCGACGGATGCTAACTGCTTTCGAGTTTCCGCCGTCAGCATCTCGATGGTTTTTTCGGTGAAAACACGGTACGAGTTAATCTTTTTGGTCCGGATTAAGTAATCCTGACGCAGCTCCGGTCGCAAAGGCAACTCCAAAAATTCATTTTCTGCAAATAGATTAAAACAATGATCACATAAACAATATTCGGGGAAATTAGTCAAGTTGGCACCATACATTTCCGGATCAATCACGACGCCCTCAATAGCCGCGGCGTGAGACAAACGGGCCACTTCCAAAATCCTTTTATGCACCGCCAGCTGATAGGTTTCTTCATCCAGCGGACAGGGTGTCTGATTATAGTGTAAGCCGCCGAAATAAAGAGTGTGTTTCGGTTTTATCCATTCATTTTCATGCCTTCCCCAAAGATTAATGACCGGCATAAATTTAATCCCCGCTTCTTGACATTTTTTCGCCCATCTCAGAAAAAGTTCCTTTTCTTCCGACAGCAGGGGGTAATGTACATAGTTGAATTTCACCAGAGCCAGATTCATCCCGTTTTGAGCCAACTTCTCCGGAAGATCTGTCCCGCTGATTCCCAGATAACCTGCTCGTATCTTATCTTGGTGTCGATTCAGGCCGGCAAGTTGAGACTCAGAAAATTCTCCGGCTATGGATTCATTATCGCAATTCATGCCGGCCGGGGGCTTCTTTTCGCAACCCCCACCGGTAGCCAGAAAGGACATCAGAATAAATAAAATATTAAGAGTCCGCATTATTCCTCGACTTCTCAAAGCTCCCGCTCAATATCTGGAAGTTCACCCTCATCGTGCTTCATAAAACCTTGCCTTTGCATCTTTGCAATATAAAATTGCTGGTCTGGTCAATCCGGTGCCGCCATGTGTGATTGGCTTTGATGTACTCCTGCGCCCGTCGGCCTAACTCTTTGCGCCGCTTGACCGGCAACGACAGTATCTCGACTATTACCCGCCCCAGGTCTTCCGGATCGTCCGGCCGACAAAACCAGATCCCAGGACAACCTCTAAATGTTTTTAGGGCCGGCAAATCACTGGTCACCACCATCCTGCCACAGGCCAGATATTCGAATATTTTGGTCGGCGATCCCATGGGTCTCTGGTACCGAAAACCTCCGTAATAAGGTGCGGCCAGAATCTCACAATCGTTATAAAATCTTAAAACATCATCGCCCCAAAGGCTTTCAAAAAATTGTACCTTATCGAATATGCCCAATTCCGCCGCCAAGCTTATATATTCTTGCTTTTCCGGACCACTCCCTACAATCCTCAGCGTAACGTCAGGATAAGCTGCGCCGACCGTCGCCATGCTTCTGAGCAGCGTCTCGGCGCCGCAGTGCTCACTTAGGCTGCCCACATATCCGATCCGGCCCCGCTTGCCCTCTCGAATCTCACCCGCCCCGCCGGGCCCCGCAAGATCAGGACAACCAGACGCCATCGGAATCACTTCAAATTTCTCGTCTGACAGCCCGGCGCGTGCCCTAAAATGATCGGCCATTTCTTGCGTCGTTGTTATTACTCCGGCGGCGCGGCGCAATACCCAATTTTCCCAACTTAAAACCACTGGCAGTAAATGCCGATGGGAAGTGCTGAATTCCGCCGCCCCGTTTATCTCATAAAAAAATGGGATTCTATGCCAAACCGCCCATAGCACCGGAACCAGATTGGCAAATGATGCGCGAATATAAACAGCTTCCGGCCTCTCGTGCCTGCCCCATATCAAACTCCTTGTAATTCGCATCTGGGTTCGAATGTGCTGTACCAAAGAGATGTCGCGCCTATGAATACATATATGTTTAAAATCAAATCTAGGCTTGATGTTACTTAAACTTTCCGTACAGGAAAACAACGTGATTTCCCATCCGAGCCTATCCAATCCCTCAATTATTTTTTCTATATGAGTCTTTGCCCCCGTTTGGCAAGTAGCTAAATCATAAACGGTAAAATAAAATAACTTCATTGGTTGTTTTGGCTAAGCGATGATACACAGTAGAGCCTTTACCGTACTTGGTGGCGTCCATTCAGATAGCCATTGTATCCAGAGGTATTATTTGCTTACAAGATACATTAAGGTCTATAAAAGCTCCGATACAACACTATCACATCATCGTTCTCCTTTATGATCCCCACATTAATTGTACCTCTATCGGTATCCAGCGTATAATTATCCTCCGCAATACGAGACCCGTTCTTTGTTACCAACACCACACATTCTTCGGCGGCAATTGGATTACTCAAACCTAACTTATCTCCCAATCCTATATTTACGGTGCCGATCAAGTTGATCACTCGAATATGGGTAATCCACGCGAAGGCAATATTCCCTTCTACAGTATTATTGCCCTTTATTTCTATAGCTTCGTATCCTTTTTGGTCACCCCACATATTTAACCAGCGCCCGTCGGCCGTCATGCCGGATACCCGCACCTGTCCGCTGGCCCCCTCGATACCGGTCACCGTTATATTACGAGGTACATCAGGCTGTCCATCCAGACTGGGCTCATCATTATATTCGCTTACGACATTGGCCTTGATGGCGCTGGTGCTAGCGGCGGTCATACCTATAAAAGTATCCTTGAAGGTTGTTCCAACCCCGAAATGTTTGCCGCTGGTGTATGTCGAACAAAACTTTATCTTTACATCATCGGCATCGCTGCCGGTCATAAAGTGATGGCTTTTTATGTAACTTTGTTTGGTCTCTGGGCCAAACTCAATCCCTATCTTGTTTTTGCCGGTTATACAGTTGACCACATGATGCTCACCCAAGAGGACCAAACCTGTGCCGTTGCTAGGTGAACCGAGAGCCTTGTTGCTGATCGAACGGCAGCCGGTCAGTAAAGCTGCCCCTGATGTTCCCACTTTTATTCCTCCGGTGGAAGCACTATCGTCTTTATTGTTTTCATGTGCAAACACGCCGATCAAATTGGCCCAACCAGAGTAAATATGATAACCATTGTCTTCATTTCCCGATGCATACCCTCCGATTATGGCTGCCATTTGCAGATGCGACGTACCGGTCAAGTTAATCTGAAAACCGTCATTTCCATTGCCGTTGGCGGCGCAGTTGGTGAACAAGGGATGCGATCCTTTGATTAAAGCTCCATGACCGCCATTCAAAGCAAAGTAACAACCGTGGTATTCGTTGTTATTGGCCCCGTCGCACTTATAGCCCACCCCCGCCGAATGCTCAAAGGTGCACTTGGAATAGTGCCCGCTCCATTCCTTTTCTACATACATAGCACCGGTCTTTCCATAACCGGCATAGACGTTCTCGTAGATGTTATCGTAGAGGGACGTCGATCCGCCTGTTTCCAGATAAATCGACCAGCCCTCCCCGACACTCTGGGCAACATTAGTTCCGATATAGAAATTCGCCAGCCGAAAGGTTGACTGGTAGCCGTCTATTCCGGAAAAGTATATCCCTATCGCCTTGCCTGATTTGGGGCTTTCCGACATATCTTGTATGCCTGTTATCTGGGTTGACCACATTCCACTGCCGACCAGAGACACCCCATTTTTGATAATAATGGAACCGGAGATGCTGAATGCCCCCTGGCTCAAAACCACCGACCCGCATTTTCCGTAACCCATACCCTGATCGCCCCGGTTAAACGCTTCATTGATAGCGGCGTTTATGACATTCTGGTCGTCAGCACCACCACAAATGTACTTTGCCCTCTGTTTCACATCTTCGGGAGCATCGGCGGCGGCCACCAAGATGTCTCCGGTGCCGCTGGTGTTGATTTGCCCGGTAACGCCGCCTGCAGTCTTAGCATATAATGCATACGGCGCCGGAGTGACCTTCTGACGTGGCGTCAAAGTAGTATAAACATTCGGATCAGCTAACTCTCCCGGTCGGATAGCTATCTCTAACCAGCGGACATCTCCATTAAATACATCGCCGCCGAAATCCAATAATACAGTAAATGCCCCCTCCTTGACCTCGATGTTTTCCTTGGTGATAGTGAGGCCCACCTGGCTGCCAGCGCCGGTATCGCTCACATGGTTGTAAAGCCTAAACTCAAAATCAAAGAAGCCATTGTCCGGAGATCCCCCGTCGTATAATTTTCCCTGATACGAAAACGCCGTTCCAAAACTCTGGGACCAACCGATTCCGCTTAAAACTAAAACAAGAACCGTAATTAGAAAACCCATCACTAATTTCTTCATCGCCGATCTTCCCTATTTGAGTGATTTGATGATAATTCAATCTAAATCTAAAATAAGTTGACAGCATACGCTGTTTTAAAAATTTGAATATTTATTAACGATGCGTTCCAAGCAAATTTCCCTTCTCACAAAATCCGCCACGTTTTTCTTCGTTTGCTCTATTCAAACACTTGATCAAGAGTAAACTTCTATTTCAACAACGATTGGTAAATATCGAAGATCCGATCGGCGATCCCTTGCCAGGTGGCCATCGATAAAACAGCCCGACATAATTCCTCCTTTGGCTGCATCCGCATGCCCTCTTCGATCAACTCGATCCAGCGACGCACATCGCTCGGATCCGCCCGCATCACAAGATCGCGTACATGATCTTCCAGAGGTATATTTTTCGAGACAATTATCGCCGGTACAATTTGGGCCGCTTCATACAAAACCAGCGGCATAACCTCGCTGTAACTGGGCAAAATGAATACTTGCGCCGCGGCAAACGCCGATAATAGCATCGGATCATTATGGTCCAGCGGACCTATAAATAAAACATTCGGCCCGGCCGCCTCTCGGCACCGGCGGGCATATCCTTGACAAGATATCATTGTTTCCCCAATAATCACTAACTTGTAGGGCAGTTTTTGCATGGCCTTGATCGCCAGATATTGATTCTTATTGCGATCAATGCTCCCTACCTGAAGAATAAAGTCCTTTATACCGTATTTCTCCTCAAATAAGGTAGGATCCGCCCCGGAAAACCTTTGGTCAATCCCATTGGGGATTATCTCGACTTTCTCCGGAGATATTCCAAAACATTTGACCAGCCGGCGGGCCTCCTCTTTATGAAGAGGCAAAACCCGATCCGCCGTCTGTAACATCTGCTTTAAATACTTGAAATGATTCATCATGCCGGGTATCTTCTCGGCCAATCTCACTTTCAACACCATCTTCCACAAAGGGATATCATAAGGGGCAAATACCGGAGAGATCACCACCGGAATATTCCTTCGCTTGGCTTCAGTAACATGCATATGCATCTGGGCATTGGTGCTGAAACAATGACAAATGTCCGCTTCCGGCAGCTGGTCACGCCAGGGATCATAACGCAATATTTCCACCCCTCGGTTCTCTAAACACTCCGCCGTACAGTTTATTTGTTTCTGCAGCCCCCCTTTGCTTAAACCGATATGCGGCCTGGTGACAAACAAAACCTTCAACCAGGAACTCCTGTCGTATTATTCTGCGAGTAACTTATTGGGTGTATTTCAAGATCCATTTCTAATAAATAAATATATTCGGAACCGACCTGCACTATAATATCCTGTCTTGGTAATCCCTTTTTTTCTGATGAATAATCCATCGACGATAAATACCTGGAAAAATCATCCGCAGTGCCCAGCGCGTCACTTTGATCAAACCCAATCCGCCGACCAGCCCGAGATAAATAGTGCGAATGCGATTGATAATCCCCCCCCGCTCAAATTGCAATTGGAAAGATAATTCGCGAATCTTCCGATGCAAATGGTTAAGGGCGCTTCTAACCTCCAGGCGGTTCAAACCCAGCATCCCTGCTTTGTTCTGTAGATCTCTTGCATGATTCTGTAAAACAACCATATGATTATAATAATTTGACCGGGAACGACTTTTAATGTCATCAAAAATATCAGGATCGACATTACTGGTGACGCTTTGCGTGTGTCGGCGATACAAAACTAAGGGTTGATCAATATATGCTATCTTTCCCAAAAGGCAAGAACGAAACGGTATCGCCCGGTCCTCGAAGACCGTCTCCTTCATCAACGGCCCGAAAACATCAAAAACTTTTCGGTGCCAGGCATGGGTGCAGCCGGATACCCGGCAGCCGTTCCGAGCGATTACTCTCCAGTCATTCTCTTGCCCTCTTAAGGGATATCCATGCAAACCTATTTCCCGCCCTTGTTCATCAATGATCTTCATGGCCGAATAGATGGACATGGCTTGGCCCTGAGAATCCTTAAATGCCTCGAATATCTTTTGGGTACGTTCCGGCAGAGAAATATCATCTCCGGCGGCAATGATAATCAATTCACCCCGAGCCGTCTCCATAATCCGGTTTATGTGGGCGCCGATATATCCGGAATTTTTCAGATTTCGACGCAGATGAATAGTATGGCCTCCTTTATAACCGGCAAGGTGCTTCTGGATAACTTCATAACTCCGGTCGGTGGACGCATCATCGGATATTATGATTTCCAAAGGATGGTAATCTTGCCCCAATGCCCCTTGCACGGCTTGACCAATGAATCTCTCATGATTATAGGATAAAAGAACAAATGAAATCAGTGGATGATCCATGCCTGTAAATCCGCTTAGAAACCAAATAAACTTTTCATTTTGTCTATTATAACTCGAACCGCAACATCTTCCACTATACGGTGCAGAAATCGTATTACATACACGCTGAATATGAGTGTGGTCGCTCCCCCCACGACATACGACAGCCAATCAGCGTAAAAACTGCTAAGAAATATCACCGTGCAGCTGCCTGCCAGCGTTACCGCGAAGATCTTATTGAATTTGGTCCAGGCAAAATGGTTGATTTTGGAGACAATAAGATAAATGAGAAAAAAATAGGCCAGATAAGAAACCAAAAAGGCAATACCGGTTATCTCTATGTTATAACGATCTATACCCAAACACACGATTATTAAAAAAGAGGCATTCCAGAACAGCTCCGTAACAAAAAAGGTCTTGCCAAAACCCCTGGCCATTAGGATAAATCCCATCGGCCAGGAAGCCACCTTGAACAATGTTCCCAGTACCTGCCAGCGAAGTATAATGTGGGTAGCTCCAAAGCTTCCCGAATAGAGTAACCATACCACGATAGGTGTAAAACTGAGCATGGCTAGAATAACTGGTCCGGATAAAAGAAACGCCACCTCGGTTTGTTCATTGACCAGACGGTTGGAGGCGGCCCGGTCCTGGTGAATGGAGGTAAGTCGCGGATAATAATCGGTACCCATGGCCATCAGCACTAGGTTGGTGTATAAGGCGGAGATACTCCAGGAGGCTTGAAAATATCCGGTAAAATCTAAGCCGAGTTTGCGGGTGATCACAAATCTAATTATGAAGGCCGTGCCCACTTGCATAAAAGCAGTGGACATAAAAACCAGCCCCAAACCAAGTACCGATTTGGTCTCATAATATACTTCTTTTATTGAGGTAATATATGATGTTTTGGGAATTTTCCGAACGTACCACCAACTGATCAATACCGAAACAAAAGCCACGCTGACTATTAAGGGCGCGATGCCCGATTGGCCCAAGTGCCATACGATTAGGATGGCCAACACCGTTCCGGCCACCGAACCGATTATCGTGGATCGTGCAATGTCGCCTATGCGGCGAAAACCGGTCATGACGGCCTTCTGTGATCCGGCAATAACCGTAAAAAAAACTCCTAGCGCCAAAATAGCAATAGACCATTCATGGCCCGCTTCCTCAAAATACCAGATGGATAAGTTTCTTCGCAGTACAAACAAGCCTATAGCGCCCAAAACAGCCAACAGACGCGTAATCCAGATCAGGGTAAAACGGGCACAGGCGATCTGCTTTTCATCACCGATGCCCAGTGAATCAGCTATTTGGCGTACTCCGCTGGTATGGATGCCCATACCCGAAATTGTGCTCACCGTATTCATAATGGAGTTGTAAACACCCATCAAACCGATACCGAAAGGCCCCAACAACAAAGCTAAGACCTTGGCCCGCACCACCCCGGCGGCGATCGATATCACCGACGAACCGCCTATGATCGAAGTGGACTTGAGAATATGTCTTTTTGACTGATCTGAAAAACTATTCAATCGGTCCGATTACCCCAAAACATAGAGGTAAAGGAAAATATCTGTACTCAATGTCCCGAACAAAACTTCAGGAAAAATCTAATAAAGCTGTTATCCCCGTGCAGGCGGGAATCCAGACCTTAGATTATGAGGTTTTGTTTGATATTCTTTGAACTTGGAAAGGTTTAATGGCAAAAGGATTCCTGATAAAGTATGATAAAATGTTACGCCCGGATTTGCTCAATAATATCTGCAACCTGATCTTTGGTTAAATGTGGTCCCATTGGCAGACTCAATACCGTTTCCGCCAACTCTTCACTAATTGGAAACGCCCCCTTTTTCCGGCCCATCTCTCGGTATGCCTCCGACAAATGCGGCGGAATCGGATAATGGATTAAGGTTCCTATTCCTGCCTGGGCTAGCTTCTTCTGCAACGCGTTTCGATCTCGATGACGAATAACAAAAAGATGCCAGATTGGCTCGACATTTTCTGGAACTAAAGGCAGTATTAATTCTTCACAGTCCGTTAAACCCTCAAAATACAAATCGGCGACTCGCCGGCGCCGCTGATTCCATTCGTCGAGTTTATCCAGTTTGACTCGAAGAAAGGCGGCTTGAAGTTCGTCGAGCCGGGAGTTAAAACCTTTATATCGATTGTAATATTTTCTTTCGGATCCGTAATTGCGCAGCGCTCGAACCCGATCTGCTAAATCGGGGTCGTTGGTAGTAACAGCTCCCCCGTCGCCCAAGGCCCCCAGATTCTTGCCCGGATAAAAACTAAAACCTGCCGCATGACCCAGCGAACCGGTACGCTGCCCCTTATAACGAGCTCCATGCGCTTGGGCGCTGTCTTCTATGACTTTCAAACCATGTTCTTCAGCGATCTCCATTATACCATTCATATCCGCCGGCATCCCATACAAATGCACCGGCATGATAGCGCGGGTCTTAGGCGTTAAAGCCTCTCGAAGCCGATCAGGATCAATATTATAGCTGCCCCAATCCGGTTCCACCGGAACTACTGTGGCCCCACAATAGGTAATTGCCAGCCACGTGGCAATATATGTGTTGGCCGGCACAATAACCTCATCACCAGCGCCTATATCGTATCCTCTTAAGGCTAGATGCAACGCCTCCAGACCGTTGCCCACCCCCACGCAATATTTAACCCCGCAGTAATATGCAAATTTTTCTTCAAATGATTCAACTTCCTTTCCCAAAATATACCAGCCGGAACTCATCACTCGGGCATAGGCCTCATCCAGCTCCTTTTTAAGCTCCAGATAAGGAGATTTCATGTCTAAAAATGGTATGCTCATGATTTGTTTTTACTCCCCACTGCCAAAAGAAATTCTTCATAATTTCTTAAATAATCGTTTTCCTCGTATAACTCAGAGGCCAAAGCAAGACATACCGATCCGGAAGAAAAATTGTCTATCTCCCGCCATATTAAAGGTGGAATATATAATCCATGATAGGAACGATTGAGATGAACACGTTTTTTTTCCTTGCCGTCATATAAAACTACGTCAAAACTACCCGACATGGCTATGAGAAACTGATGGCATGTCTTTAATGCGTGACCCGCTCGATCGGCGCCTCCCGGTACATCATATAAATAAAAAACCCGTTTAATCTCATAAGGAATATGCTTATTCCCTTCAATAAACGTCAAATTACCCCGCGGGTCTGCAATCTTGGGAAGTTCGATGATCTTGCATGAATCTATCGACATCAAGCAATCTCCTTTACCGTGTTGTTGTTTGTATCTAAACGAAATGAACAACCACATGTACAATGACATTGGTTTGCTTGATGATTATTAAATTCCAGTTTTCGACCGCAGCGGCAGATCCAGTTGCGAAATCTGGCCGGATTTCCCACCACCAGAGCGTAATCGGGAACGTCGCTAGTCACCACCGAACCGGCCGCCACCATGGCGTATCGGCCAACGGTGTTGTCGGCCAAAATAGTGGCGTTGGCACCAATACTGCAGCCTTGACGAAGCAGAGTCTTGGCATATTCAGGGGGGTACTGGCGGCTGCGCGGACGCAGATCGTTCGTAAACACCGCTGCCGGACCGATAAACACATCGTCCTCAACTACTAGACCGTCCCATAAATAAACGCCTGACTTTATCGTGACCCGATCGCCTATACGTACCGCTCCCTCAATAAAAGTGTGATCGCATATGTTGCACTCGCTGCCTACCACAGCGCCCGACAATAAATGGGCAAAGGCCCAAACCCGTGTTCCCGCTCCCACCGTTACATTATCATCAACTAGAGCCTTAGGGTGCAAAAACGCTTCAGAATGCTTCTTGCTCATAAAAT
>LJUC01000116.1 GCA_001303695.1 Phycisphaerae bacterium SM23_30
GCGTGCGTTGGTCGAAGGCCCGCCAGATGAGTTTGGCGGCGGATTCCGGCTGGAACTTTTCCGTGTTGATGACAATATCGTAATGTCTGCAGTCGCACAGGTCTTGATTCAGCATATCCCGTACAAACGCTTTTTGGGCCCGGTCTTTCTTTTCCACCACCGATCTGGCCGCAGCGAGGCTTAAATTGTTGTCCTGAGCGTAGCGCCGGCAGCGCAGCTCCAGAGGCGCCGTCACCCGCACGCTCAGCCCGTTTGCGCGCGGCAGCAAAAGACCCGCTGCCCGGCCTATGATAATGGCGCGGCCGTGACGTGAAATCACCAGCAGCACCCGCGCCAGATGCCGATAATAGCTCAACTGGCCCACCGACTTATCGGTGAAAATCGGCCCCAGCCAATCCTCGATCCAGCCGATCGTCCGCTCATCGACGCTCTCCACTACGCTTTTGTGCACGTGCATATCTTCGGCCATATGATCCAGAATCTCTTTGTCATAAACCTGCCAGCCCAGTTGTTTTGAGAGTATCTGGGCAATCTGCTCGCCGCCGCTGCCCAGTTCCCGGCTGATGGTGATGTAATCGATCCTTTTTTTCCCGGCCGCCGGCGGCGCCGGCTTCTGCCGCTTGGCCTGCTCGCTCAGGCCGATCTCCCACTGACGCATCTGACGCTCAATGATCCGCTCGATTTCCCGACTCTGTATCCTTTTACCGGACATGGGGCCGTCTCCAATACATCAACCATATTTTAGAAAGGCTGCCAATTTGGCGTATTATACCACCCCTTCCGCCGCGCTACCAGGCCAAATTTTATAATTCGCCTGCCGATCAGGGTATCCAAATCTTTTCCGCATCGATCAATTCGATCTTACTGGAGATATGCAGCTCTTTTTTGGACTTGGTGTAAAAGAACAGACCTTTGTAATTGGTCAGATATTTGTGGGGCGTCATAAATTTGCTGGGCGAGTGGACCACCAGCGGCTGTTCCATGCGGTGCACTATCTCAAAAAAATTATCCGGGGTTACATGCACAATAGCCCCGGAGGCCTTGATGGCGTGGGCCGCCGCCGCCGCTGCCGAACCGGCGCCGCCGGCGCCCCCCGCGGCGCTAAACGCTGCTGCGTTGGTCATAACCAATACCTTTCGATGCCCCTTATCGTTCTATAAATCTTCAATGTCCCTAACAAAATCCTCGTAAAATAGCCCCCGATGTAAAATCGGGGGGTACACTCTTGGTTTTGTCAGGCGTTCTATAATGGTAGTCGTTTGTCGAGTTAATTTACATCAAAACCCTGGGGCTGCAGACCGTAAATTTTGTAGGTTGGGGCTTTGCCCCGCGCATCAATCTAAAAAATGATTAATTCTCCTTAGGTTTCCGGACCGTAAAATAAAGCCAGAAGATGATAAACAGCATCAGCACCACGCCCGGCACCGCCAGCCAGAGGTCCAGTTTTTCATGGATGTCTTCCGACAGCAGGGCGATGGCCCGCTCGTCCTCCATCAGCACAATCGGGATCGCCAGCAGAATGCCCAGGATGGCCTCGCCGGTTATCAAACCGGAGGCGAACAAGAGCCCCGTGCGGTTGCAGCTTTCTCTCTGTTCGGCGCTCATCCGCTTTTTCTTCTGGTAGCGGCTGATGAGCAAATTGAGCAGCCCCCCCACCAGAATCGGCACCGACAACTTAAACGGCAGGTAAAAACCGATCGCCACCGCCAAAACCGGGGTCCTGAAGGAACTGCCCTTGTAGCGGAGGACCTCGTCAAGGATAATCAGGCACGCCGCCAGCGCCACCCCGCCGAAAAAGAAATCCCAGGGCAGTCCGCCCCGGAAGATGCCTTTGGCCACCGAAGCCATCAGATTGGCCTGGGGGGCCGCCAGCGCCTTATCGCCCACCGCCGACGAGTGCCCCTCAAAACCATAGGCCGTCATCAACAGATTCAGAATCGGCGCCATCACCAGCGCCGCGGCCAGCACCCCGATAATCAGCATCACCTCCTGCTTCCAGGGAGTGGCTTTTACGATATAACCCGACTTTAAATCCTGGAGATTGTCCCCCGCAATCGAAGCGGCACAGCAAATCACCCCCCCGATGATAATCGCCGCGGTGGGCCCGTGTTCGGCCCCGGAACCCATCAGCATTAACAATAATAAAGCGGATAATAACACCGTAGCGACGGTGACCCCGGAGATGGGATTGTTGGAAGATCCCACAATCCCCGCCATATAACCGGCCACCGCCGAAAAGACAAAACCGAAGACTATCATCATCAACGCCATGGGAATCGAAACCGAAACCTCCGCCACCACCACCTGATAAAGAATGAATATAGGCACCACCGAAAAGATAATCAAAGTGAAGACCCATTTGATGGGGATGTCTTTTTCCGTGCGGGGGATTTGAACCCGCGCTTCTCCGGCCATCTTATAGGCGTCCAGGCCCGATTTCACCACCGCCACAATCGACTTCCACATCTTCAACACCGCCCAAATACCCCCCAATACCATCGCCCCGACGCCCACGTAACGCGTATAATCCTCCCAGATCTTGGTGGCGTAATCCAGAGCCTCCAGACCCCCCGGATCAATAACGTTGCCGGCGGCGTCTTTTAATTCGATCCCGCCGGCGGCGCAAAGGGGAATGGTCACCAGCCAGTTGCCCGCCCCGCCGATAAAGATTAAAACCGCGATATTTATCCCCACAATATATCCCACCGCCAAAAGGGCCGGACTGAGGTTGGAGCCAAAATAGGCCACCGTACCTCCCACCCGCGCCGCCGCCTGAAAGGCCTCCTTCCAGAGATATAAACCCGCCGCCCCCAACTTGTACAAGGCCCCGCCGATCGCCGGAAACGCTATGGACTTGATCGCCGCACCCCCCTTTTGACCGCTCTTGAGAACCTCCGCCGTCGCTATCCCCTCCGGAAACTTCAAATCCCCTTCCACAATCAGCGCCCGCCGCAAAGGCACCGTAAACAAAACCCCCAATACCCCCCCAAAGGCCGCTATCGCCGTCACCCAGAGGTAATTAAAATTCTCCCAGTAACCCATAATCACCAGCGCCGGCATCGTAAAAATCACCCCCGCCGCCAACGCCTCCCCCGCCGAGGCGCAGGTCATCACCTGCGTGTTCTCATAGATGGTATGACGCTTAAATAATAGGCTCAACACCCCCATCGATATGACCGAAGCGGGAATGGTGGCCGAAACGGTCAACGCCGCAAACAAACCCAGATAGGCGTTGGCCCCCGCCAAAATCAACGACAAAATTATCCCCAGCACGATCGCCTTGATCGACATCTCCAGAAAACCGTTTTGCTTCTCATTCAACTCCATAAAAATAACCTCCATAGTACATCCGGATTAGAATGTATATATAAGTTTATTGTAAGTTGAACATTTTCTGGTGGGCTCAGAGCCCACTCTAAATTTCTAATTTGTAATTTCTAACCGCTCCCGTTCGGTCCCAGGCTCAACATGGTGAAATTTTCCAGCGGATACTCCTGCAGCAGCTGGTTAACGTCCTCGGCGCCGACCGCCTGAATGGCGGCTATCTCGTCGGCCAGACTGCGATATTCCTTGCGATAGACCCAGTTGGCCCCCACCGGCACCAGCCGACCCATGGGCAGTTCGCCGTTCAAAGTCGCCGTCGAGGCAATCTTGTTTTTGCTGGCCTGCAGTTCGGTCTCGGTGATCCCCTCCCGGCGGACCTGGCCCAGGCAATCCTTGACGATCCCCATGACCTTGTCGGTCTGCGGCGGAGGGCAGGAGATATAGGCATAAAACAACCCCGTGCCGTCCATAGGATCATAATCCAGATCCGCCGCGTCCGCCAACGCCGTATCGATCAAAGCCCAGTAAAGCCGCGAACCGGTGTCGTCGCCGATGATATTGGCCAAAACCATCGCCGCGTAACGCCTCTCATCCTGGGCCGAGGGCGCCGCGCTCATCAGGCAGATGTGTCTGCGAATCACCTTATGGTTGGTGACCTTTGCCGTTTTGCTCGTGCCGCAAAAATCGCTCAACTGCCGCCGGGCCTGGGCCGGCTTCCATCCGCCGCAAAGCTCCCGCGCCTGGGATACCAAACTGTCCCAATCCATCTGCCCCGCGCAGGCCAGCACCGTATTATCCGGAGCGTAACGCCGGCTAAAATAATCCCGCATCTGCTCGACTTTTAACGCCTGAATGCTCTCCACCGTCCCCAGCACGCTGTTGCCGCAGTGGTGGTCGCCGAAATGCAGCTTCCGGCAGCGGTCGATCACGTCAAAGTGCGGCTGATCCTTGTACATCGCAATCTCTTCGCAGATCACTCTTTTCTCCACGTCGAAATCCTCTCCCCGCAACGCCGGCCGCATCAAATCCGCCCACAACGACAACACCCGCCGCTGGTATTCCGGCAGCACCGCCGCGTAATAAACCGTATTCTCCTCCGACGTGAACGCGTTATATTTCGCCCCCATCTGATCAAACTCCAGACTCACTTCAAACGCCGACCTCCTCTCAGTACCCTTGAATACCATGTGCTCCAGAAAATGACTCACCCCCGCCAGCTCCCCCGGCTCGTCCCGCGCCCCCGTCCGCACGAAAAACCCCATCGCCACCGACCGCGCCTCTTTTCTCACCTCCCCGATTACCGTCAAACCATTCTCCAACTGCGCCCGCTTAAACTCCACCAACTTACTCCTTATAATCTATTAATTTCTGACTCCTGTAAAATTAAAGTTAGGCATGTATTATTTAAGAAAAGCGGTCTCCTGATTTTCTTAAATAACTCCGTAACAACCTGCCTTATAATAACTTGCCGTCTGAAAAGAAAAAATAAAAACCAATTTTTCCTCTTCCAAGTATGCCTAACTTGAATTTTGCTGGAACCTTTCTATAAATTTCTCTTGTAAGTTCTCTTGCTTTTTGCCGAGCTTGAATATCCTTAAATTTCTGAAAACCCCCACGTTATCTACTAACTTTTAACTTTCAACTCCTTAGGACCGATAGTTACGATGGTAAAGTCGTTCGGTTTGAATCGCCTCGCGTGATTGACCACATCATCGACGGTTAACTTGAGTATGTTTTCTTCGATTTCCTGGAGGCTGCGGACGCGGCCCAGATGATAGTAGTCGCCGGCGCAGCCGATGGCGCGGGCCGTGGTCGATTCGCCCTGCATAATCAGAGACGCCCTCAGACCCACCTTGGCCCTTTCCAGCTCATCCTCGGTGATGCCGTCGGCCAGCTTGACCAGCTCGGCCAGCATCACCTCCAGGGCCTCCTGGGCCCTCTCGGGCGTACTGCCCAGGTAACCTTGTACCGCCCCGTAGGCGCCGATGACCTGATGGGCAACCCCGACCGCGTAACAAAGCCCCCGTTTTTCCCGCACCTCGGTAAAGAGCCGACTGCCCATCCCCCCCGAAAGCACCACCGCCGCCGCCAGGGCGGCATAATAATCTTCATGTCGATACGCCGCCGAAGGATACATTACCCCCACGTGAACCTGGGCCCCATCGTGAGGCTGATGAAAAACCTGGTTGTGCTGTTCTAATTGCTCCAGTTCCTCCAGGGCCGGGCCGCTCCAGGAGCCGAAATATTCCTCCACCGCCTGTTTTAAATGCTCAAAATCAAACTTTCCCGCCGCCGCCAGAATGGTTTGCGCCGGAGTAAGCCTGTCGGCCCAATGCTTCCTAACTTCTTGCTGGGTAAGAGCTTGCAGCTCTTCACGCCTGCCCGGAGCCGGTCTTCCAAAGGGATAAGGCAGATATTTTTCCCGCACCAAGAGGGATATCTTCTGGCGGGGGTCATCCTCCAGTGAATCCAGCGATTGGAGCGCCAGTTCTCGACAGGCCTCGAACTGCTCTGCCGACAGGATCGGACCAGTAATGATATCAACGTATAACTTCAGTGCCTCCAAGAGGTTATCCGCCACCAGGGCCCCGCCGAAACTGCCGAATAAACTGGTGATACCGCCGTGCCGATGCAGACCCAGTCCGTCCAGACGGTCGTTTAACGTGCGGTTATCCATATCGCCGGCCCCCCGAAAGATCAACTCCGCCAGGACGTTTGAGGCGCCGGTCAAATTCGGCGGGTCATAAGCCACCCCCAGCGGCACCAGAAATACAAAGGCCGCCGAGGAAACCTCTTGCATGGGTTCGGCTACTAAGGTCATGCCGTTGCTGAGCTTGTGAATCCTGATGTCTTGCTCGGACATGCCGTGCCCCTTTTTCATAATGTCACGCCAAATGCAAACATGCCCGCTCTCTCCTCAGGCCTGCCGCTAAATTATTAAAAGTGATTAATTCTAGAATTACCGGCCCCCATAATCAATAACAAACTTATACTCCTGCCCCCTCCGACTTTTCTCCTTGGATTTCCCCCTATAATTCGTTAAAATAATCCTATATCCAAAAATCTGACTAAAAACAACGCGGGAAATCTAACAGCGCGCAGGGCAGGTAAATCGTTGCCCAACCAGTGGACTATGTCAGTATTTTATATTACCGTTGAATAATCATAAGTTGGATTAAAAGAAATAAAATGACATTTTCTCGATGGATTTCCTTATTAATAGCCGTCCTGTACGTAATTGTCATAATTTGTGTGTTTCTACAGGGCAGCGAATCAAAACCGCCGAACCAGCAGGAAATCTTTGAAGGTATCGCTGGCATTCTCATATGGCTGGGCCTGTCTCTGGCCTGCATATGGTGGGGCGATGAATTGGGGCAGGGAATGATAGGCGCAAAATTTGGTTTGGTTTCCAAGGCCTCGCCCGGATGTTTGGTTCAGTTAATAGGATGGGTGCTGCTTTTCCTGCCCGTCATTATTTTTGTGATCACTCTCATTCGCAGAACCTAGCCTCAAAACTGACGCCGCTGAGCGCCTAAATGTGACACAATTAATGGTGTCCGATGAGCGGAAGCCTCAAGCCAGTAGGGCTTGGGGATGATTGAATGCCCAAGGGCCATCCCCCAATCCTGCGGATTTGAGGCTGCCACTCATTTTTATTGCATCCGGATGAATTGTTACTATTTATCAAAGATCAATAATACCATTGGCGCCAGTGCCAAAATTAAAAATGCCCGGCACGGGAGCCGGGCAGGTTCAATCTTCTAACTGGATTTCCGGCAAAATGGGTTTTGGGCCTACCTGGTTAAAAGTGCGGTTTTAATTAATTCCGCTCTTTGTCCATCATTTCCCCATGATAACAAACTTCCGCCTGGCTTTGACCGTCCCGTACAGGGCCCGGGTGTCATACTCTACGTCGATGGTGAAGGTCTCTTTTTCGCCTTTAATTTCGAGGTCTTCGGGAATACGCCACGTAAACCCGCAGGTACCCCCTCACCCAAACGGCATTTTACCCTCGGCGACCATCTTGCCGGAGGCGCTGGTAATTTTTACCTCCGGGTCCAGCGAGGCGTAGCGGATGTATGCCGTGCCATCCGCCCGTTTAAGGCCGGTGTCGGTCTTTTGGGTGCGATCATCCAGGCCCATGAGTTTTAAGTTTAATCCCCGAACATGTATCATGGCTGTTACTCTCAGCCGATCACCCCGTTTCATGGCTTGATCTTCCGGGGGATCTTCAAATTGCACCTGCAGCTGATGGGTAAAATCAAAGGCATACGGCTGGTCCGCCCGGATAGGGAGGGTTAATATATCATCTTCCGCCTCTTCATCATCGGTCGCTGCCTGACTAAAGGCGGTGCCCAGCTTTTCTGATTCCACCTCCAGACTCAACGGACGATAATCACCCACGGGCAGTTTGACGTCATTACCCTGTCTAAGGCAGTCTTTCAGGTCGATAATATTAGACCGGCTCAGCAGCACCCCGCCGGTGAATTTTGCCCCTTTGAGTTCGCCGGCGGCCTGGCCGACCTGCAATAAGCCGAATTCCCCTTCATAGGGGCTCACCCGCAGTTGGCGTCCGTCGCTGGAGGCCCCGAAAGTGTAAATCTTGCCGTCGATAAAACGCATCTTACCCAGCACAGCGTAGCTTTCATAGCGGCTGCCCATAAACAAACCGGTGTTCGGATTGTTAAAAGCCCCGGTGATGTAAGGGCTTTGCGCCAAAACCACCTCCATCTCCTGCTCGCCCAGTTTGATTGTGCCCCGCCGACCGACGGCGGAGGTGAAATTTATACTCGGCGGTCGTTCTCCATAACGGGATAATTTAGGGATCAGCTTAAATTCCACTTCTCTGCCCCGGCGGCCGTAGGACATCTTCAGGGTAAAGCTCTCAAAGGTTACTTCGGTCCTTCTCAGGGGCGCCGCCCTGGTCGCCGCCGCTTGTTCGCCGGCACTATTTGTTGTCTTTATTTCTACCAACGTTACGATTTGACCCGCCCCGACATCTGGGCGGCCCTTATCAACCGGGCTGTTTGTCGCCTTAATCGCCTGATCGTTACTCAGGTCGAAATCATGATTAAGATCGAAGTAGAATCGATCATATCCTTTACCGGTCCCTTCGGCTTCGTCCAGAACGAAGTAATAAGGCTCGAGGATGCGGTTTGATTTGATCGGCCCCTTATTAAATGAGACGAGTCCGTAAACCGGTTTGGCGGATTTAAGCCGGGGATAGGCCTTGACTTTGGCGTGGGGTTGATCACCGGTCTCGTCGGCCAACTGCCCCCGCCGCCAGTAGGAACTGCCGCGCGCCGGTTCACCTTGCAGCACGGAAAATTCCTCCAGCTCAAATATCTCAACGTTCGTCGTCACCTGCTCTCTGGCTCTGGCTCTGCGACGCTGTTGATCGGCCCCCGCCCGCCCCGGCATTTCATGACCGAATACCACTAAAAAACAAAGACCCGCCAGCCCTGCCGCCTTCAATAGCGTTTTCATGGTTTCGCCCTTTCAAAACTCCCGGTGTCGTATGTATTTACCCTTCCTTGGTCCTCTTGGCCTTAACCCACACCCCCCCTAAAACAGACCCCTCGTTCTGACAGGTTCACCCTGCTCTCATGATGCAGGTTCTGAATAATTGTAGTAAAATCGAAAAATAGGTCCGAACCAAGGTCCGTCAGTGCCGAGGACGCTCGACACGAGCGCCCGCTAATGCCGCCTCACCTGCCGCAGCCTGGCAGACACAGCAGCATTAAACAAATAAAAAACATCAGTATTAGCGGGTAAAACCGCCTCACCCGAGGATATGCCCTTCCGTGCGAATCCGCCATTTTGTTTATCCCTGAATTAATCCGGTATTTTCTGTGTCCTGAATATATCTATATCAGATTATATTATACTCTATCAGACGTCATTAATCAGCGGTTATAATTAAAAAAATAATAGTTTTTGTAAATCCGGTTAAAACCATGAATTATGCCAGGAGGTCCTCCCCAGCCAGTCGGCACACAGGTAGGCTAAATCTAACAGATTCACCGTACCATCTTGATTCATATCGGCGGGCAGGAGATTTCCTTGTCTCTGCCAGTCTTTGACCAGGGCGGCATAATCCGCTAAATCGACCATCCCGTCATTGGTCAAGTCAGCCTTCAACCCCCAATCCGCCGGCGCCGTTCGCGCCTCCGCCGTCCCCCCGAATGCCCCCATATCAATCCGCAGATTGTGCTCGTCCCAGGGCTCTTTGGCCAGGCCAAATCCCGGACTGCCCGCGTCGATACATCGACTGGTAATCAAATCAGCCGTCCAGCCGCCCCGGGCGGGACCGGAAATTAAAAAATTCATCTTAAATATATGCAGATCAATGATGTTAACCAAACCGTCATTATTAAGGTCGGCCCATATGTTGTCGCCCGCCCCCAGCCAGTTATTCGCTAATTCAGCGAAATCAACAAGGCTTACCGTTCCGTCGTCGTTGAAATCACAGATGTTGTAACGGTAAGGATCCCACCTCTTCTGCTGGGATTTCAGGTGATAATCCCCGTCCACCCAGAAATCATCGCTGGCGATCTCCTCCGTGCCGTTGGGGTCCCAAAAGCCGGTTTTGGTAAAAAGCGGATCGATATCGATATTGCCATCGCCCCAAAAAAGCGTAGAATTTTGCTCAACCTGAATTGCATCCGGCCCGCCCTGAAAGTTGCAGTAATCAATCACGGCGGTCGAATTGTCTATTATGGCTAACTGCATCCCCTGGACCGCGGTATTGGCCCAGAAGATGCTATTGGTTGACGCAGCATGGCCCTGTTGGTTATAAAGTCCGCCGCCATAAAAACTTGCGTTGTTGCCATTGACGGTCAGATTTATCAAGGTACAACGACCCTGAAGATTGTATATAGCCCCGCCAAAGAACGCGGCGTTGCCGCTGAATCGACAGTTTCTCAGAGTGGGATTGCCCGCATCGTTGTACATCCCGCCGCCCTTTTCAGCATTATTGCGGATGAAGATCAAATTGGTCAAGGTGGGATCGCCGGAGTTATTGTACATTCCGCCGCCGATGCCGTTGATTCCTGAACCGTTGGCATTGCCGCCGGTGATGGTAAAGCCGTCCAGCATCGCCGTCGCGTCAGTACCGTCGGCGGTCACCACGTGATAACTGTTATCGCTCCGCTGGGCAAAATTGATGCCGTCATCAGTACTTAGATCGCCGCTAAGCACCGTTTCGTACTTGTAAGGATCGCGCTCCGGCCATTGGCCCCCACATTCCCTAAAGCCGCCGTAAATGGCCACCCCGTCTTTAAGCTGGAAAGTTGCTGTGCGATCGCCGGACGTAACGGCAGAACCCCTATCGGGATAGTAACTTCCAGCCGCCACTTGAATTACATCGGAACTGGTAGCAGCCGCCAGAGCATCCTGCAGGGATGTATAGGCGTGAACCCAGCTGGAACCGTTTTCGTTACCGACGGCGGCAGCATCAACACTTAAATAATTCGGATAAGGCAGCTCATAGGCACCCATATCGACAATCGGCGCTGTGGTCGGCCCAGTGTCAGGCGTGTCGGCATCATTTACCAGACGATTCTTGCCGTTGAGGTCGGTTATCGCGGGAGGAACCACGGAATTATCGCCGGCATCTACACATCTCGAACCCGACAATAAACGCAGATTATCGTCGGCAGTGCCGCAAACGTCATCTACCCCGTCGGCATCCACAAACTGCGGATCAGCGCCGATATTGCCGATACCGCCAAAATCACCCGACCAGCCCTGGATGCAGCAATAATCAATGGCGGGAACGCTGTTGTCGAAGTGCACCTGCGCCGTTTCACCCGTGCCTGTGCTCCCTAAGTCACGGTTGTCCCGGAAGATACAGTTGACCAAGACCGAGTTGCCGTTATCGCTGTACATCCCGCCCCCGAAAACACTCGCGGTGTTTCCATATAAGGTGCAATTGATTAACGTACAGGTGCTGCTGTAGTTGTATATCGCGCCGCCGAGCTGGGCCCAGTTCACGATAAACTTACAATTGATTAATACCGGGCCGCTGTCGTTAAGATTACACATCCCCCCCCCGTCGATGGCGGAATGGGCTTGAAAGGTACAGTTGATTATCTTGGGACTGCCGGGATTACTATACAAACCCCCGCCATAATAATTCGGACTGACGGATTTGCTGGCATTACCGCCGGTAATAGTGAAACCGTCCAGTACCGCCGTTTCGTCGGT
This sequence comes from Phycisphaerae bacterium SM23_30, assembly GCA_001303695.1. Taxonomy (GTDB): domain Bacteria; phylum Planctomycetota; class Phycisphaerae; order Sedimentisphaerales; family SM23-30; genus SM23-30. Next base: position 11,533 of record LJUC01000116.1, read on the forward strand.
TCCGCTGCCGGTGACTACATGATAGCAGTTGTCGCTTCGGGTGGGTTCATTGAGCAGGTTTTCCGGATCGCATATTTTGACATCATTATTATTGAGATCCCCGCTTAAAATGGTGCCATAATCGTTTATATTTCGCTCGTTGGGGTCCAAAGCGCCCGCCCCGGCGTAACCGCCTTGAAGGGTAATGCCGCTGATAA
>LJUC01000117.1 GCA_001303695.1 Phycisphaerae bacterium SM23_30
TGATACCAAAATGTGCAGGATTACCCAGGTTATGGGCCATATGCATCCAATACCTGTAATAAGTCGCATCCCGCCACTCTTTTTCCTTTTTTCCAAGCAATGTTTGTTTGAAACTCTTTCCCTGCATATATTCAGGCACTTGGCCTCCAGCCAGATCGATCATGGTTGGAGCAAAATCAGTATTGTTAATGAGCAGATCGCACCGACTTCCCTTTTTTATGGATTCAGGGTAATGTACAATAAAGGGCATTCTCATGCTTTCTTCATACATCCATCTCTTGTCAAAGAAATCGTGTTCCCCCAGGAAATAGCCCTGATCGCCGGTGTAGATGATGATCGTATTCTCATAAATCCCTTCTTCCTTCAGATAATCAACAAGTCGTTTAACATTGTCATCCACACCCTTAACGCAACGAAGATATCTCTTGAGAAGCCTTTGGTAAACAGCAGATGTAAATCCCGGTTCAGGCAGCGCTTCATCAATACCAAGTCTTTTGCCTAATCCCCATATATTACATCGCTTGGATACAGATGCCCCAATTGTGTTAACCAGACGATCATCAATACCTCTTGTTGATATTGATCCGAATCCTCGTGCCGGCTGATCATGCATATTATCAGGCTCCGGGATTTCCGTGTCTTCAAGGTAGCTGTCATATCTCTTTGCATTGGAGAATAAATCATGAGGCGCTTTAAAATGATGCATCAGGAAGAAGGGTTTTGTTTTGTCCCTGTTTTTCAGCCAGTCAATACTAAGACCAGTTATGACATCAGAGGAGTGTCCGATGTGCTTTATCGTATTACGCGGCCAGGCTCCATTATGATAATCTCTGGTTACAGGATTATGATACCTACCCTGTCCGGGGAGTACATTGTAATAATCAAAAGCAGCCGGCTCTTCTTTCAGATGCCATTTTCCTATCATAGCAGTGAGGTAACCGGCTTTTTTCATCTCACGAGGAAGAAATTGCCTCTCCGGAGAAATCTTACCTTCGAGATCAAGAACCCCATTGGTCTGGGGATATTGACCGGTAATGATGGAGGCACGACTTGGTGTGCAAATAGAATTATTGCAAAATACACTATCAAAGATCATCCCTTCATTAGCAATCTTATCAAGATTTGGAGTGGGATTGAGGGATGTCAGTCTTGATCCATATATGCCGAATGCCTGAGTCGTATGGTCATCAGCCATGATAAACAGGATGTTAGGCTTAGGCTTTACCTCCCGGGATAGACTGGTGCAAGATAGCAATAATATGGAGAGTACTACTGATGGAAGAAGCAAACTTTTTCTTGAACTCATATTGACTGAATCTCCTAAGGTTGGTTATTTATTGCTTTGAACGGCTTTGGTGCACGAATCAACTCCTATCTGGACAGCAAACAACCCATTCAACACATTATAGGCTTGTGAAATCCTGTTTTCAATGGAGATTCTGCCGTATTCAAGCCGAATAAGGTAGCCCATAGGTATCCTAAAATACAAAAAGCAACATCGGTGTAAACAAGAAAGGTTGGATTATGGCTTCTATCGCTTCAAGAGAATCCTTGGAGGTCGACTCAGGTCCAAGCATGGCGAAGCTCAAAGACGGAAGGTCTTGATTAGCTGTTCAATTTTGAATAGGATGCTGGATACCGGTAGGTCAGTATCATATGGTGTTTGTTAGAACGGTTGCCGAACAGCACAGTGAATTTTACGGTTGATTCATGCACCAACGCCACAGGGAAGCAGAAAGGTCGGTATGACCGTTTGAGAATTCGGTCGCAAAATGAAAGGAACCATGTATGTTTGAAAGACAAACCCGGCGAGAGTTTTTGAAGACAATTGGAATCGTCTGTCTTTGCGTCGCCGCGGGGGCCGGTTGTTCCAGGATCAAGCGAAGCCCGTCTGAACAATCCATGCCCTCCAGGCCGAACATCGTCGTGATCATGGCGGACGATCTGGGCTGGAAGGACCTGCACTGTTACGGCAATGAGCGACTGGACACACCGACGTTGGATCGATTAGCGGCCGAAGGCATGCGCTTCACCTGTGGGTACGCTGCCGCTCCGGTTTGTTCGCCAACGCGTGCGGCGATGATGACCGGTCAGGCGCCGGGGCGATTAAACCTGACCAACCACGCCCCGGGGCACAAGGACGGTTTCTCGCTCGAGGGTTCGAACCTTCAGGAGGCCGAATCCGTGCGCCATCTGGCGCTCTCCTACGTTACCATAGCCGAACGACTTTCCGAGGTCGGTTATACGACGGCTCACATCGGCAAGTGGCACCTGTCCTATGTCCCCAGGAATAGTAAAGAGGGGATCGCCGAACCTGACCTTCGTCCCGACAAGCAGGGCTTCGATATCAACATCGGCGGTTGTTACCGCGGCGGGCCGCCGAGCTACTTTGCCCCCTACCGCATCCCAACACTTCCGGAAAGGGAAGAGGGCGAATACCTGCCCCAGCGGCTGGCGGACGAGGCTATCGCATTTGTTCGGGAAAATCATGACAAGCCATTTTTCCTGAACTGGTGGCCCTACTCCGTGCACTACCCCATGCAGGCGCGCGAGGCCCTGATCGCCAAGTATCGCCGGCGCCAGGGCCCAGGTATCAAGGATCCGGTATACGCTGCCATGATTGAAGGAATGGACACAGAGATCGGGCGTTTCCTCAAAGCGCTTGACGATGCCGGCCTCCGCGACAACACTCTGGTGATCTTCAAGTCGGACAATGGGGGATACAACGGCGACAATCGCCCGCTGCGCGGCTTCAAGGGAACGCTCTACGAGGGAGGAATCCGAATCCCCTGGATCGTCCGTTGGCCGGGCAAGGTGGAATCGGGGACCACATGCAACACGCCTGTGATCAGCATGGATTGTTACCCGACTCTCCTTGAAGTCGCTGGTTTGCCGCCTACTCCGGACCATCCTATAGACGGCAAGAGCCTTTTGCCATTGTTTGAGCAATCCGACCGATTTGATCGCGACGCTATCTACTTCCACTATCCCAACTACGCGTTTCACAAAAAGAACCGCCTCGGTGGCGTCATTCGCGAAGGCGATTACAAGCTCGTCAAGCGATACCGCAACGGCGCGCTGGAACTCTACAATCTGAGCGACGACATCGGCGAGAAGAAGAACCTGGCCGGGCAGTCGCACGAACTCGCCGGACGCCTGGAGCGCAAACTCGATGTTTGGCTGCGCGAAACCGGTGCAAAGATGCCGGTCATGGTTGGCGGATTGGAAGACAGACAATGAGTCGCGAACTGCGTTGTAATCTTTGCGGCAACACCTACAATGCCGGTCATGCGCAGCAGTTGGCAGCGCAAAGGTGGCGTCAGCGACCTGTGTCGCGAAAGATGGAACATTTGCAATTGAATGCGGCAGTGCGTCGTGGTTTGGCTCAGGACTTGTCGCCGGACAAGAGCGCCGATCGACTGCGGGCGAAACATCCACACGCGATTACCCACCTACTATCGAAGGAGAATACCCAATCATGAAACCAACAATACACACTCTCATAGCCTGCGCCGGCACACTGCTGCTGGCTCCGTTGGTCTCGATCAACGCTGCTGACAAGCCGCAGCCCTCCAAGCCGAACATCATACTGATTATGGCTGATGATCTCGGCTATGCAGGCCTGGGATGTTACGGGCAGACGCTTATTCAAACTCCTCGCATCGATCAAATGGCTCGAGATGGGATGCGTTTCACGGATTTCTACGCGGCCAACACGGTGTGTGTCCCCTCACGCTGCGGTCTGATTACGGGCCAACATCCGGGGCATGCGACCATCCGTGACAATTATCCGCCGCATGCGGACATCAATCTCGATAACGGCGGCGGATACATGCGCAACCATCCAGAATGGGCCTGGCCTCCCACTGTCACGACATTGGGACGTGTGCTCAAGGACGCAGGCTACAGGACCGCTCAGTTCGGCAAGTTGGAAGCGGGGATCCCCATGCCGGCGGGAAAGATGACCGAGCATGGCTGGGATACCTGGATGGGATTTCGCGGCACCGGGGCGGCGTTCCAGTACTATCCCGTAGAATTATGGAAAAACGATGAAAGGCTGACGTTCGAGGCCAACAAACCTGATGACGTGCGGCGCCCGGGCATTGTCGGCGACAAAGGTGTTTATTCGGCAGACCTATTCATGGAGGAGATATCAACGTTCATACGAGAAAACCGAGAGGGACCTTTCTTTCTCTATTTTCCATCCCAGGTGCCGCACGGCAGGTCTCCTCGGGATGGAGATGAAATCCAGGTCCCGGATATAGGCCCTTATGGAGATCGGCCCTGGACCCACCTGGAAAAACTGTATGCGGCCATGATGACGCGGTTTGACGATCACATCGGCCGGATAATCGACCTGCTGAAGGAACTGGATATTGATGAGAACACCGTCATCTTCTTTACCAGTGACAATGGTGATGAAAACAGCTATTACAAATACACAGATCGATTTCATGCCACAGGCCCCTTGCGCGGGAAGAAGCGGTATTTGTACGAAGGAGGGATCCGCGTCCCTATGATCGTGCGCTGGCCCGGACACATCAAGGCACGTCAAACCAGCGACCTGCCCTGGGCCGCATGGGATCTGATGGCCACCTTTGCGGATCTGGCCGGTGTGCAGGCCCCGGCACACACGGATGGGATCTCTGTGGTTCCCATATTACTGGGCCGACCGAAGGAACAGACACCCCGGGAGTATCTGTATTGGGAATGCCAGTTCGCCAAACAGCAGGCCGTGAGAATGGGCCCATGGAAGGGCTTTCGTTATGGCGGCACCAAAGAGCCGATCGAACTCTATGACCTGCGCAAGGACATCGGCGAGAATGACAATGTCGCTTCGGCCCATCCTGACGTGGTCAAGAGAATGCGCGAAATCATGAAGGAAGCGCGAGAAGGATCGGCGTATACCCAGTACTGGCCGTTACCCGAACATCGACGTGATGATATCAAACTGGACAACAGGATTTACCAGAGACTGGACATGAGAAAAGGCTACTAGCCTCTGTCGGCCGTGCTGTCGTTGACAAAAGCCGAAACCAAGCAAAGCACTGCCAGCACGAGTTTGCCAACACCTGACATCATTTGCCTTCTCCTCTGTGCTTGGGTTTCACGTCTTTGGCCCATTTGTTGTGCAGGGCTAGCAGATGAGCCGCCAATTCCGGTCTTTCCTTGAGGTAGTTCTTCTTCTCCGGCTCAGGATCATTCAGTTTGCCTAGCGAGCGTGCTTCACTGCCGCGGCCCAGCAGCTTCCACTCGCTTCTACGCACTGCCCAACGATCCCCCCATTGCCAGTGCATAACCTCATAGGGAGATTGAGCAGTGGGTGATTTGATGATTGACACGAGGCTGCTTCCGTCGAGTGGCACATCGGGCAGCGGCACGTTGCAAAGTCCAAGAACAGTCGGCATCCAATCCATTGCGGTTACGGCCTGATGGCGGACCTCGCCCTGGGGAAGTCTGGCGGGGTAACTGATGATGGCCGGCACCCGGATCCCGCCCTCCAGGAAAGAGCCTTTCTGGCCGAGCCATTTGCCGGTGTTACCGCCTCCACTGGCTCCGTAGAAGTGTCCCTTGGGGTGTCCGCTCTTGTGGTTATCGACACGAATCCTGTTTCCGGTCTCTTCGGAATGTCCGTTGTCGCTCATAAAGATGACGATCGTATTGTCGCGCAGCGCGTGCGCTTCAAGCTTGTCAATGATCTGCCCGATGTAGTGGTCCGTGGTAGAGACGATCGCGCCATAGGATCGGCGGGCCTCGTCTTTCGTGTTGTTATACATTGCCGCGAAGCGCTCGAGCGCCTGCTCGGGATAATGCGGGATGTTGAACGGCACATAGAGAAAGAACGGGCAATCCTTGTTTTCATCGATGAACCGCAACGCCCGATGAACCATCATCTCAGGGAAGTACTCACCTGGAGCCCGGACCGGCGTGGTTCCTTCATATAGATCGTGGAAACCGGCACCGTGCAGGAAAAAGTGGTTGTAATTGTCGATGAACCCGTCACGGATACCAAAGAACTCATCGAAGCCCTGTTCCTTGGGTCCGTAGTCGCGGTGGGCGCCGAGGTGCCACTTCCCATACAGTGCCGTTCGATAGCCCGCCGACTGAAGCGCTTCGGCAAGCGTCACCTCTTCCAAAGCCATGTTGATACCTTTGCCGGCGTTCATGTCACCCTGCGTCCAGAAGTGGACGCCGCTCCGCTGTGGATGTCGGCCAGTCAGAAGCATTGCACGGGCCGGGCAACAGACGGCGTGAGCGTAAGCTTGGGTAAAACGCACACCGGTTGCCGCGAGCTTGTCGATGTGCGGCGTGTGGAGGTCGGCTGATCCGTAGCAATTTGCATCCAGTGTCCCCTGATCGTCAGCAAAAAGGACAACCACGTTGGGATGCTCCGCCAACACCAGCACAGGCAGATTCACAGTGCAAGCTGCCAGTAGAATGAATAGTCTGAACATGATACTATTGGTTTGTTTCGTTTGCGTCATCGGGTGGCCACAGTTCATCTATCTGCTCCCATTCAGTTTTCGTTTCTGGTTCCGTGCCTTGTCCTGCGCGTTCTTGAAGTTGTCCCCGCCCGTACCAAACGGCACGACTGTATAAGAACGGTCGGTCTGTTTGATCGCCATAAACTCATCCAGCCGCTGCTGAAGCCGACGTCGGGCAAACGCATGTGGCCCTGCATCGCTGACAACATTCATGTTGTACCGTGTTTGGTTGCTGGAAACCGAGACATCGTAGAAGCGACCGTCCTCATGTAGTCGAAAACGTTCGTCTCTGACAAAATACACGCCGCCTTCAAACGCCATGGCAAAGGTTTCGCGATCCTTGCCCGGTTCACCCAACAAGTTGTGAGACAGGTCCATTCCATCCACTTCGTGCTCAATGGGAATCCCCGCCATCGACGCAAGTGTTGGCAACACGTCCATCAACGATATGAATGAATCTCGGCGCCCTGGTGGAATTCTGCCGGGCCAACGAGCGATGAACGGCACACGCGTGCCGGCTTCGTTCATCGTGCGCTTGCCGCCTCGGAGGTGAAAATCTCCCAGCCTGCTGACCAGGTATCCTGCGGTGCCGTTGTCTCCGGTGAAGATGACCAAGGTGTTTTCCTCGAGGCCTAGTTCCTTCAACTTGCTCAACAGCCGGCCAACAATGGCATCCATATAATGGACCATCTGTCCGGCCTTGCGCTCCCGCTCGCCCAGGTCTGGGGGAAAGTGTGTCTCTGCCGATGTCTGATCACCGGGAGGCGTGATGAGCGGGGCGTGAATCAGATTCATCGGAAAATAGGCGAAGAACGGAAGATTCTGTTCCTGAGTGCGTTTCATGAAGTCAATAAGGAAGTCGCAGCAGTAGTCAGGGCCAAAGATTTCTTTCCCGTGAACCTTATACTTGCCGTTTTCCCAGTTGTGCGGGCCGAAGTAACGGCTGTGACGCCTGCCTTCCCAGTACTGCACCCACAGACAATGTTCGTCGAAACCGTGCGATGCCGGCTGATCCGGGTACCGTTGAAAATCTCCCAAGTGCCATTTCCCGGCAATGGCAGTCTTGTAACCGGCGGATTGAAACACGTGCCCAAAGGTCTTCAGATGAACTGGTAGACGGTTATTCCTTTCTGGATCGAGCGGGCTGTCCAGCCGCTCGAGAAACCCGCTTCGGTTCGGGTACAAGCCTGTCAGGATCATTGCCCGGGTCGGAGTACAAACCGGAGTGGCATAGGCGTTTTCAAAAAGCGCTCCTTCGGAGGCCATTCGATCCAAGTGAGGTGTTGAATAAACTGTATTACCGTAACACGGCAATACCTCCGCCCCAAGATCGTCGGCCATGATGAGTAGAATATTCGGAGGGTTATCCTGTGCAAATGCTCTGGGTGTTACAAGAAGGATAATTAGGATGAGATACTGTTTCATGTTTGTTCCTTTCCTGGGCAGAACAAGATATTCTATGGTCTTCCTGAGTTGATCATATCTAAGGCACAGTGGGTGTCAAGGCAGAGCGGATCTTGATACTGTATATTCTGGCATAGCCAGGGTGTGATCCTGCCCCCCTAAAATAAGACCTACGGATTCAATGAACGTCATCAATTAGTTGAGTGACTTTGGCTAATACCTCGTGACATGGGCGCCTCAAAGAGAATTTTCGGCAACAGAGAATTTACTATTTGACTTTGAGCTTTTCATAGGTGAACTGGTTTACAAGAGAAGAGCTGACAAGCTCTCTTATGCTATCGATGCTTTGCCTTTGTTGACATACGCAAATGTTCCATTTATTATGTTGACTATCCGTTTGACTAAACGATTAGGCGAATGAAGTAGCTGTTGGTAACGCTAAATGAAAGCGATTTGTTGGTCGCAACGACCTCGCACATATATAAGGATAGGGGGCAGAATGATCAGACACATCCAAGTCTGTTTGGACGAGTGTGCAGCTAAGTCGACAAAGAATTTGGCTTGGCCGTTTTTGGTGGCCAACAATTCCCGTCCGTTCGTACACAGATTGCTGGTCCGCTGCGTCATTCATATGAGCTGGCTCGCTTGGCTCAGAATGCTAACGAACGAATGGGCGCTGGTTGTCCTTGACAGCCTTAATGTAAGGAAACAACAGCGGCCGATCCGACGACTTCTGAGACGGTGATACCGAAAAAAACTGAGGAGCAACATTATGCATATGTCACGAAGAATGTCATTTGTCGTAGGTATAGTCGTTATCCTTACTTTACTGGTTCCGCTCCTGTGGGCCCAAGGGGCTATAGAAACCGTGAAACGTCGACACCTGACCGCGGAAGACGTCTCGCGTCAATACCTCTCGCGACACCCCAAGCCAAGAGACGAAGTAGAGAAGAGTATCATCGCTGTCATGGAGGACATGTACGCCAACCAGTCTCGGGGTATGGGGAATGTTTTGCCCGAAGATGGCCGGCTGATGAGGATGCTCACCGAGACTCTCGGAGCCAAGCACGTCGTTGAGGTCGGCACGGCCAACGGATACTCAGCAATGTGGTTCTGCTTGGCGCTTCGATCCACGGGCGGCAGACTCACGACCCACGAAATCGATTTAAAACGTATAGCTCTGGCGAAGAAAAATTTCAATCGAGCAGGTGTCGACGATCTGATAACCTTGGTTGAAGGTGACGCACACGAGACTATAGGGAGATTAACTGAACCGATCGATCTGCTGCTACTTGATGCAGAAAAAGAAGGTTTCACGGACTACCTGTACCAGTTGCTTCCTTTAGTGCGCACGGGCGGCCTGGTCATTGCTCACGATTCGTCTGGTCAGGCTCACATGATGGAAGAGTATTTTCAGGCAATAGTTAGGAATCCTGACTTAGAAACTGTTTTTGTGGATGCGTCACGGTGGGGGATGGCTATCACACGGAAGATGCGGTGAAAGGACAATGATCATGAAGATTGTTCTACTTTGCTTGTGTATTGGCATAATAGCTATACCTGTGGTTGCTAATAATCTCCCTGTCGGTGTAAATGCGAGTGACCCCCTGCTTCAAATTGGCTGTCTTGATGTGACTAAGACACCCTACAAGGCCGATCCAAGGGGGGCAACCGACTCTACCCAAGCCATCCAGCGGGCAGTGAATGATGCACGGGATCGTGGACTCGCCTGCTTCTTTCCAGAAGGGACCTACCTCATCTCTGATACGATTTCTTGTGAGCAGCAGGTCCGCAAGCTCGAGCGACCGCGAAACACCGATAGGCACACTCAGCACTACTGGGATCTTCCTCACCGAATCATCATGATAGGTTCGACAAAAGGGAAGCGTCCGATACTCAAGCTGTCAAAAGACGCGAAAGAATTCGACGACCCTGCGAAGCCGAAGATCGCAATCTGGATATGGGCACAGACGCGTGATGATGCGCCGGGCAAGGACGAACCGGAATGGGGAAAAGAGCAACCGAATATCTCCTTCAATCATATTTTCAAAGGGATCAATATTGATGTCCGTGGTCATGCTGGGGCAATCGGTATTCGCCACTCGGGTTCCCAAGGTTCTACGCTTCAAGATTGCACGATCTGCGCTGAAGGGGCGTATGCGGGTATGAGCAATTGCTGTGGTCAGGGCGGCGGGACCCACAACATCAAAGTCGTTGGAGGGCAATACGGCATCATCATTGATCGCAGCAGTCGATTTCCACTGTTAAATGCCTGCATATTTCAAGGCCAAACGGAAGGGGCGGTCAAGTATGTTGAAAAGACCCAGATGCCGACCTTGTTCGTTGGGTGTCTGATGGAACCTGCTGGTAAGGTGGCGATCGATCTTACGCGAAATTCCCCGCAGGCGGGGATCAGCATGGTGGACTGTGTGCTGGCCTTATCACAAGGCGGCGTTGTATGCCGAACGAATCAGGACGAGAATATCTACCTTGAGAAGACTTACGTACGTGGTGCACAGTCCGTGCGTAATGACGGCCCGAGGATCCCAGCGCCTGAAGTATGGACCTGCATTGAGCGGTACTCATCGCAAACAGCTCTCGGGGTTCAACTTCTAAACGGAACCGAGTTTTCGAGTGAAATCGTCGAGTGGAAAAATCAATTATCCGAGCCTTCGTATGAAGCGATCCATCGACATCACTATTACCGCACCCCATCCTTCGAAGACGACGATGCGGTAAACGTAAAATCCTTTGGCGCGAAGGGCGATGGAATCGCCGACGACACAGAAGCCTTCGAGAGAGCGGTCTCTGCAAGTGACAAAGTCTTCGTCCCGAAGGGCAGTTACAAACTCCTCGGTACACTGCGTCTTCGTTCTAACATCCATCTCTTCGGGCTTTCTCGCACGCTTACTATGATTGGAGATGTCAGTTCGCAAAGAAATCCGTCTCGCCAGAATAGTCAGGGGGAGTCATTTACGCTTGCAACGGTCGACGAAGCGGATGCTCGCCCGGGCCTGTCGTTTCTTTCGGTTCGAGGGCGGATCGACTGGAAATCCGGGCAAGGTACATGTATGTTGGCTCCTGGGACGCTGGCAATATCGGGACATGGCGGCGGCAGATTCTATGGCGTTATGGCGATGGGACGACCATTCATCCTGGAGGGAATAAGACAACCCACATCATTTTACGCTCTGAATGTGGAACGAGTGACTACCGATCCCCAATCTCAGATCCGTAATTGCTCTCACGTTCGAGTGTATTTTTTCAAAGTCGAGGCTGGAACCCTCAACCGGCCGAATGCCGGCGATGCAAACACTCCATGTCGCATTTCTGATTCGCAGGACATCCGGGTGTATTGTATGTATGGCGTCGTCAGGAATTTGGGCAATCGACCCATGATTGAGATTGTGAATTCCGATGACGTCACGGTTGCTCAGCTAAAGACGTTCAGTCCATCCGGTTTCCCTCATCTCATTGAGATGAACGGCCTGGAAGAAAATGAAATCCCTTCTTCTAAGACTTGTGCTTTGTTCGTGCGTGACTCTCAGCCGTGGAATCCTCAATAACATCGCCGCGGCCTGCTCAAGGCGGATGAGGCGTCTATTATCGAGAGTGCATAATAGGTCTCGAAGGGTGTTGACGAATGATTGCTGACCTAAGAATAACGGAGAAATATCAGCCGTGTCTCAAGATCGGGACGTCTGCGCTTGTCAAGCATAAGTGGGACCGTGTGACATCCCATCTAACATTATAGATCAAAAGCGTTTACGTCACTGAACCTACCTATGGCAGTTTTGCCTATTTTGTCTCGACATCATCACCTATGCTGTTACGCTGATCATCAAAGCGGCCATCATGGCTGCCCGATACTCAGGGATAACTCGTAAACGAAGCCTCAAACGGCTTGCCGCCATGGATGCCGACACCAAAGACAAGGAAATCCTATTTCTGAAAGACAAGGTCTACCAGCTCCAAATGCAGGTGTCGATTCTCCAGAAGCGCATTCAGAAACGACAGAAAAAGCCACGATACACGCTTCGAGAGAGACTGTTTATCCTCTGGCATATCGAGACCTTCGGCATAGCCAGACGAAAAGTGACAGAGCATCTGGGCGTCTCCCGGTCTACTCTTTACCGTTGGCTCCATCAGGCCAATGATGTGAGACGCACACGAATTCCAGCCAATAAAACACCGGTGGAAATCGCCGTTCTGGTCTGGGAAATCACGAAATCAAACGTTAACTGGGGGCGTGTTCGGATTGCCAATCAACTGGCACTGTTGAATATCTTCATTTCCGCCTCTACGGTTCGCAATATCCTCAATAGTCCCAAACCTCGAAGGCCTGGTGAATGCCCCATTGCGTCTGCGAAAATGCAAGAGAAAACGGAGGCCAGGTCAATTCCCGCTTGCTATCCCAATCATGTCTGGTCTATCGACACGACAGAGGTATTGTACTGGGGGATATGGCCCACGCATGTCTGTATTGCGATTGACCATTTCTCCCGCAAGATCGTGTCTGTGATCCCACTTGAAGGACGCAATGCCGGATGGATTAATAGTGCCCTGGAAAGTGCCATTGAAGTACATGGATCGCCAAAACATATTATCTCTGATCAGGCCAGTGTCTTCACCGGAGGCGTCTTTGCAGAACTGCTCGATAGCTGGAACATAAGGCCTCGTTTTGGAGCCGTAGGCAAACATGGATCAATCGCTGTCACCGAGAGAGTGATCAAGACTCTCAAATACGAATGGCTCAAACACATATCATTCATCAAGAACTTTGATCATCTGGTTAAGCTGTGCGAAGAGTTCGAGGATTGGTATAACCGTTGGCGGCCGCATATGTCCTTGAATGGTCTTCGACCTGATGATGTCTACTACAATAAGAAGCCAGAGAGGCCGCAACGTAGCGCCAAAACAGTTCCGACCAATATTGAACAACATCTGTTCCGGGAAACAAGAGTCACTGGATATCGTCTGAAGGATGCTGCGTAGTCCTCATATTGTGTGCCCCTTGCTCCTTCCAAGACAGAGAAGCTCCCTCGTGGAATTAACAATCCGAGGAAAGTCTGACTAACACCGGCTCATTCATCAGCATCAAGACAACAGACTTGCCAAAACTGTCCCACTCACGGACTTTTCAAAGAGCCCTTACGGCGTATTATGCCATCCTAAAGCGGTCCCGTTCTCGCTTGACAAGCACAC
>LJUC01000118.1 GCA_001303695.1 Phycisphaerae bacterium SM23_30
CAAGCCCGGGAAGATTTTCTTCTGGCCGAGACATGGGCCCGGCAGGCGGCGTGGGCCAACCGCTGGGATCCGGGTCCGTGCTACTGGGCAGGAAGGCGCTGGCAGTGGCGCTGGTATCAGAGCCAAAGGCAAGACGCCGCGGCATTTGAGCAAGCCCGGCAGTGGCTGCAGAAGGCCAGAGAGCGGGATCCGGCCCATTTTCGGTACTACCGGCAGTTGAGCGAGCTTTACCTGGCGGCGGCCGAACAGGCGGAAGGGGACCGTAAAATAGAATATCTCGCCCAGGCCCGGCTCTTCGGCGAGCAGGCACTGGAAAGATACCCGATCAAATCCGAACTGTTGATACATATGGGTCGGCTGTTGATGGATTACGGCGAACTGTTAAAATGGGACGATTGGCACCAGGAAGCGCTGGATCTCTTTGAGAAGGCGCTGGCCGGCGAACAGGCGTTTATGGACCAGCAGCGGCAGATGTATCCGGGACGGGATGAATACACCCCCCGCCTGCCGGTCGAATTACAAAACGAGGCCCGGGAACGAATAAATAAGCTCAAGGAGACGCGAGATAAAACATAAAATCGAACACCTCCGGACAAATTTCGGCGCCCAGACCGCAACCGGTGCATAGAACAGCATCAATCACGGCCTTCATAAAAACTCCTTATCCGGAGATACGATCCAGTCGGGGTTTTCTCTCGCGGGGGGCGCCGGCGTCGGGGGGGGAGGAAAACATGGAGATCTGGCGGAGGCGTTTGATGACCCCGGGCGTTTCCCGGATGACGTACTCAATCTCGTCTATGGTATTGTAGCGGCTCAAACTGAACCGGATCGAGCCGTGAACGGCCGTAAAGGGCACCCCCATGGCCCGCAGGACATGGGAAGGCTCCAGCGAGCCGCTGGTGCAGGCCGATCCGCTGGAGGCGGCGATTCCCAACTGATCCAGCAACAACAGAATGGCCTCACCTTCCACATACTCAAAGCTGATGTTGGTGGTATTGGGCAGGCGTGATTCCCTGTCGCCGTTGACGCGGGCATCGGGACAAACCCTCAAGAGGTGCGTTTCCAGCCAGTCACGCATCTGGCGGACCCGGCCGTTTTCCTCTTCCATGTTTTTCTGAGCCAACTCACAGGCCTTTCCGAGACCCACGATCCCGGGGGTATTTTCGGTGCCGGCGCGTCGGCTGAACTCTTGATGACCTCCCATTATCAAAGGAGACAGAGGCGTGCCCCGGCGAACATACAAGATGCCTATTCCTTTGGGACCGTGTAACTTATGTCCGGAGAGGCTTAATAAATCGACGGGGATGTCAGCCAGGTTGTAAGGCATCTTGCCGACGGCCTGGACGGCGTCGGTGTGAAAAAGAACGCCCTTTGATTTGACCAGGGGGGCAATTTTATCGACGGGAAAGATAACGCCGGTTTCATTGTTGGCATGCATGATGGTCACCAGGGCGGTGTCATTGCTGATAGCGGCTTCGAGCTGGTCCAGATCGATCCGGCCGTAAGCATCGACGGGCAGCTCCGTCAAGCGGTAGCCCCGACGTTGAAAATGACGTGCCATAGTCCGGACAGCGGGGTGTTCGACCCGGGTGGTGACAATATGGCGTTTATTTGGATTCAGTTCTAAAACGCTTCTGATAGCGGTGTTATCGCTTTCGGTGCCGCCGCTGGTGAAGATCAGCTCTTCGGGTCCGCAATTCAATAGCTGGGCCGCCTGCTGACGGGCGTAGTCGATTTTATGCCTTATATTCCCCCCGAAACTGTGCATGCTGGAGGCGTTGCCGTACAGGTTTGAAAAGTAAGGCAGCATCTCCTCTACGACTTCTTCGGCCACTCTGGTGGTGGCGTTATTGTCTAAATAGATGTTTTTCATGGTTTCTGCTCTTCCACTACCAGCTCCTCGCTGACGAATTCCCGCAATCTGGCCTGGACCACCTCGGCCATAGTGAACTCGGCGGCCTGACACTGGGCGCACATCCCCCTGAACGATACCACCACTCGATCGCCGATCACGTCGATCAATTCGAGATCGCCGCCGTCAGCCTGGAGAGCGGGTCTAATCTGCTGGTCCAGGACTCTGTTGATCAGTTGTATTCTCATGAGGTTGGTTAACGGTTTATTGGGGTCCCTTGAGGCTTTAAGGGTAAGTTCGGCGCCGTCGATCTGGGCCTTGTCGCCCTGGATTTCTCTGATGATGGCGGCAATATCGGGATGACAGCCCTGGCAGCCGCCGCCGGCCTTGCAGTAATTGGTTACCTGCTCGACCGTGCGCAAATCATTCTCCTTAATCACCCGCCGTATCTCCTGATCGGTCACGCCAAAACAGGTGCAGATCACGGCGCCCTCCAGCCTACGGCCGGTGCGGCGCCCGGTGCGATAGTTTTCGATGGCGGCTTCCAGGGCCTCCCGTCCCATCACGGAGCAGTGCATTTTCTGTTCAGGCAGGCCGCCGAGGTAATCGGCGATGTCATTATTGGTGATCTTTTCCGCTTCTTCCAGGGTTTTACCTATAATCATCTCGGTCAGGGCCGAGGCGGCCGCAATGGCGCTGCCGCAGCCAAAGGTCTGAAACTTGGCCTCAGAGATGCGTCCTCCTCGGTCAAGCTTGAACATCAGCTTCAGGGCATCGCCGCAAGCCAGGGAACCCACTTCGCCAACACCGGCGGGGTCCTCAATGACCCCTACGTTCCGTGGGTTGAAGAAATGATCCTTAACTTTTTCCGTGTAATCCCACATGTTTAATTTTCCCTAAAAATTCAGTAAATAAGGCGTCAGATTGAGACCCGGTACATGCCGGCGGATCTAAAATAACCAACAGACCGGGTTTACAAGAACCCTAGAACGGAATAGTAACCGCAAAAAGCACGCGCGGCAAGCTATTTTGACATTTTGTCATCCCTGTCTCCGGGGCTGAGCTTGATGCACCATGGTATTGCTGTTAACGTCCTTTCTCCGCTTTTTCTGATGCTCTTGTAGTTCCTGCCGGGCCAATGTTTGTATCTTGTAGGCACAGTCACGGATCGTGCCGAATAGAATGCCGCAACCGATATCCTCTCGTACGTCGTCACCGGCATCGGCCAGCAAAATCAACTCATGGGCCAATCTCAAGGCATTCTCTATATGTTCTTCACTATTATTCATCACAAACCACGGGCTCACCGTTTTCATAAATATCCGTTAATCAATCAACAAAAGTCATACCATTTTCGGATAATTATTTATTAATTACCATAAAGGTTTTTCCAGCATGGAGTTACAATTTAATCTTCATTACGCCTGGGTCTTTGAAAAATATTACATGTCTCATTATAAATGACACACCCTGTGGGTTCAATCTGCTTAACCGCACTGAATCCATCCGGGATCATACTGGTTTAAATACATAAATTACATGTATTTAAACTATATGTTTTATAAGTACGGGGCAGAATCTGCGGGGGAAGTTCTCTTAAATGAGACACTTACTTTTGTGATACATATGCTGGTTAAGACGGTTCAGGGCTTATTGGACCAGGTTGTGCATTTTTCTCACGTAGATCATTTAGTAAAAAGCTGCTATCCAACGAAAAGTGTTCCAATAAAAAATGAGACACCCTTAGGTATGACCAGCCGGCTATGATTAACCGTAAAGCACTGGAAATAAAAGTGTTACTTTAAATCACACTGATTTTACGAACTTGGCACGAAGATTGCTCGTAATATTATATGAGATATTGAGACAAAAGCAGACATTTGTTACCCAAGGAGGTAACGCCATGAAGATAAAAAAAGTACCACAAAAAGATACGAAGAACTCCTCTTTTAATCAAAAAGTAAGACGCTTGCGTCTCAAAACAGCGGATAAAGAGACGCTTAAACGCATCCTAAGTGAGCCTATTAGCTATATTCCCCACGATTATTTTCGACGCCCCTCACAGATGGGGCCAATTATGGAAAAAAACGTGGCGGCAACTGCGGGACGTTCGCTCGAAAAGGAAGAAGAACAGGTTCTATTTTTACAGATGAACTATGCCCGACATAAACTTTGTCGGAAGCGACGGAAGTTGATGAGGCAATCTCCATGGTCGCGCAAGACGGTTTTGGAGCTACTTGAATATTATAACAAGCAGCTTGCCGCCCGGAGTGAGATAGTAACGGCAAACATGGGATTGGTGCTGGCGATGGCCAAGAAGGTGGTCTTCCCCGGTGTGGAATTTACGGATTTGATCAGCGAGGGGAGCATGGCCCTGCTCCGGGCCGCGGATAAATTTGATTGCCAGCGCGGCTATAAATTCAGCACCTACGCCTGTCGGGCCATTTTTAAGGGCTTTTCCCGGACCGCCAAGCAGAACTATCGTTATCGCAAGCGCTTCCCCACTCAATGGGACATCGCCCTGGAGAAAGACGATTACCTCGAACAAATGCGTCAAGAGGATCACGAGAGCGGGATTGAGGAGGTACGGACGATCTTTCAGGACAATCTGGCGGATTTGTCACAGATTGAGCAGTCGGTCATCGAGATGCGATTTTCTCTGCGGCCTCGACAAAGCCGGCCCTTGACGCTGAAGCAGGTAGGCGATAAGCTGGGTCTGACCAAGGAGCGTATCCGTCAGATTCAAAACAAAGCCCTGGCCAAGATAAGAGACGTCGCGGAAGAGCGGATAGTCTTCCAGTAGGCCATGTACATCCTAGCGATATCATCCAGCCCCCGCATTTATGGCAATACCGACCTGCTTCTTGAAGAAGTTCTACGCGGGCTGCATGAGACACGGGAATCTACCTCTGATAGGGGTGGAGACGATATTGAGAAGATACGCCTTTCAGGCCTTGAGATATCTCCGTGCACGCAATGCGACTTCTGTCGGCAGGAGGGCTGCTGCGCGCTGCAGGACGACATGCAGGATATTTATCCGAAGCTGACGAAGGCGGATGGGCTGATTTTAGCGAGTCCCATATATTTCATGGCCCACTGTGCCCAGGCCAAGCTGCTCATCGACCGCTGTCAGGCGTTATGGTCTCGCCGCTATATATTGAAACAGCCGATACAAGATCCCGGGCGGCCGCGGCGGCGGGGGATTTTCATCTCTGTGGGCGCTACCAGGGGCAGCAAGGTCTTTGCCGGGGTCAAGATTACGATGAAGTGGTTTTTCGACGCCCTAGAGGTAGAATACTGGGGGAATCTGCTCTTTGAAGGTCTGGACGCAAAGGGATCTGTCCGCGACCATCCCACGGCCCTGGAGGAGGCCTACCAGCTTGGCTGCCGGGCAGCCAGGGAGTGGAGTTGACACGTTAGTAAAGCAGGTTTGTATTACCGCCGATAATAATAAAATCAGCGCCGACCGAAAAATCGGGCTCATTGGGTACAAACCAGAATGTTGAGAGTTCCTATAGAAAAGGCCAAAAAGGGAATGGTCCTGGCCCGATCGGTTCCCAACCCAAAGCAGCCGCAATATATGCTGCTGAGGGCCGGTTTCCGCCTTGAAGATGAGTCTATCCAGCGCCTGCGCACCCTCCGCATACACAATATCTGGGTCAATTATCCCAATCTTGAATTTCTGGATGATTTACTCGATCCGGAACTAACCCGACATCAGCAAGATATGTACTGCTCACTAAAGGAGCAATTCAGTGCCGATCAAGAAATAAGCCTGGCCAAGGTTCAGTATTCCGAGTACGTCAATCAGGTAACCAACTTATTTAGCCGACTGCTGACACAAAAGAGCGGTTCGGCGATATTCATCAGCGAATTATACGGGGAAGCCAGCGATATCTTTCTTCATGGCACTACGACGGCATACCTCAGTATGCTGATTGGCATGCATCTGGAAAGCTATCTGATTCATGAGCGGCCGCGTCTGCCGAGCCACCTGGCCACAGATATAACGCAACTGGGCGTTGGCTGCCTTCTCCACGATATAGGTAAATTGAGTCTGCCGGAGGAATTACAACACTTTCGGATGACGGCCCAGGACAAGGGCGATCCCCTCTGGCAGCGTCATACGGAGGCTGGCTTTGAGATGGTTCAGGGAGGTCTGGACCCCACCGCCGCACAGGTAGTGCTCAATCACCATCAAAATTTCGACGGCAGCGGTTTTCCACCCCGCAGGGAAGTTCCCGGCTTCGCCGGCCGGATAGAACCCATGAAGGGCGACGAGATTCATATTTTTTGCCGAATCGCCAGCGTGGCCGACCGTTTTGACGGATTTCGTCATCTCCCGGACGGCAGGATTGCCCCGTCTGTCGTGGCTATCAAGCGTATGCTTAATCCAGGCTACCAAAAATGGTTCGATCCGCAGGTTCTCGCCGCCTTCACGGAGACGGTGCCTCCCTTTGCACCAGGGGATCAAGTGGTCTTGAACGACGGACGAACGGTTGTGGTAACAGAGTTTGATCCAAATAATCCCTGCCAGCCCGTTGTTCGGCCGATTGATCTTTCGCTGGCGGAAGAGCCGGATGGTAGCAAAAAGGTCGAAAAAACAATTGAAGAGGCAGATATCAACCTGGCGTTGCGGCGCGACCTGCATATAGCAAAGGTGGGTGATTTCGACGTTACCGAGTTTCTGCTATGAACAGCCACGCATAAGTAACCAGGAAAAATCCGGGGGATTCTCAGGCAGCCAAATGTAAAGTCTCCTTACAGGCGGATACAAGTACGATTAAGAACCGGACCGCTTCCAAGGCTATTTTTTCCTTAACTGTGTAAGAGTAAGTTGATAAACTGTGAAACTTTGTGGGGTTACAGCAGAAAAAATCCACTAATAAGACAGCATTAAATTAAAACCTCCCAAATATTCGCAAATCCACACTCTTGGAGACTATTAAAAATACAACTTTCCCAGGGTCATGGTTTGCAATAAATCCATATTATAAGTGGAGTTACGCGCTGGGATCCGGGATTTCACATAAATAACAATATATAAGAATAATACTGCTGGAAAACATTTATATTATATGTCATAATATCGCACGTTACAATTATAGATGAGGTTTTACAAAAGTCCCTTTATAATAAACAGAGGGTAAAAGCGATGAAAGTTACATGCAATCGAGCGGCACTACACGAGGCGATACAATTAGCTTCATCCATAGTCCCGAGCCGCACTCCCAAGCCTGTTCTCCAGTGCGCCAAGCTGGATTTTGACCAGCAGGAAAAAAAATTAACCGTGCTGGCCACCGATAATGAGATATCAATTAAATATACCGTACCCCAGGTTCAGGTGCTGAGTTCAGGTTCGGCGGTGGTGCCGGCAGAGCGTCTGGCAGCCATTCTCCACGAAACGACCGACGAGACGGTGGATCTGGAGGTGACCGGTACTACCTGTCAGATTTGCGGCAAGGACAGTCGGTTTCGCATTTACGGGCAGGAGCCGGGGGATTTTCCGGTGGTGGGGCCAATGGGGCAGGAGAAGGGGATTGAAGTGAAGGCGGGCGTTTTGCGAAGATTAATTCATCTAACGGCCTTCGCGGCGGCTCGGGAGAACACTCGATACGCCATAAACGGGGTGTTATGGGAGCAGCGGGGCAAGAAACTGCGGATGGTGGCTACGGACGGTCGAAGGCTGGCCCGGGTCGATGGAGAGGTGATTTCCGATGAAAAGGGAACAGAGCGAAACGCGGTGGTTTCAATCAAAGCCATGTTGGTGTTGGAGCGGATATTGACCGATCCGGATGAGACAATTCATGTGGCGTTCACGGAGAACCAGGTATTTACCCGTACGGCCCTGGTGGAGGTGGCGGGGAATCTGGTTCAGGGCCGTTTTCCGAAATATGAGGACGTGATCCCCACGGGCTGTGACAAAAAAGTACAGATACAGAGCGAGGGGCTGCGCAGTGCAGTCCGGCGAACGGCGTTGTTGACAAATGAACAATCGCGCGGCATACAACTGTCGTTTTCCGGTGAGAACCTGTGTTTTTCCTCAAACACGCCGGAGGCCGGCGAAGCCGAGATTAATATGAAGGTGGAATATCAGGGCGCGCCGTTGAAGGTAGGATTTAGTCCTCAGTACCTGCTTGACATGCTGCGGGTGGTGGATGAGGCGGAGGTGACTTTTGAGTTTGTAGATGGCTCCAAACCGGGCCTGATGCGGGCGGGTAGGGATTTTCTTTATGTGATTATGCCGGTGTCGGTGTAGCGATGGCGGATTGGAGCATAGAAAAACTCCGGCGGATCAGGGAGGCGCGTCAAACCAAGCCGTCATTCCGGCCGCTGGGCACCCTTGTTGATAACGTTCTGGAACGATTAGTTTACCCCCGGCAGGGGAAACTTTCAAGGCTGCAGGCGGCCTGGCGGGAGCTGCTGCCCAACGAACTGCAGGCGCACAGCCGGCTGGAGAGATTATACCGTGGTCAGTTGCAGGTGTTGGTGGATAACGCCGCCAGCCTGTATGAGATTAAGTTGTTGGTGGATCAAGGTTTAGCCGAGCAATTACAGCGGCTTTGTCCAGCGGTAAAGTTATCCCGGATCAAGATTGTGCGTGGTCAGTGGGAGCAAACCTCGGGAAAAGATCTATAACTTGTAAACAAGGAAGGTTGCAATATTGCTCCCCCGCCTAAAACCAGGGCCCAGTGAAGATTATGGATGAGACTGCTAATAATCAGCCGGACCAGACGCCGATAGCCGAAGGCGAAGAACCCGCGTCGTCCAGATACGGGGCGGATCAGATAACGGTATTGGAGGGGCTGGCGGCGGTGCGCAAACGTCCGGAGATGTATATCGGCGATCGTCAAAGCAGGGGGCTTCATCACTTGGTGAACGAGGTGCTGGACAATTCGGTGGATGAGGCGATGGCCGGTCATTGCAGCCTTATTATGGTGCAGATAAACGCCGACGGCAGTTGCACCGTTGAAGATAACGGGCGGGGTATTCCCGTGGGTTTAGAAAAAAGCACCGGTAAATCGGCGCTGGAGGTGGTTCATACGATATTGCATTCCGGGGGTAAGTTTGACAGCAAGAGCTACACGGTTTCCGGGGGTTTGCATGGAGTGGGTGTTTCGGTGGTCAACGCCTTGTCTGAATGGTTGGAGGTGGAAGTGGGCCGGGACGGCAAAGGCTACCGGATGGAGTTTGCCCGGGGGGCAAAGAAGGGAGATATGCGTGAGATCGGCCCCCGGAAGCGGACGGGCACCAGGACGACTTTCAAGCCGGATCCGGAGATATTCCCGGAGACGGATTTCAGGTATGACCTGCTGGTGAATCGGTTGCGGGAGCTGGCGTATCTGAACGCGGGGCTAAAGATAATAGCGGTCGATCAGCGAGAGGATAAGCGGGAAGAATTTTGTTTTGAGAAGGGTCTGACGGCCTTTGTGGAACACCTCAATGCGGGCAAGGAGGTGCTTCATCGCCGGGTTATTTACCTGCATAAGGGTAACACGGTCAACCATCTGGATTGCGAGATTGCCATGCAGTACACCGCCGGCTATACCGAGAACGTGGTGGCATTTGCCAACAATATCCACAACCTCGACGGCGGCACGCATCTGAGCGGGTTCCGGTCGGCGCTGACGCGGACGCTCAACGCCTATGCCCGTAATAATAATCTGCTAAAGGGCAAGACGCTGCCCGGCGGCGACGACCTGCGGGAGGGTTTGATCGCGGTGGTCTCGGTGAAACTGCGAGATCCGCAATTTGAGGCGCAGACGAAGGTGCGTTTGATGAATCCGGAGGTGGGTAGTTTTGTAGAGACGACGGTGAACGAGCTTTTGGGTCAGTTTCTGGAGGAAAATCCGTCGGTGGCCCGGGCGATAGTGAATAAGGGGGTCCAGGCGGCGATGGCGCGGGAGGCGGCCCGAAAAGCGCGAGATTTGACCCGTCGCAAAGGGGCGTTGAGCAGCGGCAGCCTGCCGGGTAAGCTCAGCGACTGCAGCAGCCGGGACGTGGAGAGTTCGGAGCTTTACCTGGTGGAGGGCGACTCGGCGGGGGGTTCGGCCAAGAGCGGCCGCGATCGACGTTTCCAGGCGATTTTGCCGTTGAAGGGTAAGATCCTCAACGTGGAGAAGGCCCGTATTGACAAAATGCTGGGTCATGAGGAGATCCGCACCATCATATCGGCGTTGGGAACGGGGATCGGGACGGATGATTTTAATTTCGAGAAAAGGCGTTACGGCAAGGTCATCATCATGACCGACGCCGATATTGACGGGGCTCATATTCGGACGCTGCTTTTGACGTTTTTCTTTCGGCAGATGCGGGAGTTGATCCGGAGAGACGCATTATATGTAGCCCAGCCGCCTCTTTTTGAGATTTCTCATAAAAAGCAGAAGAGCTACGTGGTCAACGAAGCCGAGATGCGGGGGCGGCTGACCGGCCAGGGGCTTAAGGGAACGAAACTGCGGATTCGTCAGCAGGACAAGCCTGACAAGCTGATTGAGGGGGTGCAATTGCAAAGATTACTGGATTTACTGATCGACGTGGAAGAGCAGTTGCGGATCATCCGGCATCGGGGGATAGATCTTCGGGAGTTTATGAGTCAGATGGAACCGCCGTCGGGGATCGGAGCTGATAGGGGCGGTTTGCCGGTCTATCGGATTGTGGTGGAAGGGCAAGAAGAGTTTTATCATGATGAGGAGCAGTACAGCAGGCGTTGCGGGGAACTGGCGGACCGGGAAGGAGAAGCGGGCGACGGCAACGGTCTGGCCCGGGTGATAACCGAAGAGATGCATGAGGTGCAGCGTCTGAATGAGCTGAGGGGTCAGCTGGAGCAGTTTGATATAAATCCGGAGGATTATTTACGACGGCAGGAGCAGACCGTGGCCGGTGAACACGTAGCTACTAAGTTTGCGCTGATTGACAGCGAGGGTATGGAAATAGACGTACCGAATCCCCAGGAAATAGTTAAGGGAATACGCGATCTGGGCAGCCGGGGGATCGAGATCAAACGGTTCAAAGGGCTGGGAGAGATGAACGCAGAGGAGTTGTGGAGCACGACGATGGACCCCGAGCGGCGGACGCTGTTGTGTGTGAAGCTGGAGGACGCGGCGGAGGCGGACCGGCTCTTTTCGATACTGATGGGCGACAACGTCGAACAAAGACGCAATTTCATCGAAGAACACGCCTTAGAAGTCAAAAACCTGGATATTTGATTTTGATGAACCAGTTGGATTGTTGCGTAGGCGGCATCCACCAGGTGCAGGTGTCTAACCACATCCTGGTACCGCAGCACGCGGTAATCCGCCGGCCCCAAATGCTGTTTCTCATCCTTGATCAACAGCTCAATCTTCCACGCACACTATAGGTAAAATGACAGCTCTTATCAAGGGGGCTAAACAGCCGATAGTAGCGGTTGCGGGAGTATTGGAGTTTCAAATCGTCATCGTCGAGGAAATCGACGCGCCTGCCAGTGAACAGGATGACATTGTTGTAATCGGAGATTTGAGTATCAGCTAAAACCAGGTTGGGCTCGAAAAAGTAGGGTTTGCCGTAGGCATCGTATTCGTAGCGTTCGAGTACATCCCCTTCATCGTCGATCAGGGCGACGGGGCTGTAGAGGTGATTGTGGGCGTAGAAGTAATCGTTCGGCTCGTTGGGCGCGACCATGACTAACACCTCATCAATATAATTGCCATAAACATACCAGCGCAGGGCGCTATTATTATCATCGGTCTCTTTTAAAACCTGCCAGTTATCATTATAATAATACCGCGTCTTCTCGCCGGCGATCTTATCATCTTTTTCAATCCGCCTGCCTAAAGCATCGTAAGCGTATTCCGCTATCACCT
>LJUC01000119.1 GCA_001303695.1 Phycisphaerae bacterium SM23_30
TTGGCGGTGATAGTAATATCGTTATCATCGGAATCGGTAAGTGAACTTACGCTGGTAATTACCAGATTCTCAGTCAGGGTCTCTATCGTAATCGCCCCGTCGGCAGTCTCGATGTTGGTCAACGTCACCAAACTCGGCCATTCCGGCGTTTCGCCGAAAAAGCCGATATTATAAATTTCAATACCGCCCGGTCCGGAGACTACCGCCGTTATATCTTCGGCTGACATATTTTCTACGGTAATCTCACCGTAAGAATTAATGACCAGCGTCGTGGCGCTAATGATACCGCCGGTTGACGGAGGATCATCTTCACCTTCTACGGTAATCTCACCGTAAGAATTAATGACCAGCGTCGTGGCGCTAATGATACCGCCGGTTGACGGAGGATCATCTTCACCCGCCGGCTCAAAACCGCTGGACTGTATTACG
This sequence comes from Phycisphaerae bacterium SM23_30, assembly GCA_001303695.1. GTDB lineage: Bacteria > Planctomycetota > Phycisphaerae > Sedimentisphaerales > SM23-30 > SM23-30. The sequence continues at coordinate 430 of LJUC01000119.1, forward strand.
GTCCCGGCAGGCGCCTCCAGGGTTACGGCGGCTGCCTCAATATTAGCATCAAGCAGGGAAATATCTCCGGAATTAGCGCCGGTTCTTAAATGAATTTGGCCGTCCTCTCCGTTCGCCGCCAGAATACCACCCAGTGAGGGACGCTCGTTATTCTCATCAAGCTCATCGGCGGGATCGCCGCCCGGTATATGATGAACAATAATACTACCGTTGCCGCCGGCTCCTTCACCGGCGGAAATTTCGATGGTGCTGTTTGCTGCGGTGATAATGCCGGTTACGGTTACATCCGTCCCGGCATTAATCTCGGCGCTATGGCGGGCGTGAATCTCACCGGCAACAGTAACGCTTCCCTCCGTTGCGGTAATGGCGATATCGGTTTCATCCGGCTCCGGCGTATCCTTACTAGTAGTTACCAGGGTCGCAGTTTCGCCGATTTGGATATCGCCGTCGGCGGTAATCTCAAGGGCCTTGGTCGCGCTGAGATTGACCATATCGTAGATCATGGGATCGACCGGCATATCGTCGCCCACGGTGACGTTTCCTTCTTCTGATGCAATTGAAATGGCGCTGTCCGCTCCGTAGGCGTCCATACTCGCCTTGACCAGGACATCGTTTTTGGCGTTAATGGTGATGGTCCCGGTCGCCGTCAGCGTATCCAGATCAAATGCCGAAAGGTCCAACGGCCCGTCCGGTGTCACCACGCTGCCGCTCCAATCCAATTGCTGCTCGACAACAGGTATGAATTCCCAGTTGGTGACCTGCTCCATCTTGATCACAGGCACTTCACTGGTCAAGGTCTCGTAGCGCGGGCGTTTATCCACGATATCATGGGCGTCGGTGAACACGCGATAGGTGATATCCGAACGGACGTCCTCTATCGCTTCCCACTTGGTCTTTAGCTTATAGACATAATTAGTCTGGGTCTCTCCCTTGTAATCTACAGGCCCCCAGTGGGATTCCACTTCGTACAAGGCCGCCAACTGCGCTGATGGATAAATATCATTCCACCACCCGTTTTCCCACATCATCAGGTAGTCCTCATCGTTCAAGTCGTTGGGCTCGTTGGGATGGAAATTGGAGTATTCAGGTCCCCAACGATAGACTGTCGTCCCGTCAATCCACTTAAACGAGGTCCAGGTCTCGTGACTCTTGCCCGAGACAGCATAGCCTCCCAACCAGACATCGACGTCGATCCAGTCAGCCAGAGCCTGGTTTTCATCGGCGTTATCGATAATAGCCAGGTGCCCGTACGCAGGCGCGTTGGCATTGGCCTGGTCCCAGGTATATAAACCGTAATTCAACTGATAATAGGGATAAGTCCATTGTTCATGCATCCCTACATCAGCTATCCAGTAGTTCTCAGCGGCAATCTCCTCCAGCCGCACGCCGTTGGCGGCAACATTGAGTATCTCATCTCCCGGCGAGTACTGGGCGAACACTTTGTTGCCCAAATTGTCATACCCGAAATTCCAGTTGTTCCCTTCGAATATACCGAATCCGCTTGAACTCCCAACGGTAGTACTCTGATCACGATCAGCAGCACCCCAATTGGTCAACTTGATATTTCCGTATTTATCTCGCCAATACAAAGTCCCGTCCGGTGTGATCTGACCGGCAACATCCAGATTCCAGTCGTCCGGCGTCCATTCAACCTTCACGGAATTATCTACTTCTATTACGGCATACACCAGGTCTTCTTCAATCTCCCAGTCGAAGACAAAGAGAAGATCATCCACTCCGCCGCCGCCGGCGGCTTCCATACCCTCAAAATACGCCAGCTCAACTGCGCCCCAATAATAGGAGAAAAGATCACCATACGGTTCGGCGGGACTGATCTCGCGCCCGTCAAAAATACTGTACTGAGTAAAGGCGGTATATTCATCCGGCCAGTCAGGATGCGGATCTTCGCGATAGGTTACCACCCAGCCTGCCGGACTGTTATCATTATCCCAGGTTACGTGCCAATCGCCCGGATCAGGATTACTGGGCAAATCCTCCCAGTAATTAGCTGACCAGGACTGGGTATAGTCCATCTGGGCGACATTACGCACATAGCCCACCGTCTCATCATAGGTATCGATGTTGCCTACGTATTGCAACTTCTTCTGATCCGGATCGGTGCGGACGTTCCCCAGCGTAGTCATCTCGTAGTTTTCCCACCAATCGACGGGCACCCGCAGGAATATGTCCGATCCGTCATCCAGCTTATAGGGCACGACGTCGCGCACCTGGCCCGTGAAATCAAGCTCCCAGAACGTCGCCGTGGGAATACCTTCCAGATTGCGATTAATTCTTCCTAAACCTTCGGTGGGAGAATAGATCTTGTACCAGTCGCCATCATCCAGGATGGTATCCTCACGCTCGAAGAAACTGGCGATGTAACTCGTCCTATTGGGATTACTGTAGTCCTCATCGTAATCAACGCCGGCAATAAAGAACTGATCGGCCAGCGACGATACCGCGCCTGCGATAAGGTTATAAATCACCTGCGCCACCGCCGCCGTCATGTGCTCGCCGTCTTCCTCAAAGTTGGTACCCTTGATGAACGCAAAGTCAGCTGCTTCTTCGGCGGTGAACACAATCCGCCCGTCTTCGATAAATTCCGGCGGTATCTCCGGCGGCAGATCCTCGATAACCGCCGCAAACGCCGCGTCCAGCATATTATTAGGCGGCAGGAAATGTGCCAGCGCCGCCTCCTCTATCGTATCGAATCTTATCCCCTCCCACGGATAAAAGTGAATCGCCGGATCAAAGGGTATAAATTCCGAGAACCAGAAATCAAAATATTTCTTGGTCAACGTGTATGAATATACACCCGAGCCGAGGATGCTATCCAGCGCTGCCATGGCCGTAACGCGGAATTTATCTTCCACCCAAACCCCCGGCACAAAGGCCTTGGCGCCCTCGGTGGTTTCATAGATAAGCCCCTCTGCCGTTGGGGCGCTATCACCTGCAAAAGCGTATCTTCCGCTACTAATCTGCTCTAAAACCGTTCCTCCTCCCGCCCCGCTTGTCGTCACCCCTCCGCTTCCGCTTGCCCCTCCGTCGTCGTCCGAATCGGTCGCAAAGAACAACCCGGCGTTTTTCACGAACGTCAGTCCGTCTTCTTCGGCATCCTGCCTGCTGAGATTTTCAAACGCCGCTAAAACTATATCCGACGTCACGACCCAAATATCGTCTTCTTCCTGGCCCACAGTTACGGTCTTCTCAAATTCGGAGATAAACTGCACGTCAAAGAGCTTCTTATACCCCATGTACTGCATTTTCGCGTTGGCCTTCTCGGTGGCGGTGAGATCACCCCATTCTTTATACACTTTACCGCCCTGAGCCGTTACGTCATGCAGCATCTCACGTACTTCTATAAAGGTGTGCTCCGTGTAATACTGTCTCGGGCTCAAGGAAACAAACAACGGCGGCATCGCCCCGCCGATAAGCAGTTCCGAGACCGTATTTTCCACCGCCGCCCCCTGGGAATAGAGAACTTCAGGATCGCCCTTAGGTATCTCATAGGTGACTACCTGCTCGAAAATCTGACGGATGATTTGTGCTTCGTCACTCATATCATCCGGGTATATCCATGCACCCGAGGCGCCCACCCACGATACGAAAATTGCATCAAAACTGGGATCCCACTCGCCCGGCCAGTCCAGATCGGCAATACGGTAGTCAACGCCCTCGATGAAGTATTCGCGGAACTGGTCGCTCTTGGCCAGATCCTTTATCCCCGGCAGGACGTCCTGAATAAGAACCCGGTTCAAACGAACCTGCTCGGCCCCGGTAAGGCTGGTCTTGGCCAGCAGGTATTGCGCCTCCCCGCTTAATGAGGCCGATGCAAAGGCGAACTCATTATAAATTAATTCACCTTCGACCATGGTATTTAAATCAGCTATTATCGCTTTTTTCAGGGCTTTGGAGGGTTCCTCGCCCAGAGTATAATAATCAAACTTTTGCCGGGTCGATGGATCAAGACGATACCATAGGGAGTTTAGCGCCGGGAATATCCAGGGGTAGTCTCTTGACCACAAGAAAGCTGAAGCTACGGTAGCGGCATCCTCATAATCGTACATGCCGAATCCCGTCTTATAGTAGCCGTCCTGGAACAGCCGGGTCTCAACGCTGCCGAACTCGCTGCCCACCTTAACATCGTCAAATCCCGTTTGTTCGGTGGTGATCGTGGGTATCCAGTGAACCACCGGACGCAGCACAAATCCCGCTTCCACCCGGCGGTATCCGGTCACCACGTCCACATACACCGGCTCATAGGTAACATACGCCGGGGCAAATTCAAGGTCGTCGTTCATGGTGTCTTCAAAAGCAAGCAGGATTACCTCCCCGGTAGCGGTCATAATAATGTCGCCAGCAATCATAGAATTGTATCCGGCGGATACCTTCCCTTCGGCGGAAACCGCGATGTTCCCAACCGTTACCCCTTCTACACCTGCCGTTATCTCAACATCACCGGCCGAAAGAATCTCACCTCGCACCTGGACATCCTCTTCGGCGATTATGTTCACCAGCGACGGATCAGGATCAATATGGTTCAGCAACTCTCCCCCCACTATAACTGTACCGAACACGCCGATATCAACGCCCACCAGCTCCACCATCCCCTGGGCGGCCACCAATGCCCTAAAGTAATAAATCTGGCTGCGGGCAATATAAACTTTGCCATCATCCGGCCCGCTGCCCGTTGCTTCAAGATGTACAACCGAATAATCATCACGAGCTATGGTCACGCTCTCGTCCATAGCCCAGACATTGATGCCCTCGATCGTAATATTATCCTTGGCGTTCACCAGAGCGTCGGTTCGGATATAAACCTCCGCAGGCGTGGCAATCGTAATCTCGGTAACGTCAACCGCCGATACCGGCGCCAAAGCTTCATCATCCATGTACACCAATCCCACCATGCCGTGCACTTCAATAGCCTTATTTCCGGTGATGGTAATCGCACCGGCAGGACCGGTCGTATTTAGCGTGCCGCCGCTCTGGCGCACGGGCAGGTCAACCAGAACCATCTCGCCGATTCGCGCCAGCGGCGCAGGACCGGGCTGAATGCTGCCGTCCTCCCACGGATCGCCGCCAAACACGGGAGCCTCAAGGCCGGCGGGATCAGCCAGGACGCGGTTGCCTCCCGGCACCGGAGATTCACCCTCGCCCAGTACGATACCCAACTCGTTGGTAAATTCGCCAAACTCGTTAATAATATAGCCGTCTTCGTCAATCAGGAATTCCCGGTCACTGACTAGATTACCCGAAGCATCCGTGAGATACTCTATGCCGTCGATAATAACGGTTCCACCCACCAGGCCCAGACCCGTAAGGTGCGCCACCACCGCGCTATCGGCAACAATAGGATGACCGCCAAACACCGGCAGCTCCATAGAAGTAAGGGGAACACCTTGTTCGTCGGTAAGCTCGCCGCGGAAATTGATAATATTCTCGTCCTGGTTGATCAGGTATCCATGATCCCCCACCAGGTTATCATATTCATCTACGAGGTAGCTGACGCTGTCGATCTCAAGGGTGGTGCGGATAGCGCCCACGCCGTTAAGCAATTCGTCGCTGCCGTTAATCAGCAACCCGTCTTCATTGATGCGATAGCCTTCATCGCTAATCAGCGTTACTTGATCTTCAGCGATGATATTGCCGTACGGATCGATTCGCTGGCCGTAGGCGTTAATGGCGTTACCGTCGGCGTTGATAAAGTTGCCATTCTCATCAACCAGGTATCCAAACTCGTTAATCAACACACCGCCTACCCCCAACAATATCCCCTGGGCGTTGATAACCGCTCTGCTTTCGTTGACAAACTGTCCGCCCTCATCCACTCGCAGGAATCGGCGGTCGGTTTGCCAATCCACCAATCCCAAGAGGTCCGCGTTCGCTGAGGTATAGTTAATAACAAGGTCATATCCGACAACGGTAAACACAATCTGATTATTACGTACAATTGCCTCAATATCGGCAAAGGCGCCGGCATCCAGGGCGACGTTGATATCGTCTCGCAGATCACCAATGTCATTATTGGTGGATGTGGCGCTCATTAAAATTTCCACCGGCGAACCGCTTACCGCCGCACCGGTATCATCATCACTCAGACTGATATCCAGGGTGACATTAGCGCTTAACCGCCCGTCCGGCGACACCGCACCGGCAGCGACAATCTCGGCGTACTCAACGAGTTTATACCCCTCTTTATCCACCAGTACCGGATTTTCACTATCGTCGTAGGTGATGTACACCGGCCCCTCACCAAGTTCGGCGTAGCCGTTCTCGCCGATAAGCTGCACCGGATTACCGTCGATATCAACGACAACCTTGCCGTCCCCGTCCCGGGCCAGCAGGAATCCGTAATCGTCAATCGGCTGACCAAACTCGTCAATAATAAACTGTCTTGCTTCATCCTCCGTTGTCACAAACATTAAGGTCTTGGTCTCATAGAACAGTTTGGTGATAAATACACTCACCTCGGAGATCGAAAGGTTATTGGCGCCGGTGAGGATGAGTTCATCGCCGGCTTCGACGTACCCGCTTATCTCGAGTAAGCCCGTGCCGGAATTAAGTGTTACATCGGAATCAGGATCGACGGCCTGAATCACCCCGACGATCTCCATGCCGTTATCGGTGATGATGGTAATGTGGCCTGACACCCCCGGTGTCGGCTCATCAATTACCACCGCATCTGTCTTAATGAAACTTAGCTCATTCAGGTAGAACACCGGGGTCGCCCCGCCGGTAACCGTGACATCGATGGTCCCGGTTGCCTGGGCCGAGCCGCCCCGCATAATAGTCTCTCCCTCTGCATCGGCATTGCCCAGAGCCACATCAAGGTCGGTGGCGGTATCATCACCGCCGAAGGTAACCATTTCGACCGCCTGAATCTCGATGCCGGCACTACCGCTGTTCCAGGTTACGCCGGGCTCTTCACTTGTCGGGCGCTGGGGATCGGCGCCGGCATAAAGACTGCCCAGGACATCCACATATTCCGCCTCCAGGTAAAGCAGGCCGCCGTTATGACGCACGAACAATTCGCTGGCGTGGTGTATATCAATACCGCCCGGGGTAACCAGTTGGACAAAACCTGAAGCGACAATTAGGGCCCCCAGGGAATAACTCTGGCCTTCGCTTATCTGGGGAACCACGTCCTCATCCGTGCCGTCGGCGCCATCGTAACCTGTTCCGCCGTCAACAGTTATGTCGGGCGCTGCAATCCGCACCCGCTCATCACCGCCATCGATAAAGTCACGTACTTCTGTGATAAACTCAAATGTCTCAACTCCGCCCGCCTCCACGGAACCAACTATGGTTATAGCATTAGGCGTGGTGATTAGAATCGAACCTAAGGCATCCACGTCACCGGTGAGAGTAATAATTCCGGTTGCGTCAATTACAACTTCGTAGTTTTCGGCAGCCGGATCACCTGCCGGCTCCGGAGCGGTTGCCCCGGCATTCTTGATGACGCCGAGAATATCAATATTCGCCGCCAATAGCACAATTCGTCCGTTGGTCTCAATCCATCCGCTTTCTTCAGTTATTATAATATTATCGTTCTGGGAGGTAACCAGTACATTGCCGTTAGTGCGCGGCTCATCAGTCTGCAGGGAACCAATCGGGCCATTGATCGAAACCTCGTTATACCCGTCAATCCAGATCATCTGTTCGTTGTCGGCAGCCACGTCACTGCCGGGCGCGACATAAGTTAATCCAAGCTGATCGGCATTCACCGAAGTATCACCCAGAATAGTAAACGGTATGTCAGCCGAAAGCACCAGCTTGCCGCCCCGGTTTTGAACCGAAATAAGCTGATTGAGATAGGTGCCGGCAGGATATGCCGCCTCGGTCACTTCAACGCCAGCTAAAGCATTGACAATATCACTGAGCAGATCATCCACGCCCAGGTTGGTCGTGGTCTCGGACTGGTTAATTAGTACATCCTTACTCCACGGGCTTCCAAAGCCGTCATTGATCTCCAGCGATAGTGTTACATTAGCGCCTATAATTCCCGTTGCCGGAAGGTTGACCGACGAAATTACCTCATAATTGGCCGTCGCCGCAGGTCCGGAGGTCCTGATCCAGGCCGTCGGACTAATCTGGACGCTGTTGGAGCTGGGAGTAATGTCAGGATCGAAGCCGGCTTCGATATAGACATGACGGTCCGCGAGAATCTCGCTGTTAACGGTGATGGTATCATGTGTGGTCAGGATAACATCGCCTTCGTCGCCGCCGGCAATAAGGTCGCCTTTCAGGAATCCGTTCTCTCCCAGATCAAGAATGATAGGACCGTCGATAGTTTGCAAGAGCGCGGGCCAGTCAAGGTCAAGATCGGTTTCCGGCCCTTCGACGAGCGTGATCTGATGATCGGAGAGCACCGAACCGGCGATATACAATTCTTCTACAGAATTTTCTTCTGAGCCGAAGATCACCTCCGACCCGGCTGCCCTGGCTATTATATTGAAGGGCCGCGAAGATTCCACGTCGGTTCCATCGGCCACGGTATCAAGGCCCAGAATCTCGGCATTTACGCTCTGCAGGTCACCCACCTCGGGATCCGAGAAGGAATCAAATATCTGGAAATAGTACTGGCTGGCAAATAGTATTTTGCCGTTCTTGAGTTTAACCTTGACAATAGGATCGGCAACACCGCCCACGGTTACGGGGTCGTTGCTGAAATCCTCGTCAGGATCATTACCATAGGGATCGCCGTCCAAATTAACGTAGCTTGCCGTATTCAGCGCCGTCTGGAGATCCAGAACCAGGTCCATAATCATGCCTTCGACGTCATTGCCGGCGGTCTGGGCGGCGGTTATGGTAACCTCGCCCACGATCTTCTGTAGGCCCAGGTTCACCCAGAGGACAAACGTCACATCATCGGGAAGCACCCCGTCGTTGGATGAACGGTTGGCCTCGATATTATCCTCGTGCGGCATCACGGTCAGACCAAGCAGATTCTCATTCTCGGACTTGTACTCGATCTGGAAATGATAATCACTCTCAAAGACAATAAAGCCATCTTCTTCCAACGCCCACACACCCGCCGGAAGAACGGCGTTGATGTCGTCAATCAAATCATCAATGCTGCTATTATTGGTAGTACTCGCTGCGGGAATGGTCACTGTATATTCGGGAACAGGATAGATAGCGGGTAATGGATAATCGTAAACCCGCAGATCAAGTGCTACATCATCGACCAGTCCCCAACTGGCCGGAAGCGTTATACGCTCACCTTCCTCCTCGTCATAGGGAAACAGTTCTTGTACCGGAGCAGGCTGAGCTGCTACAACATCACTGCCCGGCCCGACGCTGGTCAATCCGATCGCGTCCGGATTTATCGAGGCGTCGCCGTCAATGATGAACTCTTGCGCCCCGGCCAGCACCAGTTTGCCGGACCGGGACTCAACCTTAATAAACTGGCTGGCAAATGAACCGGCGGCAATGCCGCCGTCAAGGACCTCCGCGGCGACAAAGGCATTCTCAATATCAATCAGCAGATCCTCAACCCCGGTGTTGGTAGTGGTCTCCAGGTTGTCGATAACTACCGTTGTTTCCCAAGTGCCGCCCGCCCCGTCATCAATAGAAATCTCCAGCGTCACATCGACGGTCAAAATTCCACTGGCCACCAGCACATCATCAGCTTCAATTTCATAATCCGGCGTTGAAAGGGCGGAATTATACGTATCGACGCCAAATCCCAACTGGTCCAGGTTGTCGCCGGCTTCGCTGACCAGAGTGAAATCATGCTCACTGACAAAAACGATAACGCCGCGTTCATCCTGTACGCTAATAAGGCTGCTGAAGAAAACGCCCGGGTGTCCGGGGATTTCGGTTTCGCCCAGAGCCTTGGTGATATCGGTGACCAGATCGGCCAGGCTGGCATTAGCGGCGGTGCCGGCATCGACGCCGTTCGTCGCCGAGGCGAAAATCGTTACCACCCCGGCATAGGCGCCGCTGTCGATGGAAAGGTCCAGAGTGATATCTTCAGACAGCACGCCGTTGACCATGCTGTTGACGGGAATAATTCTATACGTTACCGGCGGCCGTTCGGCTATTTGCGCGCTGTCGATCACGCTGGTAAAACCAATTATATAAGCGTTGCTCGACGGCTCCTTGCGAATTCCGCTGACATCGCTGCCGGTAGAAACGGCGGCCAGACCAAGATGCTCAGCGTTGACGGTTGAAACTGATGAACCTTCAATCGTAAAATCATACCGGCTGTAAAATTCCAGATAATCAGCTACCAGACGCACTTTAATATCGCTAAAGCCGCCGTCAATGAGCGCCTGATTGACGTCTTCCTGAAGATCTTCCATGCTGGTGCGGTTTTCGTCAGTGGCAATGTTCACCAAGCCGGAGTAATCACCGCCCGACAACTCGATCGTAATATCCAGGGTAACGTTATCATCAAGCTCTACATTGGTTACTTCCGCCTCCGCCCTAAGCACCGCGTGCTCAACATCAATCTCAAAGGCGCGGGCGCTCGAGAAGTATATCCTGTTGGAACCATCCAGGGCCGCGGTAATCTCCCGAAACCCGCCCCGGATAAAGGCGTCGTTAATATCATCGACCAGAGCATTCAGCGATTCCTGGTCGGTAGCCCCGGTATTATCAAGGGTATCATCGCGGTAAATAATTACCGTACCTTCGATCACGTCTTTACGATCGCCGGTAACCGCGTCCGGCTCATCCAGCACCGGACTCAGGTGGTATGGATCATCATTGGGGTCATATATGGACATGACAACATTAAAAGCAATGTTGTCGGCCAGGATACCGACCGTGGAGAGATCATCCTCGGCAATAAGCTCAAACAAGGACGGATCACGGATTGATATTTCCGGTGTCCCGGCGGCGACGTCAAGCAGCCCCAATAGGTCCGCACTCACCGAATCTTCGGTTATCTCAATATCCTGAGTATCGCTGGCGAATACCATGACGCCGCTGTCGTTAGTTACCTGAACATCAAGGCCGATCGAGGATAACACCTTGTTTATATCATCCAAAAGATCACTCAAAGTGCTGTTATCTGTAGTATCATCCGCGCCAATGGTTACCGAAACGATCAGATCGCCGTCGGCAAACGTAAACACCAGAGTAACATCACCAGCCAGCACGTTACTTGACGGGGCGTCAGTCGCTGTGTATCCTTCTTCCGGCTGCCCTTCCAGCACCACCACCGAAGCAACCGCATCGCCGCCTTCCACTACCGACAATCCCAGCAGCCCGGCATTCACCGATGTCGCTTCTATCACGAAATGACCCATCGCCTCAAACCGTATATTGCCGCCGTCATCAACAGCCTGAAGCTGGAGGCTATCCAAAATCGCCTTGGCCGCACCCAGCGCGTTATTCACGTCATCAACAAGATCATCAACGCTGGTATTAGCGTCTCCTTCAGTCCCATCAGTATCCGCTATCTCAATCATCACCAACGCGGCAACGATGTTATCATCGCTGTCAGTGGTAATGATCTCCAGGGTAACATCCTCAGCCAGTATCCCCGTCGTCGGTATGGGATTGTCCGCGATAAGCTCGTACTGGGCCGGCGCGCGG
>LJUC01000120.1 GCA_001303695.1 Phycisphaerae bacterium SM23_30
GACACCTATGATCCGGCCTTCGACGATACCCCCGGCGACGGGCATACCATTAATGACATCCAGGTAATGCCCGATGGTTCCATATACTTACGCGCTGAACGAAGCGGCCTGGGAGGGGGCCGAATTTATACTCTGACCTTTCAGGCCGCCGACGCCTCCGGAAATATCACCCGCCAAAGCACCATCGTCACCGTCCCCCACGATCACCGTCATCCCTAAGTAGCATTACTAATAAACATTGCATGACGCAGCGGTCTTTTCTATGACGATGGTTGAGATTTCGGCCCCCATATCTTCAGTCACTGACAATATCCCCCTTGCTTGGTGAAGGGGGTTTGGTTATACTCTTGTGGTGCCAATGACAATTTTATATGATCTTTGCAAAACTGTAAGTGTTTACGTAACAAATATTTAAATTACGGAGCGGTTAAGCATGTATGAAATCGTTGATAAACGGACGATAGGTCCGAATTTGACGCAATATCAGATCAAGGCCCCCCGGATAGCCAAAGCCCGTAAATGCGGTCAGTTTGTGATCGTGCGGGCCAGGGAACACGGCGAACGGATACCGCTGACGGTGGCTGATACTGACCCGGAGACGGGCACTATCACCCTGATCGTACAAACCGTGGGCAAAAGTACGCTGGAGATGAGTCAGCTCAAAAAGGGCGAATGTTTCCAGGACGTGGTGGGGCCGATGGGGCAGCCCAGTCATATCGACAAGTTCGGCACGGTGGTGGTTATCGGCGGCGGCCTGGGGACGGCGGTGGTGCTGCCCCAGGCGATTGCCCTGAGAGAATCAGGCAATAAGATTATCAGCATCATCGGAGCACGGACCAAAGAACTGCTGATTCTGCAAGAACAACTGGGCGCGGTCAGCGATGAACTGATATTAACCACGGATGACGGATCTTACGGCAAGAAGGGATTGGTCACCGACGCCCTGCAGGAATTGATCGACGATCCCAAGGTGGACGTGGGGGCGGTTTATTGCGCCGGGCCGGTGATAATGATGAAATTCGTTTCGTTGTTGACCAAAAAATATAATATTCCCACGGTGGTGAGTTTGAATCCGATTATGGTCGATGGCACGGGGATGTGCGGGGGCTGCCGCGTGACTGTCAACGGCCAGAGTAAGTTTGCCTGCGTGGACGGGCCGGAGTTCGACGGGCACCAAGTCGATTATGACGAATTGATGGATCGGCTGACAACTTATAGAAAACAAGAACAGGAATCGTTAGAACGGTTTGAAAAGCAACATAATTGTAAGCTTCAGCGATGAATTTGGAAGATAGAAGCGGGCATTATGAAAAGTAAGAATGCCCTTTTTTTTAAAGGAAGCAATACATGGTAGATAAAGGAAACGGTGACGGTAAACTGACGGCCAAAGAGCGTTTGGCAATTGAACGGCAAAAGATGCCGGAACAGGACGGCATCGAACGCAGCAAGAACTTTGAGGAAGTTAATCTGGGACTGCCGGAGGAGATTGCGATACGAGAAGCACAGCGCTGTCTGCAGTGCAAAAAGGCGGCGTGCGTGGAAGGCTGTCCGGTGGAGATTGACATCCCCGGGTTTTTAAAGTTGATCGCCGAGCGGGATTTTCTGGGAGCGGCGGCCTTGATCCGGCAGGACAACAATCTGCCGGCAGTGACGGGACGGGTCTGTCCCCAGGAAACACAGTGCGAAATCAAGTGCGTGCGTTGTAAAAGCGGGGCGCCGGTGGCAATTGGCTGGCTGGAGCGCTTTGCGGCGGATTATGAGATCGCTCATCGCAAAGGAAGGCCTAAAACGACGGCGGTCAAAACGGGTAAAAAGGTGGCCTGCATCGGTTCGGGGCCGGCGGGGGTGACCTGCGCGGGGGAACTGGCGAAGATGGGGCACGACGTTACCGTTTTCGAGGCGTTTCATAAGGCCGGCGGGGTGCTGGTGTATGGCATCCCGGAATTTCGGATGCCGAACCGAATTGTGGAAGATGAGATGGAGAACCTAAAATCCCTGGGCGTGAAGATCGAGACCAACGTACTGGTGGGCCGGACGGTAACGATCAATCAGCTTATGGAGCAGGAAGGTTATGACAGCGCTTTTATCGCCAACGGGGCGGGTTTACCGGTATTTATGAAGATACCGGGGGAGAATTTCAAGGGGGTGTACTCGGCGAACGAATACCTAACGCGTACTAATTTGATGGGGGCGTTTCAGTTTCCCAAGTATGACACGCCGATTATTGCGGGCCGGCGGGTATGCGTGATCGGGGGGGGCAACGTGGCGATGGACGCGGTGCGGACCAGCAAACGGCTGGGGGCCGAAGAAAGTATAATCGTATATCGCCGGGCCCGCGAACAGATGCCGGCCCGGGTGGAAGAAGTGCATCACGCGGAGCAGGAACAAATTCGATTCGAGATGCTGACGGCCCCGGTGGAGGTATTGGGCACTGAAGACGGCTGGGTCAGAGGCATGACGTGTATTCGGATGGAGCTGGGGGAGCCGGACGCCTCGGGCCGACGACGGCCGATTCCCATTGAAGGTTCGGAATTTTTAATCGAATGCGACCTGGTAGTGGTAGCCGTGGGCACCTCGGCCAATCCGCTGATCACCCAGACCACCCCGGGACTAAAAACAAACAAGTGGGGCTACATTGAAACAGACGACAACTTGATGACCAGTATTCCCGGCGTCTTCGCCGGCGGCGATATCATCCGCGGGGCGGCAACGGTGATCCTGGCGATGGGCGACGGCAAAAAAGCCGCCCAGAGCATCGACGCGTACCTGAATGGAAGACTAAGGTATAATGGTTAGACTTTTAGGAGAAAAAGCAAGTTTTTCATCGTGTAGTGAAGAAGGTAGAATGATGAATTCGATATTGATACGGGCGGAAGACAAAAATATCTGGGAGCGGCGGGCGCCGCTGACTCCGGAGGATGTCAAGGAAATTATCACGAAAAGCGGCGCTGTTGTTTACCTGCAAAATTCTGATAAAAGGTTTTTTGCCGCATCGGATTATACCGCAGCCGGAGCCCGTGTTTGTGAAGATATGCAACCGGGAGACATCATCCTGGGCATTAAGGAGATACCGGTAGAAAAACTGCTGAACCATAAAGTATATGTCCTTTTCTCCCATACGATTAAGGGCCAACCGGCAAATATGCCCCTGCTAAAGAGAATCATCGACAGCCACAGCACCTTGATTGATTATGAAAGAGTAATTGATGCGCAAAAGAGACGGTTGATTTATTTCGGCAATTACGCCGGCGATGCCGGGGCCATCGATATTTTATGGCTCATGGGCCAATACTGGCAGCAAAAGGGTATAAACACGCCTTTTAATCAATATAAACAAGCCCTGAATTACCAAAGTGTCGAAGAAGCGCGCAGGCACCTGAGAGAAATCGGCGCTAGGATAAAAAGCGAGGGTTTGCCGGACGAGATCAGCCCGGTGGTGATTGGCATTCTGGGCTATGGCAATGTTTCCGAAGGCGCCCAGCAGATATTAGGCAGTCTGCCGATGGAAAGAATTAATCCCCAAAGGTTAAAATCATTGGTGGAAAGCGAACCGGTTGACCGGCATAAGGTTTATTTAACTATTTTCAAAGAAGAACACCTGGTAAAACATAAACTTGATATGCCCTTTCAACTGCAGGATTATTATCAGCATCCGGAAAATTACGTCAGCCAATTTGAGCAATATTTGCCTTATATCACCATTCTCGTCAACGCTATATTCTGGGACAGCCGCTATCCCCGCTTTGTCACCTGGGACGGCTTAAAAAAACTCTATCAGGATCATCCTCGGCCGAAACTGTGCGGTATCGCGGATATTACCTGCGACGTGGAAGGTTCGATAGAATGCAACGTGAAAACCACCGATCCGGGCCGGCCGGCTTATTTGTGCGACCCGCGGACGCAAACGGTCACCGATGGTCACCAGGGCGACGGCATCGTGCTGCTGGCGGTGGATAACCTGCCGGCCGAGTTGGCCCGCGATGCCTCGTTATTTTTCAGTAAGCAATTAAAACCTTTTGTGCCGAGTTTGGTAAACGCCGACTTTACAGCCCCGCTAGTCGAAGCGCACCTGGCGCCGGAGTTGCAGAGGGCGGTTATTGTATATCAGGGCCGGCTGACCCCGGATTATGAATATTTAAAACAGTACATTTCATGAGGCTGTAACCTATGAAGGAGCAAATTCTCCAGATAGACGCTTTTACCGCTAAACCCTTTTCCGGCAATCCGGCGGCGGTTTGTTTGCTATCGGAACCGCGCGACGAACTATGGATGCAAAACCTGGCGGCGGAAATGAACCTCTCGGAAACGGCCTTCTTACTGCCCCGGGAGGATGGTTTCGATCTGCGCTGGTTTACCCCGGCCTGCGAAGTCGATCTTTGCGGTCACGCCACCCTGGCCGGCGCCCATGCCCTGTGGATTACCAAAACACTCAAACCGGACCAGACCGCGCGGTTTTTTACCAAAAGCGGGCTGCTTTTAGCAGTGAAAAAAGCAGACCGGATCGAGCTCGATTTCCCTCTTGATCCCATAAGGCCGGTGGAAGCTCCCGCCGACCTGGAAGATGCCCTGGGAATTTCCTGGGATTACATCGGACATTGCAACTTTGGTTATTTCCTGGAAGTGGAATCGGAGGAGACGGTCCGCCGGATGAAACCGAATTTCGCCGCCGTGCAGAAGACATGCCCCCGGGGGGTGATAATCACCAGTGCCGGTGATTCGGAGGAATATGACTTTGTCTGCCGGGTTTTTGTCCCGGCCCTGGGAGTGGATGAAGATCCGGTGACCGGATCGGCCCATTGTGCCCTGGGACCTTACTGGCAGCGGAAAAAACGGAAAGATTCCCTGGTATCTTATCAGGCTTCCAAACGGGGAGGGACAGTGTGGGTGCGTGTGGGCGAAGAGCGCGTCTATCTGGGCGGCCAGGCGGTATTGGTCTTTCGAGGGGAATTGGCCGAGGTGTTCTGACCAATAAATATTGTCCTCCCGCTGATAAAACCCGAATTATATCTATTTTCCAAAATTAACCCTTGTAAGGCGGCGCATGATTTTATATGAAAAACTTTATTAAAATTAAAAAGCACTTTCCTTTCCTGGTTTCTCCCGGCGCCATATTGATAAGCACCGCCTTTATTGTGGGAATAGCGGGCGGGTTTGGGGCCGTACTTTTTCGCTGGCTGCTCGATTTATTTAAGGATATTTTTTTCCAGAAAATCCCTCTGTTACTTTCATTTATGGGCGACTATGCGGTAATCATCATCCCGGCGATTGGGGCGGTTTTCTTCGGCCCCCTTATTTATTTCTTCGCCCGGGAGGCAAAAGGGCACGGGGTGCCCGAGGTGATGGAGGCGATGGAGTTGAAGGGGGGCCGCATTCGACCGGCAGTGGGGCTGGTAAAATCGCTGGCCTCATCGTTATGCATTGGTTCGGGAGGTTCGGTCGGCAGGGAAGGCCCTATCGTCCAGATTGGTTCGGCGATCGGGTCCAGTATAGGACAGGTCTTACGCTTTTCCGACGAAAAGGTAAAGATATTGGTGGCCAGCGGGGCGGCCAGCGGCGTCGCCGCCACCTTTAATGCCCCGCTGGGGGGAGTATTTTTCGCCCTGGAGGTGATCCTGCGGGATTTCTCCACCCGCAGACTGGGAGGAGTGGTGGTGGCGGCGGTGATTGCCAGCGTCATTGCCAAGGTGTTTTTTGGCGGTGATCCCTCCATTCCCGTGCCCCCCTATACGCTGGGCAATCCCTGGGAACTGCTTTTTTACCTGGGCTTCGGTTTATTACTGGTGCCTGTGTGTATCCTGTTCATCCGGTCCATATATAAATTCGAGGACGCATTCAAGAAACTGCCCCTCCCCGAGTTAAGCAAGCCGATAATCGGCGGATTACTCCTGGGGGGCATCGGATTTTTTTTTCCGCAGGTATTCGGAGTAGGCTACGAGAACATCGAGCATGCCGTGGACGCCAGTATGCCTTTTAAACTTATGGTCCTTTTGATACCTTTGAAAATACTGGCCGTAAGTCTCACCCTGGGCAGCGGCGGTTCGGGGGGAATATTCGCCCCCTCTCTGGTGCTGGGAGCGCTGACAGGGGGCAGCTTTGGGTACCTTCTTTCCCATTTTTTCCCCCAAATGGGGATCGAACCCGGTGCTTATGCCCTGGTGGGCATGGGCGCCTTCTTTGCCGGGGCGGCCCGAGCCCCTATCACCTCCATTGTTCTGCTTTTCGAGCTGACGGGGGATTATCTGATTATCTTACCGCTGATGCTGACGGTGGCGATCACCACCATTACGGCGGACAGATTGCATCCTGAATCTATTTACTCTCTGAAACTCACCCGAAAAGGGATAAGCCTTCGTAAGAAAATGAGGCGCGATATTCTGGAGCATATAAAAGTTCATGAAATACTCAAAAAGGACATGGCTTCGGTGCCGCCCTCTACCACCATGGATAACATCTTGCCGGCCCTGGCCCAAGGCAGCTATCGCACCCTCCCGGTAATCGACCGGGACGGAACCTTTTACGGGATTATAACCGTCAATCAGATACTTGATTCCCTGGAGCATATGGATTCTTTAAAGCATTTGATTATCGCTCAGGACCTGGCCCAGACGGGCCCTTCGGTTAAAGATTCGGACAATCTGAATGAGGCGCTGAATAAATTCCTCGAAAGCGAAAGCGATGTATTGCCGGTAATCAAAAAGGACAAGCAAAAAGTAATAGTAACCGGCATCATATCCAGAGATGATTTACTGAGCGCATACAGCCGGGAAGTATCTCTCAAGCGTGAGGACCAGATGGAGACGCCTTTATAATTATTATGGGTTAATTTACGCCGAATAAGGAGGGGCCTGTTTGCCGGCCGCCAAACTATGCCGACTGTATTTTAAGCCTTTTTTCCGCCCTCCAGGTACGCAGCACGAACGATAAAATCCCGGCGGTCATGGCCAAGACAACCACGTCGGAAATCAACAAGGGCGCACTGCCGGGCCATTTAGGACCATAATCAACTATCAGCAGGCGAATGAGCATGGTTATCGAGGTAATCAGCATAAATATCGCCGGCAAGAAGGTGTACCAAACCGGTCGTCGATGATGAATTAGCCAGGTGGTACCCACCAAGAGGGCCAGGGCGGCCAGGAGTTGATTAGCCGAACCGAATACCGGCCAGACGGCATTATAGCCGTTGGTCAAGGCCAAAACCAGCATCAGGGCCACCGCCAGGCCCGAATTCACCCAGTAATATTTTAAGCCGCTCAAAAGAAAACGCAGCAGACCCCGGGTTGGAATAATCTGAGGTGGGGCTACATGTGTTTCAACTTCAGGGGCATCGACGGCGATGCCTCCGGTGCCGGCCAATTCACCAGTGGGAGGATGTTTTAATTCTGTTTGGCTGGCAAAGACATCGTATTTTCCGAAGAAGGTGGTCCAGCCTTCTTCGATCATATAGCGGGTCAGGCGGATGGCGGTATCCAGGGTGGTCACCAGAAAACCCTCCAGCATCAACATAGCCCCCAGGGCGCCGGCGGCAATTGGTATTCCCAGCCCTACGTGCATGGTAAGGCCTACTCCCATGGCAAAGGTCAATACGGCGTTGCCGCTTCCGACATCCGGATGGCAGTATCCTTTATAATCGCTTAATGATAATCCTACAATCAAGCAGCAAACTACACAAACGGCTAAAAAACTCTCCAACAGCATACCGTAGAAACCTACCCGCCGGGCCGCGGTCTCGTTGTTCAGTTGTTTGCAGGTGGTGCCGCCCGCGCATAAACTATGAAAACCGCTGACCGCCCCGCAGGCAATCATGACAAACATCACCGGCCAACCTATGCCTAGTTTGCTGCTGCCCTCGGCCCAGTTATTCAGGGGTATCCCCGAGGCCTGCATGATCTGGCCCCCGCCCCGAAGAGCCGCGGCCACCAGGGTAACTACCAGCAATACAATAGCCATATAGAGAATATGCACGTTGATAAAATCGCGGCTCTGTAAAAAAAGCCAGACCGGCACCCCCGCGGAAATCAATACATAACCGCTGATCATCAATTTCCAGGTCAAGGGCTCTACCGTGAGGGGCCATCTCAGGCCGATTAAAATCGAGACCACACAAATGACGATTGCCAAAAATGAGCACAACCACACCGGCCACTTTCGCTTCAAGTATAAAAATCCCATCAAGGGCGAACAGGCCGTTATTATAATCACCGACATCGAGGCAATCCCCCCGATAATAGCCTGGCCCTCTTCCACTCTTAATAGCCTTTGGCCGGGACTTAACTTTAAAATGTCAGCATCCACCTTCGAAGTCAGCGCCGTGGCCGACAAATCCAGAAACGCCGCGCATACCAGCGCTAAGATCGCCACCAGCAGCACCAGCAGCATGACAAAGGCCGCCGGCCCGATGTACCGTCGGGCGATTACCGTTAGATTCTTTCCTCCTTCCCGCATGGCCAAATAAGTGGCCACATAATCATGCACCGCCCCCAGAAACACACCCCCCAGCAAAATCCACAGCAACGCCGGGCCCCAGCCGTATAAAATCGCCAATACCGGCCCAATAATAGGACCGGCTCCCGCGATAGAGGCATAGTGATGGGCAAAAACCACCGGCGTCCGCGTGGGCACGTAATCTCGACCGTCGTTAATCCGTACTGCCGGCGTTATACGCTCCGCTTTCTCTCCCAGTACCTTCCCGATCACCGGGGCGTAAAACCGACCCCCTAATAACAAAATCACCCCCGCCGCCAACATTATCCATAATACGCTCATCACCAATCTCCGGATCTAAAGTCAAGACCGACGGTTGAACAAAAATGTATTATATAAACACCCACACCTTTGGCAAGAATTTTAAGAATACCAATCAGATGGGAGTTGCCGAATGGATAATAAACGTTGCCGACTGTTTTACTTTTATAGGGTAACGGCGCCCTTAAACAAATCATTTTTTATAATTACCCAGCTGATTTCAGTAACTTATCGAAGTCGGCAGCGGAGAGTTCTTCAAGGTTATCGACAATAATATCGGCCTGGGCAAGGTCGGCGCCGCACCGGGTGGTGGTGACGGCCACGACGTACATGCCGGCGGCCTTGGCGGCCTGTACGCCCTGCACCGCGTCCTCCACCACTACGCACCTCTCGACCGCAACAGACAGCTTTTGAGCCGCCTTGAGGAAAGTATCCGGGGCGGGTTTGCCGCACCGGACCTCTTCTCCCGTGACGAAAGCGTCAAAGCTGTTGCGCACGTGGGTATGTTCCAGCATAAACTCCAGGTTCATCCGGGGCGTGGAGGTGCCCACCGCCAAAAGAAATCCCCCCAACTTCAAATCGTCTATCAAAACTCTAACCCCCTTCAGTAAAACCAGTTTGCCGGTCACCAGCTCCCGATAACGCTCCTCTTTCCACTCGGACAGGCGGTCGATCTCGTCGGCGGATAACTCTCGACCCGCCAGAAGGGGAATAATCTGATAATTCTGCATGCCAAATGTTCGACGAAATTTCTCCTCGGAAAACGACCAGCCTTGCTGAGCCGACAGATCACTCCACGATCGCTTATGAAATGCACCCGTATCCACCAACACCCCGTCCAAATCAAAGATGACCGCCTTGGCCTCACTTTTTTTCATCAGTCTTTAATTTCTCCCATTACACCAAAAAATCATCATCGATCCTGGTTGCGCCTTGAATTTCTCGGAGCATTTCCTGATAGCCTTCACGGCCCATCAGGGCAAAGGTCGCCTGTTTGCCCAGCTCCACGGCGGGCTGGTCATACGTATTAATGCCCAGCAATTCGCCCATGTAGCTGGTGGCCACCTCAAACAGGTAAATAAATTGCCCCACCGTATAGGCGCTGATTTCCGGGAAACGCACCGTCAGGCAAGGCCGCTGCGATTGAACCAACGCGTATTCGGTGCCCACCTTTTCGCTGTTGAGGAGCTTACTCATTGTTTGCCCGGATAGATAAGCCAGCTCCTCTACATCACCCGCGGCGCCGATAGTGACATCCCGACCGAAGGACTCAACCTCCAGAAATGTGATTACCTTGTCGTTGGGGCCTTCCCGGTACAGTTGCACCTGACTATGCTGATCGGTAGCCCCGAGGGCCTTGATGGGAGTAGGGCCCACGTTGACCTGTTCGCCCTTGAGGTTTTGAGCCTTGCCCAGGCTCTCCGCCCATAACTGGCGGTACCAGTCGCACAAATCCTTGAGTTGATAACTGTAAGGCATCATCACCGATAGGTTCTTACCCTTTTGATAGAACAGCCATTGAATAGCGGCATAGAGAGCCGCGGGATTTCGCATTAACTCATCATCCTTAACCCGCTGATCCATATCGGCGGCCCCTTCCAATAATTCGACAATGTTGATGCCGCACATCGCGGCGCTGAAAAGGCCAACGTCGCTGAGAACACTGAAGCGGCCGCCCACGCCCGGCGGCACCTCCAGGGCGGTTAATCCCTCCCGTTCGACAATTTGTCTCAAGGTGCCGCTTTGAGGATCGGTGGTGGCAATGATGTGGTCGGCCAGGTTCGCCTGGGGCAGCCTGGCCTTGAGCATTGCCCGCACAATAAGAAACTGGGCGGCGGTCTCCGCCGTCTGACCCGATTTGCTGATGACATTGAACAGGGTGTTTTCCAATTCTCCTTCTAGTATAACCAACAACCCGCCCAACTGAACCGGATCGACGTTATCCATCACGAACAGCCGCGGGCCCGGACGGGTAGGCTGTAAATTATAAGTGGGATTGTTAAGGGCCGTCTGCAGGGCGATATTGCCCAACGCCGATCCCCCAATGCCCAGCACCACCAGGTTGTCGTATCTGCCGGCAAACCTGGAGGTAAAATCCATAATCTTATCGCAGTTTTCCTCCTGATAAGGCAGATCACGATAGGGAAGCTTTCCTTCGAATCGCTGGTGGGCCAGACGGGAGGTAATCTCTGAGATTCTTGGCCTTAATTGAGACAGGGCCTCCATGCTGACGCCGTGCTCGTCTCCGACAACCTCGCAGGTGGCGTTTTTATAGTAAAGCTTGATTTGTTTGGTCATCTCCTGGCTCCTTCTGATAAAATGAAAGCCAAGCACTGTCTCTGGGCATCGATAAAATTCCTCTTTACCCTGAACATCGAGCGTAAAATGACATACGTCAAAAGGCAATTTCATGCGCAGACGACAATGTACCTTAAATCCGCCCACGCTACAACATCAAAACGGCTAAAATCATTGACACCGCCTGTTGAATATCCTTGCGAATTAAAGGCCCATAGTTAAAATACTTACTTGATGTCGGCCGGTCGGGCCGGTAATTGTGTTCCACCGGAGAGGTGTCCGAGTGGCTTAAGGAGCAGCCTTGGAAAGGCTGTGTATGGTTTATCCGTACCGCGGGTTCGAATCCCGCCCTCTCCGGTTCCTTTTACCCTGAAATGCTATAAATTATTGAAATTTCAGGGCTTAGCATTTCTTTTCTCATCTGGGAATCCTCATTTGTGGAAGTTTTGTGGAAGTTTTGTGGAAGGAGGATTCTCCGATGGTTAGTAAAACAAACCAACTAAGCTCGACTTTTGCCATTTTTATATGGTCATGCTGCCCGGCTTAGGTAATCCAGCAGCATATGCCTTAATTTTGGGGGTAGTTTTTTAAAACCCTTATGAT